>DASQOU010000162.1:0-3769 GCA_035644295.1 Bradyrhizobium sp.
GATCCTCTGCCGCTGCCCGCCGGAAAATTCATGCGGATATTTCCAGCCGTCATCGGCGTGCAGGCCGACCAGGTTCAAGAGTTCGCCGACCCGCGCCTGAATATTGCGCTCGCCTTGCAGCAGATCGAAAGCGCGGATCGGCTCGGCGACAATGGCATCGACCCGAAAGCGCGGGTTGAGGCTCGCATAGGGATCCTGGAAAATCATCTGGATGCGGCGGCGCAAATGCTGGCGAGCCTGCAACTGTCTGGGGTCGCTCATCGAAACGCCGTCGATGACGACTTCGCCTGAACTCGGCGGTAGCAGCCCGACGACCATTCGGGCGACGGTGGTCTTGCCGGAGCCGGATTCGCCGACGAGGGCAAAAGTCTCGCCCTTGGCGATGTCGAAGGTGACACCGTCGACCGCTTTCAGGAACTCCAGATGGCCGCCTTCAAGCACCCGGTTCAGCCACGGCTTCGAGACGTCGAACACGCGACGCAGCTTTCTGACGTCGACAAAGGGCGGGGCGGTCATGCCGCGGTTTCCTTCGCGGCGGCGTCATAGAGATGGCAGGCCACGGCTTGGGCGCCATGCCGGATCGGCTCCGGCCGCTCGACCCGGCAGCGGTCAAACGCGAATCCGCAGCGCGGGTTGAACGAGCAGCCCGGCGGAATTGCCGAGAGCCGCGGCATCGAACCGGGAATCTGGACCAGGCGCGCGGCGTCGCCCGAGAGCGTCGGGATCGCGCCCATCAAGCCCTTGGCATAGGGATGTAGCGGGTTTCGCACGACGTCCTGTACAGGGCCGATTTCGGCGACGCGGCCGGAATACATCACCGCAACGCGATCGGATGTCTCGGCGATAACGCCCATATCGTGGGTCACAAGCATCACCGCCGTGCCGTGGTCTCGCCCCAGCCGTTTGATCAACGAGATGATCTGCGCCTGCACCGAGACGTCGAGCGCCGTGGTGGGCTCGTCGGCGATGATCAATTCCGGTTCGGCGCAAATCGCGAGCGCGATCACGACGCGCTGGCGCATGCCGCCGGAGAATTCATGCGGATAGGCGTCGACGCGTTTTTCAGGGGCGGGAATGCCGACCTCGGCCAACAGATCGACGGCGCGCTTGCGCGCGGCCTGCTCCGAGAGATTGGTGTGGGTTTTGATGGTTTCGACGAGCTGATCGCCAATCCGGTACAGCGGATTGAGGCTGGTGAGCGGATCCTGAAAAATCATGCCGATGCGTTTGCCCCTGACGCGGCGCAGCTCTTCCGGCGGCAGATTGTCGATCCGCATGCCCGACAGATAAATCTCGCCACCGGTGATGCGGCCCGGCGGATCGATCAGGCCGATCACGGCAAGACCAGTGACGGATTTTCCGGCGCCGGATTCACCGACCACGCCCAGCACTTCTCCCTTGGCGATGTCAAAGGAAATTCCGTCGATGGCGCGGAGCGTGCTGCGACGGGTGGCGAATTCCACCTGAAGATTCCGTACGGATAGAACTGGTACGGTCATGCGGTTCGAGACCTGCGAATGGCGGCGCTTCTCATCGGAGTTTCGGATTGAGCGCGTCGCGCAGCCAGTCGCCGAGCAGGTTGATGGAGAGGATCAGCGCCGCGAGGGCGAAGCCCGGGAAGGCGACGATCCACCATTCGCCGGCAAACAGATAATTGTTGCCGATCCGGATCAGCGTACCGAGCGAGGGCATGGTGTCGGGCATGCCGGCTCCAAGAAACGACAACGTCGCTTCGGTGATGATCGCGAGTGCGAGGTTGATGGTGGCGATCACCAGGATCGGCCCCATCGCATTGGGCAGCACGTGACGCAGCATGATCACGGGGGCGGGCAGACCGATCAACTGCGCCGCGGCCACGTAGTCCTTGTTCTTCTCTACCATCACCGAGCCGCGTACGGTGCGGGCGTATTGCACCCAAAAACTCAATCCGATCGCAAACACCAGCACCGCCAGCGTGCTCATGGCGTCGAGGCGGTTGCCGAACACCGACTTGACGACGCCGTTGATGAGCAGCGCGATCAAGATAGCAGGGAAGGTAAGCTGCACATCGGCGATACGCATGATCAACCCGTCGACGGCGCCGCCGACATAACCGGCGACAAGTCCAAGAACGATGCCGAGTGTGCCTGAGAACAATACGCCGAGAACACCGACGGCAAGCGAAATACGCAAGCCATAGAGAATGGCGGAAAACACGTCGCGGCCCTGCTCGTCGGTGCCGAGCAGGAACGGGCTTTGGCCGTCGGCGGTCCACAGCGGGGAGATCCGCGAATTCATCAGTTGAAGCTGCGCCGGATCGAACGGATTCTGCACCGCAAGAACCGACGCGAAGATCGCGAGCAGAAAAAACAGGACGGTTATGGTGGCCGCAACCATGGTGAGCCGGGAGCGACGAAAAGAGTAGAGCAGATCGCTTTCGATGGCGCGCCTGAACCGGCCACCCGGCAGCGAGTGCGCAGGCGGCGCGCTCGGATCGGCTTTGTGTGAGAGGGCGACTTCGCTCATGAAGGTCTCACGTTCAGCTTGGGCGGCCGATGGTCGAGCGCAGGCGCGGATCGACCACCGTATAGAGAATATCGACCACGAGATTGATGGTGACGAAGATCAGCGACACCATCAGCAGGTAGGCCGCCATGATCGGAATATCCACGTTTTGTACCGCCTGCAGGAACAGCAATCCCATGCCCGGCCACTGGAACACGGTTTCTGTGATAATCGCAAATGCAATAACCGAGCCAAACTGCAGTCCGGCGACGGTGATAACGGGAACCAGGGTATTCTTGAGCGCGTGACCGAAATGGATGGCGCGTGTGGTCAATCCGCGCGCCCGCGCAAAGCGAATGTAGTCCGTTCGGAGGACCTCAAGCATCTCCGCCCGCACCAGCCGCATGATCAATGTCATCTGGAACAGGCCGAGCGTGATCGAGGGCATGATCAGGGCCTTGAGGCCGGAGACCGTGAGCAGCCCGGTGCTCCACCAGCCGATCCGCACCACGTCGCCGCGGCCGAACGACGGCAGCCAGCCCAAGATCACGGCGAACAGGTAGATCAGGAGAATCCCGATCAGGAAGGTCGGCAGCGAGATTCCGATCAGCGACACCGCCTGGAGTATTTTGGCAAACACGGTGTCCCGTCGCAGCGCCGAATAGACCCCCATCAATATGCCGAACACCATCGCCAATATGGTGGCGCAGATCGCGAGCTCCAGCGTCGCCGGCATCCGCTCCGCTAGCAGGCTCGCGACCGGCTGGCGGAACTGGTAGGAGACCCCGAACTTGAACTGCACCGCATTACCGAGATATCGGACGAACTGCAGCGCCACGGGATCGTCAAGGCCGAGCGATTTCCGGACTTCGGCGCGCTCGGCAGCCGAGGTGTCCAGCGAAACGATCTGGTTGACCGGATCGCCGGCGAACCGGAACATCGAAAACGAGATGATCCCGACCGCGATCATGACGCCAATGGCCTGGATGGCGCGGCGAAGAGTGAAAGCGAGCATGTGATCCTTTCACTTTGCTTCTGGCGTGGCGGACGTCGTTGTCAGCCTGAAACGAAAAGTCCCGGAAGCATGAAGCCACCGGGACTTGTGACGAGGCTGTCTACTCTTCTTGTTTGGTGGCCCAATAGAACAGGATTTGATTATCCGCACGCTGCGTCAAGCTTACTTTCTTCGACACGCCCCACGCCAGGGCCTGCTGATGCAACGGGATATATCCGAATTCCTTCGCAGCAATTTCGAACGCCTCCTTGATCATCAAATCGCGTTTGG
>DASQOU010000163.1:0-3426 GCA_035644295.1 Bradyrhizobium sp.
CCGGGGATCCCGACGCATTCGAAAATCAGCGCCGGCTTGAGCGCGGGCCGCCACGCCTGCAGCGGCGGGCGCGCGGCTTTCTGTTCCGGCGACATCGCGGCGTGCTCGGCCCAGGTCGCATAAGGCTGCGTGCGCGCGGGATCGACGACGATGTCGGCGCCCAGCCTCTGCGCCAATGCGCGGCGCGCCGGCGAATAATCCGCGGCGACGATCGGGTGCAGCCCCTTCAACTTCAGCGCCGCGATGACAGCTAATCCCACCGGGCCGCAGCCGATCACCAGCGGCACCTCATCGCCGCGCACATCTGCCTTGGCGACGGCATGGATGCCGACCGCCAGCGGTTCGGTGAGTGCTGCATGCTCCGCCGCAAGTCCGTTGGGCACCTCCAACAGCAGCGCCTCGCTGAGCAGCATGCGCTCGGCATAGCCGCCGACATTGTCGTTGGAATAGCCGATGCCCTCCAGGCCATCCGATGTCAGCAGCGCGGGGAGCGAGCATACCCGGGTGCCGGCTTTCAGCTTGCGCTGCGTGGCCGCCCCGTAATCGAGGATCTCGCAGCAGAATTCATGGCCGAACACGACATCGCGGGTGAGGTCCATCGGTTTGCGGCCGGGGAAATGCCGCGCCATTTCGACCATGCGATGGGCGTGCTTGCGCGCGTGCAGGTCGGAGCCGCAGATGCCGCAGGCCAGCGTCTTCACCAGCACCTGTCCCGCGCCCGGCTTCGGCTCGGGCAGCGTATCGACGACGATCTCGCCGTTCCTGAAAATGGCAGCGCGCATTGGCGTCCCCCGCGGTACGTTATTGTCCGCTCTCATATCACGGCGGTTCGCCCCATGTAACGTGCGCCGAACAACGTTGGCTGCGACCGACGGGCGTCGCGTTCTCAGGACTCTGGCACCGGGACATCGAACGTATTCAAGGTCACCGACACCAGACAATACAGTCCGACCAGATAGGACAGTTCCGCCGCCCCATGCGCGCCAAACTGCTCGACCGCCGCGCGATAGGTCAGTTCCGGCAGAACGCCGCCGCCGACGAGCGCGGAGGCAAAATCGTAGGCCACCGCCTCTGGCCGTGACAGGTCCGTCGGACGCTGGCCGGCTACGATGGTCGCCAGCTTCTCGTCGGACAGTCCCCGGTGCTCCGCGACGATGACGTGGGCATAAAGCTCATAGGCCGAACGGAAATGCGCGCCCGTCACCAGAATGGCGACCTCGCGCACCGCCGGCGGCAGCGACGGCTTTGTCACCATCGCCTTTGTCAGTTCCCAGACCGGCTTGCCGAATTGCGGCTCGTGAATCCACGGATTCCACGGACCGAGCAGCGCACCGTCGTCCCGGACATTGATGAAGCCCTGAAAATTCCTGGCGATCCCCTCCCGCATATCGTCATAAAGCGGTTTCTGTTCGGCATTCAGGTTTGTGGGCGGAATGATTGGCAGGCGCATGTCACGATCTCCAATGACGGATCCCGGCTTGAGGGAGATGAGCGTCATTCGACGACATGACAATGGCAGCGCAATCGAACGCCGTGCGTTTTTCGCGTCACGTCAACGTGAGATGATGTCGCCGAGGGGACCGGCCTGGAGCCGTCGTTGCTGCGATCAGGCGTTGGGAGACAGCTCGGACGGCAGCGCCAACAGCTGCGACCGCCGCACCCGCTCGCGGTGCGCGGTATAGAGACCGCTGCCGACGATGAATACCGCGCCGGTCACGGTCCAGATGTCAGGCACTTCACCGAAGACCACGAAACCGAGGATGCTGACCCACAGCAATTGGGTATACGAAAACGGTGCGAGCACGGAGGCATCGGCGTAACGAAAGGCGAGAACGACGATCCACTGCCCGGCGGTCGAGGCAAGGCCGATGAAGATGCCGAACATAATATCGTGCCAGCTTGGCGCGACCCAAACGAACGGGACAAGCGCCGACAAGATGCAAACGCCCACGATCGACGAATAGGTCATGGTGGTGATGGCGTGATCCCTTCCGCTCATCATGCGCGTCATGATCAATGTGCAGGCCCAGGCCAGCGCCGAGACGATCGGGAAAAACGCGGCGGGATGAAATGCGCCGGTGCCCGGCCGCAGGATGATCAGCACGCCGATCAACCCGACCGCGGTCGCAAGCCAACGCCGTACGCCGACGGTCTCGCCGAGAAAAACAATCGACAGCGCCGTGACAAACAGTGGCGCGACGAAACCGGTAGCGGAGGCCTCTGCGATCGGAAGAAACCGCAAGCCGGAGATGAAGAACAGCGAAGACCCCAGCAGCGCGACGCCGCGCATCGCCTGCAATCCGGGCCGCCGCGAGCGCAAGGCATACAGCGGCGAACCCGGCACCATCGCCGGCGACATGATCAACGCGAAGACCAGGAATCGAATCCACGCAATCTCGATCGACGGCAGCGCCGCCGACAGATACTTCGCGGTGACATCGGAGGCGCCGAGAAATACCGTCGAAGCGAGGATCAGCGCGATGCCCCGGAACGGCCGGTCGGCCCGCGCGGGTGCGGTGCGTGTGGCGGGTTTCTTTTCGGGCAACGGCAGTGGTGCGCTGTCCAGCCTGGCGGCTGCGGCGGGTGGCGGAGTCACAATTGAAAGCTCGTAGGCGATGATCGAATCTGGCGAGTATCCAAAAAACGACAATTGCGTGTCGTTCACAAGGTCTGAAAACAGGCAGCCGATATGCATGATCGCGTGCGGCGGCCTGCCACGCAGCCATTGAAACACGTCGTTAAGTTTCGTGTCCGCTACAGCATCGGCAAGCTACGCGGCTTTGGGCCGCGCGGAAACGCCTTGTCCAGCGCGGCGACCTCGTTTTCGCTAAGCGTCAGATTTGCCGCTGCCGCGTTGTCGGCGGCGTGCTCCTCGCTCGCGGCTTTTGGGATCGCGAACACGGAAGCCTGGCGCGTCAGAAAACTCAGGGCGACCTGGCGCGACGATGCGCCATGCGCGTCGGCGATGGCCTGCAACAACTGCCCCGCCTTGCTGCGCGTTGACGGAAAATCATTGTGACCGAACGGCGAATAGGCGACCACGGCAACGCCGTGCTGCTCGCACCACGGAATCACCGCGTGCTCGATCGCGCGCTCCTGCAAATGGTAGAGTACCTGGTTACAGGCGATCTTGCCCTTGCCGGCGACCGCCAGCAGTTCGTTGAGATCGTCGGTATCGAAATTGCTGACGCCCCAGCTGCGGATTTTTCCGGCGCGGGTCAGTTCCTCGAACGCGGCGACGGTTTCATCAAGCGGATACGAACCGCGCCAATGCAACAGGTAACAATCGAGCCGGTCGGTGTTCAGCCGCGCCAATGAACGCTCGCATGCGGTGATGGTACCGCGCCGCGAGGCGTTGCTCGGCAGAACCTTCGAGACCAGAAAAATGTCGTCGCGCCGTCCGGCGATCGCCTCGGCGATCACCAG
>DASQOU010000164.1:0-24517 GCA_035644295.1 Bradyrhizobium sp.
AACGGGATGGGTTTTGCTTTTCCTGACTATCCCACGGTCTGGAAAGCCATGGATGGCGATCTCGGGGCGTTTGTGCGCAGAGAAGTTGCGAAGGCCAATATCGTGGCGTTCGAAAAGATTTGGGACAATGGCTTCCGACAGACCACCTCCTCGACCAGGGCCATCAACGGCCCGGCGACTACAAGGGTTTCAAAATCCGTGTGCCGGTGTCGCCGCTGTGGACCTCGATGTTCAAGGCGTTTGACGCGGCCCCTGCTTCGATCAATTTCAACGAAGTCTATTCGGCCCTGCAGACCAAAATCGTCGAAGGTCAGGAAAATCCACTGGCATTGATCTCCACAGCGAAGCTGTATGAGGTGCAGAAGTACTGTTCCCTGACCAACCACATGTGGGACGGCTATTGGTTCCTGGCCAACCGCCGCGCCTTGGAAGCGCTGCCGGCCGACGTGCGGATGATCGTGGAAAAGAATGTCAACGCCGCAGCGCTCAAGGCTCGCACCGATACCGAGAAGCTTAATGCGACCGTCCGCGAGGACCTTGCTGGCAAGGGGTTGATCTTCAATCAGCCGGATGTCGCAGCTTTCCGCGAGAAACTGCGCTCGGCCGGGTTCTATTCCGAATGGAAGGGAAAATACGGCGAGGAGGCGTGGGCGATCCTGGAGAAGTCCGTCGGCAAACTGTCGTAACAGGCGATCCAACGGAGCAGGGATTATCAGGGAACGATGATGGCTCACGCCGATGCGACGCAGGCGGCGACCGGCGAGATGGTGTCCCCTCGCCGCCGTTCCCTTGCGTCGATGCTTGAAACCCAACTCGGAACGCTTGTCGAGATTCCGGCGGCATTGCTGGTCGTTGCCGAGATCGTTACGTTGTTCGCAGGCGTCGTTTCACGTTACGGGCTGCAACGACCGTTGATCTGGTCGGACGAACTGGCATCGATCCTGTTCCTCTGGCTGGCGATGCTCGGAAGCGTAGTCGCATTCCGTCGCTCCGAGCATATGCGGATGACGGCCGTCGTCGCCAATGCGAAGCCCGCCATGCGGGCCTATCTCGATGTCGTGGCGACCTGCGCTGCGCTCGCTTTTTTGCTTCTGATCATCGGGCCGGCTTACCAGTACGCTTACGAAGAAAGTTTTATCACCACGCCGGCGCTGCAAATTTCCAATACCTGGCGCGCGGCGGCGCTGCCGGTCGGCGTCTGCCTGATGGCACTGTTTGCGCTGCTGCGGCTGGTGCGGGTCGGCGATACCAGGCTCGTGCTGCGAGCGGTACTGTCGGTGGTCCTGTTGGTCGCGGTTTTCTGGCTGGCGGCGCCGTGGCTGCGTCCGCTCGGCAACTTCAATCTGGTCATTTTCTTTGTTGGTGTGGTCGGCTTTTGCGTCTTTGCGGGCGTACCGATCGCGTTTGCATTTGGACTTGCGATTTTCGGATACCTTGCGCTGACCACGCGCACGCCGCTGATGGTGCTGGTCGGACGCATGGACGAAGGCATGAGCCATTTGATCCTGCTTGCGGTGCCGCTGTTCATCTTTCTCGGATTGCTGATCGAGATGGCGGGCATGGCGCGCGCGATGGTGGCCTTTCTGGCAAGCCTGCTCGGCCATGTGCGCGGCGGCCTCAATTACGTGCTGATCGGCGCGATGTATCTCGTCTCGGGCATCTCCGGCTCGAAGGCCGCGGATATGGCGGCGGTGGCCCCGGTGCTGTTCCCGGAGATGAAGCAGCGCGGCGCCCGCCCAGGCGATCTCGTCGCCCTCCTCGCCGCCACCGGCGCCCAGACCGAAACCATCCCACCGAGCCTTGTTCTCATCACCATCGGCTCGGTGACCGGTGTTTCGATCTCGGCGCTGTTTACCGGCGGGTTGTTGCCGGGGGTGGTGCTCGCGATCACGCTGTCGGGGTTGGTGTGGTGGCGCTATCGGGGCGAGGATCTGAGCCACGTCAAGCGCGCCAGCGGCTCCGACATCGCCCGAACCTTCGTAATCGCCCTGCCCGCGCTGGCGCTGCCATTCGTGATCCGCGCCGCCGTGGTTGAGGGGATTGCGACAGCGACCGAGGTTTCGACGATCGGGATCGTTTACGGCTTTGCTGTCGGGCTCCTGATCTATCGCCATTTCGACTGGCGGCGGTTGATGCCGATGCTGATCGAAACCGCTTGCCTGTCGGGCGCGATCCTGCTGATCATCGGCACCGCGACGGGCATGGCCTGGGGCTTGACCCAATCCGGATTTTCGCGCGCGCTGGCTGCCGCGATGACCGGCCTGCCCGGCGGCTCGGCGACCTTTATCGCGGTATCGATCGTGGCCTTCACGGTGTTGGGCAGCGTGCTTGAAGGTATTCCGGCGATCGTGCTGTTCGGCCCGCTGCTGTTTCCGATCGCACGCGCGGTTGGGGTTCACGAGGTCCATTATGCCATGGTCATTATCCTCGCCATGGGCATTGGATTGTTCGCCCCGCCGTTCGGAGTGGGATATTATGCGGCGTGCGCCATCGGACGCGTCGACCCCGCCGAGGGCATTCGCCCGATCTGGGGTTATCTGCTGGCGTTGATGGTCGGATTGATCATCGTGGCGATCTTTCCGTGGATCTCGATCGGATTCCTCTAGTTATGTGATTGGAAGGTGACCGATGGGTGGAACGCAAAACCAGTACGGCATCGGCCTGGAGAAATCCCCCGCCAATTTCGTGGCTCTGACGCCACTAAGCTTCCTGGCGCGCACGGCCGCCGTCTATCCCAATCACACCAGCACCATCTACGAGGGCCGCGTCTTCACCTGGGCGCAGACCTATGCCCGCTGCCGGCGCTTTGCGTCCTACCTGGCGCGCCGAAACATCGGCCGCGGCGATACGGTTGCGGCCATGCTGCCGAATATCCCGGCGATGAACGAGCTGCATTTCGCGGTCCCGATGGCTGGCGCCGTGCTCAACACGCTCAACATCCGGCTTGACGCATCCTCAATCGCTTTCCAGCTCGATCACGGCGGCGCCAAGATCATCCTGGTCGATCCGGAATTTGCCGGCGTGATCGCCGAGGCGATGACGCTGATGAAGGGTGATAAGCCGTTTGTGATCGACGTCGACGACAAGGCTTTCGCAGGTGGAAAACGGATCGGTGAAATCGAATATGAGGACACGCTGTCGCAGGGCGATGAAAATTTCGTCGCCCGCTTGCCGTCAGACGAATGGGAGGCCATCTCGCTCAGCTACACCTCTGGGACAACCGGAAATCCCAAGGGCGTCGTCACCCATCACCGTGGCGCCTATCTCAATGCCGTCAGCAACATCCTAGCCGCCGGTCTCGGCCAGCATCCGGTTTATCTGTGGACGCTGCCGATGTTCCATTGCAACGGCTGGTGCTTCCCCTGGTCAATCGCGGCGGCAGGCGGTGTCAACGTCTGCCTGCGCAAGGTCGATCCCACCAGGATCTTTGAACTGATCGAAAGGCACGGCGTCAACCTGATGTGCGGGGCGCCGATCGTCTATAATACGCTGATCAACGCGCCCGATGCGCCGAAGAAATCAACCGCCCGCCCGGTGGTTGGTCTGATCGCGGGCGCAGCGCCGCCGGTTGCGGTGCTCGAGGGCGCTGAAAGCATCGGAATCAAACTGACGCATGTCTATGGTCTGACCGAAACTTACGGTCCGGCCGCGGTTTGCGCAGAACAGCCGGGCTGGGACGAATTGCCCGCCGATCAGCGCGCGCAACTCAAGCGTCGCCAGGGCGTGCCCTACCCGCTGCAGGAAGGCGTTACCGTGATCGATCCCGAAACCATGCGCGAGGTGCCGCGCGATGGCGAAACCATCGGGGAAGTGATGTTCCGCGGCAACATCGTGATGAAGGGTTACCTCAAGAACGAAAAAGCCACCGGTGAGGCATTTGCCGGGGGCTGGTTTCACACCGGCGACCTCGGCGTGCTCGACGAATATGGCTACGTCATCATCAAGGATCGTTCAAAGGACATCATCATTTCCGGCGGCGAAAACATCTCTTCGGTCGAGGTAGAGGACGTGCTCTACAAACATCCTGCCGTATTGTTCGCGGCCGTGGTGGCGAAGCCTGACGCGAAATGGGGCGAAGTACCCTGCGCCTTCGTTGAGTTGAAAGAGAATGCGCAAGCGACCGAGGCCGACATCATCGCGTTTTGCCGTGGCCAGATGCCGGGCTTCAAGACGCCAAAGGCGGTGGTGTTCGGTCCGATCCCCAAGACCTCGACCGGCAAGATTCAGAAGTTCATGCTGCGCAATCAAGTCAATTCGGCAAAGGCGATTTCGGCATAAATTGGGCGGTTCGAACGCCGTTCAGCCTGCCATCGATCGTTTTTGCGCGGCTTTCAGCCAAAGGAACCAGGCGCGATCGATTTGCGTGCCGATCGTGTTTGTCGTGGCGACGGTCTCTTCCTCGGTGAGGTAAGTGACCGGCCCGAGCCGCATGGCTTCGGCCTGCAGCCGCGCACCCACTTCGGTGTACACCGCGCGGAACACGACTTGACGCAAAGAGCTTCCGACCACCGTCGAGCCGTGGCCGCGCATCAAGACGGCCGGGCCCTTGCCCAGGCTTTGCGCCAGAGCGGCGCCAAGGTGATTGTTGCTGATCAGAAGGTCGCTCCCATTCCCGGCAAAATCACGGATTTCGAAAACGGGCGTGCCCGCGCCAAGGAAACCACACATATGAAACATCGGGCGCAGCTTCGTGCCGGCCACGACGCCGAACGGGACCACCGAGGGCGAATGGCTATGCACGACGGCATTCACGTCCGGCCGCTTCCGGTAAATCTCGCCATGGATGAATCGCTCCAGGTACGCCGCCGGTCCACCCTTCTCGACCGGATTTCCTTCGAGATCGAACTCCAGCACGTCCGTTTCGGTGACAAGCGCCGGCGCCATGCTCCGGGCGAGCAGAAAGCGGTCGGCGCGGTCCGGATGGCGGGCGCTGACATGACCGAAACCGTCCACAACGCCCTGGTCGAACAGGATGTGATTGGCGTCGACCAATTCCCGGATCGCCGATGAAACCGCCTCGGTTAATTTATCGGGCATTGCAACTCCCTTGCAAACGATGCTGCGCTTGCGGGCGATTGTATGGACCCATACGATGCCGCGCAAGAAGCCGCGGAATTGGCCGGCCTTTTCGCGAAAGGTCATAGCCAATATGGAAGACAGTGAATCTAAAAAGGGGCCGCCCGTGAGCAAACTGCAGCTTTCGGTCGCGATCGGCGACTATGATCGGATGCGCCCATTGGTTGACGGCCGGGTGCAGATGGATGGCGTCGATGCGCAAATCATGCTGTTGGAGCCGGAAGAGATCTTTTTCCGCGCCTTCAGGCATGCCGATTTCGATATTTGCGAGCTGTCGCTCTCGAGCTACAGCGTCAAGACCGCGGCGGGAACGAGCCCCTATGTCGCCGTACCGGTGTTCCCGTCCCGCGCCTTCCGACACACTTCGATCTATGTCCGCACCGACCGGATCAAGTCGCCGGCCGATCTCAGGGGGCGCCGTGTCGGGGTGCCGGAATATCAGCTCACCGCGAATATTTGGGTGCGCCTGTTCCTGGAAGAGGATTACGGAATTCGTCCCTCCGACATCACCTGGGTCCGAGGTGGCTATGAGCATCCAGGTAGGGTCGAGAAGATCAATCTCAACCTGCCGGCCGACGTCGTTGTCGAGAATGCGCGCCCGGACGTCACCATTTCCGACCTGCTGGCGAACGGAGAGCTTGACGCCGTGATTGGGCCTCGCGCCCCCTCTTGTTTCGAGCAGGGCCATCCGAATGTCGGCTATCTGTTTGCCGACCCGCAAGCGACCGCAACCGACTGGTATCGGCGGACCCGTCTGTTTCCCATCATGCACACGCTTGGGATCCGCCGGTCGCTCGTTGAAAAGCATCCCTGGTTGCCGGTCGCGGTCTTCAAGGCGTTCGAGCGCTCCAAGGCGATTGCCATCGCGAAACTCGCCGACACATCAGCCACCAAAGTAACGCTACCCTTTGTCGAGGAGCAGCTACGGGCGGCCCGCACGCTGATGGGTGAGGATTTCTGGGCTTACGGATTGGAGCCGAACCGCCACGTGCTGACCCGTTTCCTGCAACGCCACCACGCCGAGGGGCTCTCGGTCCGATTGCTGGCACCGGAAGAACTGTTCCATCCGGCGTCGCTGGAGCTGCACAAGATTTGAGGCCAGGCCGTTGCAGGCGCGTCAGCCCGGCTTTTCCAGCGTCAGCCGCATGCCGTCATAAGCGGGGATGACGTGCGTCGGCAGGCTTTGGCACAACACTTCGTAATCCAGGTCGGAATGCATGTTGGTGATGACGGCGCGGCGCGGCTTGAAGCGTTCGATCCATGCCAGCGCCTCGTTGACGCTGAAGTGGCTGGGATGGCCGGTATAGCGCAACCCGTCGATGATCCACAGATCGAGATTTTCCAGGAATGGCCAGCTTGCGGGCGGAATGTCGTTGACGTCGGGCGTGTAGGCGGCATCGGCGATCCGATAGCCGAGCGCCGGAATGTTGCCGTGCTCCAGGAGGAACGCCGAAAACGTCACCCGACCGCCCTTCCCTTCGATGGCCCGGCTTTCGCCGGCCTCTATGGCGTGGTGATCCAGGATCGGCGGATATTCGCTGCCGGGCGGCGAGACGAAGCAATAGGAGAATCGCAGCAGGATGTGCGTGGCGGTTGACTGGTTCAGATAGACCGGAATGCGCTTGCGCTGGTGCAGCACCACGGAGCGCAGATCATCGATGCCGTGCGTTTGATCGGCATGCTCATGCGTCAAGAACACCGCGTCGATATGGTCAACGTTGGCGTCGATCAACTGCTCGCGGAGGTCAGGAGAGGTGTCGATCACGACCCGCGTGATGCCGCGTTCGGAGGTCTGCTCGGCGAGCAATGAACAGCGGCGACGGCGGTTCTTCGGATTTTTGGGGTCGCATGCACCCCAGCCGAGCGCGGGACGTGGAACGCCGGCGGATGATCCACAGCCGAGGATCGTCAGGTTCAGCGTCATGCCACAGCTTTCGGAGCTGGCACCTTGCTGAACAGACGAAAGAAATTCTCCGTGGTCTGTTTCGAAATCTCCTCCAGCGAGACCCCGCGCGTCTCCGCCAGCACCCTGGCAATCTCAACCACGTAAGAAGGCTCGTTTCGCTTGCCGCGAAATTTGCCCGGCGCCAGATACGGCGCGTCGGTTTCAACCATGATGCGATCGGCCGGCAACTCGGCCGCCAGATCGCGCAAGGCTTGCGATTTCTTGAAGGTTAAAATTCCCGTGAAGGAAATCGAAAGACCCAACGAGATCGCCGTCATCGCAAGCTCCCGCCCGCCGGTGTAGCAGTGCAGCACGGCGCGAAACGGCCCTTTGGCCATTTCGTCTTCGAGGATGCGGCCGCAATCTTCGTCGGCTTCGCGGGTATGAATGACCAGCGGCAGGCCCGTCGCGCGGGCGGCGGCGATGTGGGTACGAAAGCCGCGCTCCTGAGCTTGCCGCGAGCTATGCTGGTAGAAATAATCCAGCCCGGCCTCGCCCAGCGCCACGATTTTGGGATGGGTGGTCAGTTCGATCAGCTCAGCGGCAGAAATTCCGTTCTCTTCGTCGGCCTGATGGGGGTGGGTGCCGACCGAACAATAGACCTCCGGAAATCGCTCCGTGATCGCCAATAGCGCGCTCAGGCGCTTTACCCGCGTCGAGATGGTGACGATGCGCCCAATGCCGGCAGCCGCGGCCCGCGCCACGATATTTTCGAGATCGTCGGCGAAATCAGGGAAATCGAGATGGCAGTGGCTGTCGACAAGCATAGGGTTCAACCGTTCACGCTGCCGGTGGTTCAATATACCTCGGAAATACCGGCGCAGGTGCGGGAAGCACCGTGCCCGGCTCGATCCGCGAACCAAGGGCCCCAAAGTTGCGTGAACTGGTCTCGTTCGGAATGCCAAGGATATCGAGTAGTTTTGCCGATGCCTCCGGCATCGCCGGTTGCGTCAGAATAGCGACCTGGCGCACGACTTCAGCGGTTACATACAGCACGGTTCCTTGACGCGCAGGATCGGTCTTCGCCAGCGCCCACGGCGCTTCGCCGGCGAAGTAGCGGTTAGCCTCTGCAACCACGGCCCAGACCGCGTTGAGCGCTTGATGAATCTGCTGGGTCGCCATCGCCGTTCGCGCAAGCGCGATCATGCCGTCGGCCTGCGCCAGGATTGCCTTGTCGTTGTCGGTGAATGCGCCGGGCGCGGGCAGCACGCCCTGATACTGCTTTGCGATCATCGACAGCGAGCGCTGCGCCAGATTGCCGAGATCGTTGGCGAGATCGGCATTGATGCGCGCAACAATGGCCTCATGATTGTAGCTGCCGTCCTGGCCGAACGGCACCTCACGCAGGAAGAAATAGCGCATCTGGTCGACGCCATACTGGTCGGCAAGATTGAACGGGTCGACGACGTTGCCGACCGATTTCGACATCTTCTCACCCCGGTTGAACAGGAAACCGTGAGCATAGACACGCTTCTGCACGGCAATGCCCGCCGACATCAGGAAGGCCGGCCAATATACAGCGTGGAAGCGGATGATGTCCTTGCCGATGATATGAACATCAGCCGGCCAGTAATGCCAGTTCAGGTTGCTCTCGTCGGGAAAGCCGACGCCAGTGATATAGTTGGTGAGCGCATCGACCCAGACATACATCACATGTTCGGGGTCGCCGGGAACCTTAACGCCCCAGTCGAAGGTGGTGCGGGAAATCGACAAATCCCTCAAGCCACTTTTGACAAAGCTTACGACTTCATTCTTGCGCGAGTCCGGGCCGATGAAATCCGGCCGCTCGGCATAGAGCGCCAGGAGCCTGTCCTGGTAAGCCGACAGTTTGAAGAAGTAGCTTTTCTCCTCGACCCATTCGACTGGCGTGCCCTGCGGTCCGCGCCGCACATCGTCCTCGCCAACGACGGTTTCGTCTTCAGCGTAATAGGCCTCGTCGCGCACGGAATACCAGCCGGCATAGCTGTCGAGATAGATGTCGCCGTTATCGGCCATCCGCTTCCAGATTTCCTTGCTGGAGCGGTGATGTTGCTCCTCGGTGGTGCGGATGAAGCGATCGAACGAGATGTGCAGGCGCTGGTCCATCTCCTTGAACCGTTGCGCGTTACGGGTGGCGACTTCCATTGTCGGGAGCTTTTCGGCTTCCGCGGTCTGGATCATCTTCAGGCCGTGCTCGTCGGTCCCGGTCAGAAAAAACACGTCCTTGCCATCGAGCCGCTGAAAGCGCGCCAGCGCGTCGGTCGCAATCGCCTCATAGGCATGGCCGATATGCGGTACGCCGTTCGGATACGCGATCGCGGTGGTGATGTAGAAGGAGTTGTTTGGCGACTTCTCGGCGCGAGGTGCCTTTGGTGTACGAGCTTTTACAGGTTTCGCCGCCGGCGGTTTCGTTGCACTAACTTCAGTCTTTTTCGGTGTCGCGCTGGGTTTCTTTGCCTCGATTTTCTTGGAAGATTTCTTTGCCTTCTTGGGAGCCCTCTTCGCGGCGGTCGGTCTTTTTACACTCTTCTTGGCTTTTTTTGTCAGGCGCTTGAGCTTCTTCTTCGCTGTTTTGGTGGAGCGGGCACGCGAAGAGGCGCGAACCTTCTTCGCCTTACGTTTCTTGACGGTCTTTTTCTTAGCCTTCGCCACCACGAATTCCTTTATAGCTCAAACAAAATTGTCTGGATTGGTACTTTACGGAGCGCTATCGCGTTGCATCCGCAAGCAGCCCAAACACCGAGAAAACCAGCGGTTTTCGCTCGAGATTGTATTCTGCGGTGTCGCGCGCGGCGCGGCTGATCTTTTCCCACACCTCCGCCAGCCGTGCAAGGCGCGGCAGGTTGGCGTTGGCATCGTCAGCGCACAGACGCTCGCTTACCCAGCGATCGACGCTGTCGATAAAGGTCGCGAGCGCGACCCGGTCGCTGCCGCCAAGCGCATCTCCGAGGGCATGCAGTTCGCGCTGATCGACCTGCGGCAGGGTGGCGAGCAGCGCAGCGGTGCGCTGGTGGAGTTTTACGGCGTCGCCACCAAGCAATGTCAGCGCGCGTGCGACACTCCCCTCTGCCGCCTCCGCCGCCTCCAACAGTGCGGGGTCGTCGATCGTAAGACTGGCGGCGTGTGCCGCGGCCTGGACGACGTCGGCGGTGGAGAGCGGCCGCAACGTCAATCGGCGACAACGCGACAGGATCGTGGGCAACACCCGTCCCGGCGCATGGCTGACCAAAAGGAACAAGGATTGGCGCGGCGGTTCTTCGAGAATCTTGAGCAGCGCGTTGGCGGCGTTGGGATTGAGCTCATCGACGGTATCGACGATGCAGACCCTCCAACCCTCGGCGGCTGCGGTCGAGCCGAAGAAGGAAATCGTCTCCCGGGTCTCGTCGACCGTGATCACCGTTCGCATCACACCCTTGTCGTTCGCGGTTCGCTCAAGCGTGAGCAGCCCGCCATGCGCGCCCGCCGCGATATGGCGCGCGACCGGATCGGTCGGAGCAACGCCGAGCGACTCCGCACGCTGTACGTTGGCAGCAAGTGGATCGCGATGGGTGAGCACGAACCGCGCCATTCGGTAGGCCAGCGTTGCCTTGCCGATGCCTTTGGCTCCCCCGATCAACCATGCATGCGGAATGCGTTCGCTACGAAAGGCGTTCAGCAAGGCGGTTTCCGCCTCGCGATGCCCGAACAGGACCGTGGTCTCGCGCGGATGAGGGGCAGATATCTGCGGTTCGACCTGGCGGGCGCTCATGCGGAGTTCACCGCGTTGGCGCCGGTTGCGAAAAAGCGGTCACGCAAGGCCGACCATATGCTGGCCGCAACGATACTGGGTTCGGCGATTGCATCGATCAAGACACATCGTTCCGGCTCGGCGGCGGCGATCCGCCGGTACGCGTCGCGCAATTCCTGATGAAACCTGATGTCTTCCGCCTCGAACCTGTCCGCTGCGTCCGTGCCGCGACGGGCGGCCGCGCGCTGCAGACCAACCTCCACCGGCACATCGAGAATAACGGTCAAGTCCGGCTTAAGATCGCCGATGGTGACCCGCTGCATCGCGTTGAGAACAGCGGGAGCCACCTGCCCCAGGCTGCCCTGATACACACGCGTTGAATCTGAAAAGCGGTCGCAGAGAACCCATATTCCTTGCTGGAGAGCCGGCTCGATAACGGTACGCACGTGGTCATCACGCGCGGCCGCAAACAGGAGCGTTTCCGCCTCGGGTCCCAAAAGCTTGCCCATTCCGGACAACACCAGATGCCGGATGATTTCAGCGCCCGGCGATCCGCCAGGCTCGCGGGTGACAATGGCGCGCAACTTTGCGGCGGCGAGCCGCTCTGCAAGCGTCTTGATTTGCGTGGATTTGCCGGATCCCTCGCCGCCCTCAAAGGTGATGAATCGTCCGCGCCCGGGGATTCGGTTGACCGCTGCTTCGATCATCGTCAGAGCTTCTCGGCGCCCGCGCGAAACACCCCGATCACCAGTTCGCTCGCGCCATCGATGGCCCGCCGCATCGTCGATCCCCTGTCGACGGATTCCGCCGCATAGACGGGCGCTTCCATGGCGATGTTGCCGCCGCGCCAGACTTTGACGAGGCCGATTTTCTGGCCGGACTCGACGGGCGCGCGCACCGGTCCGCTATAGACCACACGTGCGATCAATTTATCGGAGCCGTTTTTCTGCACCATCACCTTGATCGGCTCGCGGCTGGCGAGCTTCACCGAACGGCTCTGGCCGCCAAACACCTTGGCGTAGCCGATCGGCTGGTCCGCCGCGAACAAGGTTCGCGTTTCGAAGTTGCGAAATCCCCATTCGATCATTTTTTTTGCCTCGGCGGCGCGGTCATCGGGATCGTCGAGGCCGTTGATCACCACGATCAACCGGATGCCGTTTTGCACGGCGGAGCCGACCATGCCGTAGCCACCCTCCTTGGTGTATCCGGTCTTGAGGCCGTCCGCTCCCTCGAGTGAGTTCAACAATGGATTGCGGTTCTGCTGGCGAATCTTGTTCCAGGTGAATTCCTTGTCGCCAAAAAGCTTGTAGAAATCGGGGTAGGTTTGAATGATGTAACGGGCGAGCGAGGCAAGCTCACGTACGGTCATCTTGTTGCCGGGATCCGGCAAACCATTGGAATTGGCAAAAGTCGAACGCGTCAGACCGAGTTCGCGCGCGCGCTTGGTCATCATCTCGGCAAAGGCCCGTTCGTTGCCGGCGATCCCTTCCGCCAGTACCATGCAGGCGTCGTTGCCGCTCTGAATGATGGCGCCGTGCAAGAGATCGTCCACGGAAATCTTGCTGTGGATTGCCGCAAACATCGTCGAGCCACCGGCGGGCGCCCCGCCCTTGCGCCAGGCGTTTTCGCTGACGCGATATTCGTCGGTCAATTTGATGTCGCCCTGCTTGATGGCACGGAAGACCACCTCGGCGGTCATCAGCTTCATCATGCTGGATGGGGCCCGCAACTCGTCGGCGTTCTTCTCAAACAGCACGCTGCCGCTTGAGGCTTCGATCAGGATCGCGGTTGGCGCATCGCCATCGAACCCGCCCTCCTCCTTTTTGGCACCCTGCACGCTGTTGTTGGCGGCGTACACGATGCCGCCCCACCCGACAGCCAGGGCAACGACGGCCATGATCAGGCCACGCCTTGAGGTTCCGGCCGCGGACCTTGATTGATGGGAAATGTTGACTGTCATCGCTTGCCTTGGGCCGGCGTTCTAACAGTTGGACGCAGCGCGAACAACACGGGTTTTGTGGGGCACCGAGCAGGACAGATCCGACTGCCGCCTGGATCAGAGCGCCCTGCCGCAAGATGAGTAATCCGGTGACCGCCAATCGTCCACGCGTAGTCGGACACGAGGTAGCCTGTGGTAGTTTGCCGACAACAGACAAGCGATAAAGCGCGGCTTAATAGAGCCCGCGACCGGCCAGCAATTCCCTCGGTCCTTGCGGATCGATCGGGGCGTAGGCGGAGATGGGGCGCGGGCCTGCGGAATAGCGATCGTCGGGCTCATACCACGCCGCCCGCGGATCTTCCAAAACGCGTCCGCTCACGCGTTGACGCGCAGAGGCGGATATCTCAGGCGCCGCCGAGATCGACGCCTGATCTGCGGAAGTATTGCCGAGGTTGTAGGGCCTTCCCTCCGGCAGCGGAACCTCACCCCGGATCGGACGCACCGCTGAGGAGATTTCCGGAACGAACGGACGCGCAGACGCTATCCGCACCAGAGACGGCGATGGCGCCGGAATGCCCGTGCGCAGGGTTGCCAGGAGCTGGCGGTCGTCAGAGCCCTCGAGCGGGGCCCGGGCCACATACTCGACCCGGACGCGCGCCACGCCATTGTTCTTGAACTCGAGCAGTTCGGCCGCCCGGCTGGAAACATCCATCACCCGGTTGCCATGGTAGGGCCCGCGGTCATTCACGCGGACGATCAGCGATTTGCCGTTGCTGAGATTGGTGACGCGCGCGTAGCAGGGCATGGGAAGCGTGGGGTGCGCGGCGCTGAGCGAGGCCATGTCGAAAATTTCGCCATTGGCGGTTAGTCGCCCGTGGAAATCATCGCCGTACCAGGAGGCCATCCCCTCCTCGCGATAATTGACGTCTTCTTCGGGGACGTAGACCCGCCCTGCGACGGTATAGGGCTTGCCGACGCGGTAGGTACCTCCGCCCTTCGGCACGGGATCACCGAGAGCAACGACACGGGGACTGGAGGACACGCCATATTTGGGATCGACCCGGCTGGCGATACCGGAGGAGGCGCAATTGGCGAGAACAAGACATGCCGCCACGGCCGCAAGCCCGCGCGCTGCGCCGAAAACCGATTCTGAGCGTGGAATCCTCATCCGCCCCAATTACCATTCCACCGGCCGCATGCTTGTTTTATGCGCTTGGCGACCCGTGTCCCCGATGCAGCCCACTTCCGCATCAATGTGTGAACATACCGCAGGCCGAACACGGCGGAAATGGGGAGAGCGGCGGGGTGGTAAATCAATCGTTGCCCACTTACGAGCCGTGGATTCCGCGTGGGCAAAGCTCGGAATGGACTGGTGTGAACACCGGATTTCGAGCCTTCCCTTGCAATCCGCCACGCGTTCGCTCATGACGGGCGCAACGGAAGGGTGGCCGAGTGGTTTAAGGCACCGGTCTTGAAAACCGGCGTGCCTGCAAGGGTACCGTGGGTTCGAATCCCACCCCTTCCGCCAAACCTTTTGGTTTCGATGCGGTTGCCACTGTCTCAGCGGGAGAGTTTGCCACTCTGTGTTCAGGTCTCGTTCGCTTCAACGTCCATACGCGTGACCTAACTGTCACTCCCTCTTCGACTAATCTCACTTTTGAGCACGAGCCCCCTGAGGCCGACGTCGCAGGCGGGCTTAAAATTATCGGGCAATGCGTCCGACGCTCTCGCGCACGATGGAGGCAGCTTGTGGCAGGGCAAGGGTGACAGCATCGACCAACCGACGCGGCCACGGCAGCGTTAGCACCGATAGCTTCCCTTCGAGCAGGGCCGCCTTCTCCCGAGCTGCCATCGTTTCGGAGCTGGCCTTGAGCAGTTCGGCCAAGAGCTTGTTCGTCCGCTCACACTCTCTCTCAAAGTCAGCCCGATGGCCGCTGGCTATGGCCTCCATCTCGGTCAGATCGGCCTGCAACGTCTCAAGTTTTTGAGTTAGGTCGGTCACCGCCTGGTGACCGGGCTGGGCTTGCGGCCCACGAGACAGCGGGGAATGGCTGATTTCGGCGAGATCAATCTGTACCAGCGTCTTGCCGTGGTTGGAGCGGGAACGCGGCAGTCGATGTCGCTTTACCAGGGCTCGTGCCGCTTCTGGCGAGATTTTGAGTCTTTCGCCTAGTTCGGCATACGTCAGCATCTCGACGGGCATGATGTTCGCTCCCGTTCAGCCCAGGTCACCACCCAGACACGGCAAACGATATCAACCCTGGGTTAAGGACTGGTTTACTATGAGGGGTAGCGCCTGGCACGGCGTATCCGACGGCGCCGAGGATGATCGGTGGCCTTCGGCAAGGACCGCTCAAAAACAAATAGCCGGGCGATCGCTCTCTGGGGTAGGTTAAAGGCGGCACCCGGCTATTCGGCCGCGCGGCGGTGCGGCCTTTCCATAAGAGCATCAAGAGCTTAAAAAATTGTCTTCGACTGGAGTGGAAGCGGTATCGTCGGCACTCCCTGGAAGGCGCATCAAGCACTCTGAATCACGCTAACCTGAAAAATCGACTCAGCGGGTCGCGTGGCGCGGCCCACTGGAAAGATATCGTTCACGACGCGATGACGCCCGCCGCTTGCTTCCGAATCGTCCCTGGAAACCTTCTGATCGGGCTGCGCGGGCCTGCCGGCTCGTTGCATCGACTGTCCGGGTAAACTTGGTCAGGCCGCTCGAACCGATGCAAGAAACTTCACGACTTCACTCTTGAGGTGATTGCTCTCGTTCAGCAATTCTTGCGCTGCGCCGTGAACCTGCTCGGCCGAAGAACCGGTATCGGTCGCCCCGCGAGTGACGTCTACGATGTTGCCCGACACCTCGGCTGCGCCCTGAGCGGCCTGCTGAACGCTGCGGGCAATTTCCTGTGTTGCTGCGCCCTGCTGTTCGACAGAGACCGCGATCGCCGAGGAGATTTCGAAGATGCGGTTGATGGTGTCGCCGATCTCCTGAATGGCCGATACCGAATGTTCCGTCGCACCCTGCATCTGCGCGATCTGCACGCTGATTTCCTCTGTCGCCTTGGCCGTCTGTCCAGCGAGCGCTTTGACCTCGGAGGCGACAACAGCGAAGCCTCGTCCGGCTTCGCCGGCGCGCGCGGCCTCGATCGTCGCATTCAGTGCCAGGAGATTGGTTTGGGCCGCGACGGCGGAGATCAGTTTCACGACCTCGCTGATACGATCTGCAGATTGTGAAAGCTCCGCTATCCGCAGATTGGTCTGTTCGGCCTGCTCCACAGCCGCATTGGCCACCTTTTGGGATTCCTGAACCTGCCGAACGATTTCCGTGACAGAACAGACCATTTGCTCGGCTGCGGCGGCTGCGGATTGTACGCTGGCGGAGGACTGCTGGGAGGCGGCAGCTACGACAGTCGATAGTTCCTGGGTGGTTTCCGCCGTCTTGGTAAGACTGCCCGCCGCGCTTTCGATCTCGGCGGATGCTGTCGATACGGTTTGAATGACCTTGCCGATTTCCTGCTCAAAGCGGTCGGCAACTTGCAGCATCGTTTCGCGGCGATCCACCTCGGCTCGCTGCTGCAGCCTGGCTTGTTCGGCCGTGAGTTGCCTGTTTTCGAGGAGCTTCTGCTGAAAAACAGATAATGCGCTGGAAATTTTTCCAATCTCGTCACGACGATTGACCGGGTCGATTTTGCTGTCGAGATCGCCTTGCGCGAGGAGGTCCATGGCCGTTGCCATCTTGACCAGCGGCGTGGAAAGCCTGCGGCCGAACAGATAGGCCGAAGTCGCCATCACCAGGACGGTGAGGCAAATCGACCAGAAGACGTATCGCTTCACAGAGGCAAGTTCGGCCTTGACCGATGTAAGCCGCTCGTCAGCGGCGTTTCGAACGCCAATCAGGGCCGGTCTCAAGCGATCATAGATTTGCGCAAGGTCGGCCGCCTCCTCGATCAACGTGCTTTGGCCTGCCATAAATGCCAGAAAACTCGTCTTATAGACATCGACGAGCTTGCTGATTTCGGCTTTGCTTTCGGCGGGGATATCGGATTTCGCGAGTTCGATCGAGAACTCATCGGCGCGCTTGCGAAGCTCATCGCCATATTTCTCGTCGCCGCGCAACATGAAATCCTTCTCATGGCGGCGCATCATCAACATGAGATTGGCCAGTCGTGGCTGATCGTACTTCTTTAGTTGCCCTTCAACGGTGTGAACCGCAGCCCTCAGCTTTCCCTGCAACCCGTCATTCTCGTTGAAGCCGATCAATTTTTGCGCTGACGCCACATTGGAAAACCGCGTGGTGTAACTATTGATCATAGCGCGGAACGAATTGGCTTTCCGGATCGGATCGCCTTCAGGCAACGATTCGGCGAGATGTTCAATCTCAGTGAGATGGCCGATCGTCGCTTTCAAAACCTCCGTATGCACCGCCACCTTCTTTTCGTCAGGCTTCTGGAGGAATTCCGTTGCCATCTCACGGCATTGCAGCAGGCCTTCCGAGACTTTCGCGGTTAGCAATGCAAGCGTGCCGAATTCATCGGCGGAGCGTTGGCTTTTTGTCTCAACTTGCAAGCTGATCAGATAAATTGTCCCAATGGCTGCGACACCGGTCAGCCCTAGCAACAATATCTGTGAGCGAAGGCTGAAATGAATCCGCCCAGCAAGCTCCAAGCCGCGGAAAGTTGCCATATCCAGCAAGCCTCAAATCGCCACATGCCTAGGTGGAAGTCCCCCGGATTATTAAATAAAAAGATTTAATTAGCTCTTAACGCTTAATTAGCTCTTCATCCACCGCGAGTGCGACGCGACATATCACCCGCAGAGTGACGTGTCGTTCGGGGCTTGCGCTGGTGTACGACCGCCGAGCCGGCAAGCATGAACCGCAGGCGGGGATATGGCATCTCCGCGGTGGAGGCGCAGAGATACTCCATTACATTTCGCACCCAGGCCGAGCGGAATCCTGACCTCGGCAAGCGGACCTGATAGACCTAGCGACGATTTAAGGATTTCGGGATTCGAATGGCAAAACGCACCGGCAGCGCGATCCTTCCTTTGCACGGTGGACGAGTTCCGCCGTGGCTGGCGACGCGCATGTCGAAGCTCGGCGCCATCATCACGCGGGCGATCGTTCATCAGTACGGCCGCGACGAATTCCTGCAGCGGCTATCGCATCCATTCTGGTTCCAATCGTTCGGCGCGGTGATAAGAGTGCTTGCGCGATAATCGGCGACCCCAACTTCACTCCGCCTTCGTGGGGTCTTGCGCCGTAGTAAAAGTCACGCCAATCCGCTTTTGCTGGATCCATGCGATCCTGCATTCGCGGATTGAAGAGTCTTTCGCCATCACCAGGCGAAAGTTAGCCGGCACGAAGGCGGGATTCTCGACATCGATGGCGGCGCCCTCCGGCGAGATATTTCGCACCATGCAGCTTATCACCGACCCTCTCGACGATACGTAGGCTGGTTCGTTGATTTCGGTCCGCTGGTACTTTCGCTTCTCTTCCATCGGCCTTGTCCCCACCCGTCACGGAAGGCTAATGGCAAAGGTTAAATAAACTATCCGCCGTCCCTTCGGTCGAGGGGTTTTGCCGCGCGCGGGCGCCGTTTAGCGGGAATTCCTAGGCCTCGAAAGTTCAGGCAGTCTTGATTCTGTTCCCGGCCGCCCGGAGTGTTTGCGTCAAACGACACCAGGAGCGGATCATGCTTCTTGGATATATCTCCCTGCATCGTGCCGGGCTTCCGCTTGCCGCTTCGGCGGGATAGCCTTACCGCCATCGCCGGCGAGCAGGCGCGACCTCGGCCCGAAACGAATATGCGCCAAGGGAATGAAACGCCATGTTCGAGATACTCGATCGACGCACGACTCTGACCGGCAATCAAATCAAGATCCTCGTTGCCGCCATCATTGGCGATGCGCTCGAATTCTTCGACTACTTCCTGATCGGCTTTGTGCTGGCCTTCCTGATAGGGCCCTGGAAGTTGACCTTCGGTCAGTCGGCTACAGTGCTGATGAGTTCCGGTATTGGCGCCATCATTGGCGCCTACGTGTGGGGTTGGCTTGCCGACCGCATCGGCCGGCGCAAGGTCTTTATCGGCACCGTGCTGAACTTCTCTATCGCCACTGGCCTGTTGTACTTCACACCGGACAACGGCTGGATATACCTCTCAACGATGCGTTTCTTCGTCGGCGTCGGGGTGGGTGGGCTCTATTGCGTGGATCTGCCGCTGGTGCAGGAGTTCATGCCGTCCTCCAAGCGCGGTTGGGTCGGCGGCCTCGTTACCTGCGTCATCCCGCTTGGTGTCGGCCTCGGCGCAGTCCTGGGTTCGTTCCTCGGCAGCGGTGAGTGGCGGCTGTTGTTTGCCGTCGGCGTGCTGCCGGCGCTGCTCGTGCTGTTGGTCCGCGTCTGGGTGCCGGAATCGCCGCGCTGGCTGTGCCGCCAAGGCCGCTACGAGGACGCACGCAAGTCGCTCGCCTGGGCGTTGCAGATGGCGCCGTCATCGCTGCCCTTGCCGACGGCCGCCGACGCCGGCCCGATCATCCGGAGCAACTGGCTCGATCTCTTCAAATACCCGCGAAGCCTGATCGTTTCCTGGCTCGGCAATGCCGGCGCGCAGACCGGCGTTTACGGCATCACGCTCTGGGCTCCGGCGTTGTTTGTGGTGTTGCTTAAGGTCACGCCCCAGGAGGCCGCCAAGATGATGATCCTGCTCAGTGTGTTCGGCTTCATTGGCCGGCTGTCGTTCTCGTTCTTCTCCGAACTGATGGGCCGGCGCAATGCCGGGGGCCTGCTGGGTTTCGGAGCTGGGATGATGACCATTATCGCCGGGTACAATTACGATGCCATGTTCATGGGTGTATCGGCGTTCTGGCTGCTGCTCGCGGTGGCTTTCTTCTTCGCCGATGGCGGGTTTGCCATCGTCGGCCCATACGCAGCCGAAGTCTGGCCCTCGCATCTGCGGACGTCGGGCATGGGCTCGGCCTACGGCTTCGGCGGCATTGGCAAGATCATCGGGCCGGTCGGCCTTGCCCTGATTGTGGGGTCGGGCAATTACCTCAAGCCTGACGTACCTTTACCAGAGATTCCTCTGGCTTTCGTATATCTCGGCTGCTGGTTTTTGATGACCGGAACGGTGTATTATTTCTTCGGGATCGAGACCCGGGGCAAGTCGATCGAGCAGATCGACAGGGAACTGGCGGTCGCCGGCTGAACGATGCGCAAGATCAAATCCGTCGGCGCCCCAAATGGCGGGCTCCGACCCTAACCTTCCTCGCAAGGAGCAAGAACATGCCACTCGGTGGACTGCAACACTACACGATCGAGCCTTCCGACCTTGAGCGCACCAAGGACTTCTATTGCGACGTACTCGGTCTGGAGAACGGCGACCGCCCACCGCTCGATTTCCCTGGCTATTGGCTTTATTCCGGCGGCATGGCCACCGTGCATCTGATGGGCACGCGCAAGCCGCGCGAAGGAATTGTCGTGCGCGGCACCGAGAAGAAATACGAAGACACCGGGCGCCTTGATCATATCGCCTTTGCCGCAACCGACGTGGAGGGTGTGCGCAAACGTCTGCAGGCCAGCAACGTCAAATTTCGCGAGAGCATCGTGCCGCGCACCGGCGATACGCAATTTTTCCTCTACGATCCCGACGGAATCGGCGTGGAGCTGAATTTCGCCAAGACCTAACTCCGTCATTCCGGGGCGATGCCAACGGGTTCGCGCAAAGCGCGGCCCGATGACAGGCTCCGCGTCGAGCTACGATGCGCAATTTCGCATCTGAGGTCTGGTGCTAGCGCTCCATCCCGGAATGACGGAGTCCGCGTCGTCTGCGTCCTTCGAGGCCAAATCCCGACAAGGTCATGAGGCGGCCATATCTCGGGCGCGAAGCCGCCAGCTTTTCTTCAATTTTGCATGACGAGTTGAAGGGCCGCACCGCTGCGGTAGGATAGCCGGGTACTTCGCCTTCCACCTACCCCAGGGCGTGAGTGCCCGGCTATTCGCGGGCGGCGCGCCAAGGCTAAGGGTATTTTCTCCAAGCCAACCGTCATCGGCTGTCCGGACCGAGTCCGAGAACATGCTTCGTCCGAAAGCGTTCTCTAGTCGAACCCGCGCTCGTGGCTGAGGCGTACCATTTCCTGAATGAAGATCGCCTTTTGCTTGTCGTCGAGGCTCGTGTACAGCGGCTCGGCCGCGTCGGCGACGCTACGTTGATCCACGGCGCGATCGTTGAGAAACTGGGCCTCGTTACGCATCTGCTCGACGATGTCGTCCGGCGGGTCACGTTTGGCGCGCGCAATTCGAAGATTGAGACGGTCGGCGCCATTATGACCGAGATAGTGCATCGCGCTGTTGAATGCGGTCCAATGCTTTTCCTGATCGGGCGTCAAGTTCAATTCGGATTTGATCCGATCGATGTCCGCATCGCTGTTGGCGACGATTTGTTCGGCGGTCAGCTCGGGTAAGCCTGGCTGGGTTAATACCACCGGCTGAGTGGGCGCCTTCGAGTTCTTCGTGGCTTTGGCTGTTTTCGCAGGCCCAGCTTGCTTGGTGCCGCTCGCAGGGGCCGGCTGTCCCCTTTGCCCGCCGACACCGAGCACGCCGGTAAACGCCCCGACCACCCCGCCGATTGCACCTCCCAATACCCCGCCAACCGGACCGGCTGCCTTGTTGCCCGCCTGGGCTCCTTGTTGAACTCCCTGGACCAACCCTTGCGCGTCCGAGGCCTGCGGAATGCCAAGAAGCATGACAACGACAGCCCCAAGCGCAAGGCGCAATCTCGGTCGTGTGGGAGCGGCGGGTGTCGGGTTGACCATTATTTAGTCTCCAGTGATTTCGATCCGGGCCGCGTGAATCAAGGCGGCATGAGGCTCGGCAACATTATCCTTATTCGTATGGAGCGAGTCCACCGTCGCGCGTCGTTGATCGAAGCCAGGAAAACTTGCCGGACAAGCCAGCTACATGGAGTGGGAACCCCCAGCCAGGACGGCGGAGCGGCCTTTCAGTAGTGCCGCGAATCTATATGTGCAGCGCAATATTTGTGCTGAGGCGCCGCGGAGCCGCAGAGGCTCTCACGACGCCAACACCAACGTTAGTTCTAGAGTCTCACCAACCTGATTTCTCGACAGGCGCCCCCAATTCTGATCTGATCCTTGATTGAAATCTTCGCGCCGCCACGCGGCACCAGCTGCGGTGGCATCATTCAGACGGAGTCCAAAAAAAATAAGAACAACATTTTCGCCCACCAGGAGGGAAAACGATGTCACGGAGCAAGCTGTCTCGACGACAATTCGTAGCTGCCACCGCACTGTCATCCGCCGCGCTGATTTCGGCGCCTTATCTGCGAACCGCGCATGCGGCCGGCAAGCTCACAATGGGCTTTTGGGATCACTGGGTGCCGGGGGCCAACAAGGCCTCTACCGATCTCGTTAACGAGTGGGCTGAAAAACAGAAGGTCGAGGTTACGATCGACTACATCACAAGCCAGGGCAATAAGAACCTGTTGACTATCGCCACCGAAGGCCAGTCGAAGTCCGGTCATGACATCTTCGCGATGCCGACCTGGTGGCCTCATGCACAGGCAGAACTGCTTGAGCCCGTGAACGACATCATGGAGCCACTGATCAAATTGAATGGCGAAGTCAACGGCACGGTGCAGTATCTCGGCAAGGCCGACGGTAAATGGCTCGGCGTCCCCGCCTGTATCGGCAGCCAGATCAAGGGCCCCTGCACCCGTATTGACCTGATGAAAAAATATGCTGGCATCGACGTGCAGGAGATGTATCCGGCAGGTAGCCCGCCCAAGGCCGACAACTGGACGATGGACACGTTCCTGAAGGCGGCAGAAGCTTGCCACAAGGGCGGCTTCCCGTTCGGTATCGGACTCGGAGAGACAACGGACTCGGTCGATACCGCCGGCGCGATTTTCCAGTCGTTTGGCGCTCAGCTCGTCGATGCCAAAGGCAACCTCACTGTCAAGACCGATGCAGTGCGGCAGTCTCTCGAATTCTACAAGAAACTCATCCCGTTCCTGCCGCCGGATGTAGCGGCTTGGGATGATTCCAATAACAACAAGTGGCTAATTTCCGGCAAGGGCGCACTGATTATGAATCCGCCCAGCGCCTGGGCCGTAGCCAAGCGGGACGCGCCGCAAGTCGCCGAGCAATGCTGGACGCACGGCTTCCCTGCAGGACCCAAGGGCAGATATGCTCCATTCCTTCCGTATTTTTGGAGTATTTGGAGTTTCTCCAAGAACAAGGAGGCCGCCAAGAGCCTGCTGGTCCATTTGTCGCAACCCGCTTCGGTTGAAAAGCTTGTGGCAGCGAGCGGCGGTTATGACCTGCCCGCGTTTGAGAAGCTCACCACCTTCAAGACGTGGGCCGAGGAAGGGCCGCCGAAGGGTACGCTCTTCCATTACCCAAATCCGTATAACCACCAGAAGCTTTCGATCGCCGCCTCGCCAGCGCCTCCGAAGATCGCCCAGCAGATCTATACGCAGGCCATCCTGACCAAGATGTGCCTGAGATACCATCAGGGCGAAGCGATGGAGAAGACGCTGGCTTGGGCGGAAGGCGAGTGCGAAGGCTACATGCGGAGCTAGGGCCGAGGATTCCGCCGCAGCTCCCGCCTGACCGCGGCGGTTGCGGCGTGAACCTGTAATGATCTTCACACGATCGGGAACTGGCGTGGCGCCGGTTCTCGACCATCGAGGAAACTCGTAAGGAAGATGCATCATGGTTGATGTCGTATTTCAGCCAAGCACTGTTGCCCGCGCCGGAAGCGTGCGAAAGCGCGCGAGCTTGCGGACCGCCATGAAGCGGAAATCGACCGCGGCTTTTCTGATGACGCTGCCGTTGATCCTTCTCATTGCAATTCTGGTTATCTATCCGGCGTTCTATTCGCTGCATCTCGCGACCCTGAACAAATCGATGCAGCGCTTCGTCGGGTTCGGCAATTTCGAATTCCTGTTCAGGCGCGAAACCTTTTGGCTGGTGGTGAAGCAGTCGTGCATTTTCGCGATCACTGCCGTGGTCTTCAAGGCGCTGATCGGGTTCATTGTCGCGCACTTCGTCCATAACATCCCGGTGAAAGGACAACGCAAGTGGCGGGGAATGCTGCTGGTGCCGTGGGTTATTCCGCCGGCCATGAGCACGCTCGCCTGGCTGTGGCTGTTCGATCCCTCCTATAGCGCCTGCAACTATACGCTTTCGTTTTTCGGCGTGGGGCCGATTTCCTGGACCGGCGACCCCGACTGGGCTCGCTTCTCGGTCATTCTGGTCAATATCTGGTACGGCGCTCCGTTCTTCATGATCATGTATCTGGCGTCGTTGAAATCGGTACCCGACCAGCTCTATGAGGCCGCCGCCATCGACGGCGCCAATTGGTGGCAGCGCATCTGGTACGTGACATTGCCGATGATGCGCAACATCATCGCGATCACCACGCTGTTCTCTCTCATCGTCACCTTCGCGAATTTCGATATCGTGCGCATCCTCACTTCTGGGGGTCCGCTCGATCATACCCATATTTTCGCGACCTGGGCCTTCCGGGTCGGGATTGAAGGCAGCGACATTCCGCTCGGCGCCAGCGTTTCGCTGTTCATGTTCCCGATACTGGCGGTCGCGGCAATCTTTATCCTGCGCGATATCACCAAACGCGGGAATGAAGCCTGATGACGGGCACCATGGTGATCGACAAGGCGGCGCCGACCCGCAAGGTCAAATATGGCAGCATCAGCCGCGACCGCACCTGGGCGCTGCGATGGTCATACTTCTTCCTCACGCTGTTTGTGATTTTCTCGCTGGTGCCGCCGCTCTACATGCTGATCACTTCGCTCAAGAGCAGCGCGGAGATTTCGGCGGC
>DASQOU010000165.1:0-9437 GCA_035644295.1 Bradyrhizobium sp.
TGTCCGGCTTCATCGATACGCTGCAGGGGCCGGCCAAGGACGATGCCAAGGCGCGCGAGCGCTTTCTCGGCATCATGCATATCCAGGCGACGCGGATGGCGCGGCTGATCGATGATCTGCTGTCGCTGTCGCGGGTTGAACTGTCCGCGCATGTTCGCCCGGACACGCTGGTCGATATTGTTCCGATCATCCGGGAGGTCGCTGATGGGTTGGAACTGCTGGCGCGCGAACGCCAAGTGATCATCGACTTCGATCTGCCGGATACGGCGGTGCCGATCGCGGGCGATCGCGAGGAGCTGTTGCGGCTGTTCGAGAACCTGGTCGAAAATGCGCTGAAATATGGCGCGTCCGGCGGCAGGGTCATCGTCTCCCTGATCTCGGCGGTGTCGGGCGAGGGCGTGCCGGAGGTGCGCGTCATGGTGCGCGATTTCGGCCCGGGCATCGCGCCGGAACATCTGCCGCGGCTCACCGAACGGTTTTACCGGGTGGATGTCGGCGATAGCCGCGCCCAGGGCGGAACCGGGCTTGGCTTATCGCTGGTGAAACATATTGTTAACCGCCATCGCGGCCGGCTTTTGATCGAAAGCGTGCCGAAAAACGGCGCCACTTTTACCGCCTGTTTTCCCCAGGCGAAGACCCCGACCTAAGGCTAAAGTCAAGCAACTTCAGTTGCTTATAGCCGTCATCCAACTGTCATCAAACCTTCGTAAAAGCAGCATTGACCGCTCCTAAACGGGCAACGTGAGCGCTTGGCTTACGAGATGGAGACCAGTAATGAATTTCATGAAGACGATCGTCGCTGCAGGCCTGGTCGCCGCATCGACGTCGGCGTTTGCCGCCGACATCACTGGAGCGGGCGCGACGTTCCCGTTCCCGATCTATTCGAAATGGGCCGACGCCTACAAAAAAGAAACCGGCAATGGCCTGAACTACCAGTCGATCGGTTCGGGGGGCGGCATCAAGCAGATCGAAGCCAAGACCGTGACCTTCGGAGCGACCGACATGCCGCTCAAGGTCGAGCAACTCGAGAAGACCGGTCTGGTGCAGTGGCCGATGGTCATGGGCGCGATCGTTCCGGTGGTCAACATTGAGGGCGTCAAGCCCGGCGAATTGGTGTTCGACGGCGATACCCTTGCCAATGTCTATCTTGGCAAGATCACCAAGTGGGACGACCCGGCGATCAAGAAGCTCAATCCGAACGTGAAACTGCCGAGCGACGCCATCACCGTGGTTCGCCGCTCCGATGGTTCAGGCACGACCTTCAACTTCACTGACTATCTTTCCAAGGTCAGCCCGGAGTGGAAGACCAAGGTTGGCTCGGGCACCGCGGTCGAATGGCCGGCAGGCGTCGGCGCCAAGGGTAACGAAGGCGTTTCCGGCAATATCGGCCAGACCAAGAATTCGATCGGCTACGTCGAATACGCCTACGCCAAGCAGAACAAGCTGACCTATGCGGGGTTGGTCAACAAGGCCGGCAAGACGGTGCAGCCCACCGTGGCCTCGTTCCAGGCGGCTGCTTCGAATGCCGACTGGGCCAAAGCCCCAGGCTATTACGTGATTCTCACCGATCAGCCGGGCGAGCAGTCGTGGCCGATCACGGCGTCGACCTTTATCCTGATGCACAGGGAGCCGGTCGATAAGGCAGCGTCCGCGGAAGCCGTCAAATTCTTCAAATGGGCTTTCGAAAAGGGCGGCAAGATGGCTGAGGAACTCGACTACATTCCGATGCCGGACGCGGTGGTCAAGCTGATCGAGAAGACCTGGTCGGCTGATATCAAGAGCTGAGCTTGGTCTCGCGGCAAACACAGATGCGCTCCCTCTCCCGTGGGAGAGGGCTGGGGTGAGGGGTCACGGTCTATCGACGGGGCGTAACCCCTCACCCGGATCGCCCCCGGTTGATGCTTCGCATCAGCCAAGCGATCCGACCTTTCCCGTCGGGAGAGGTGGAAAACTGGCGGGTTCGGCAATGCGGCCCGATAAAGCATAGTAAGTAAGTTAGGGGACAGGCGTGGCAGACATGGCCGTTCAGAGCGATGTAATGGAAGCCACCGGGCCCTATGACCGCGCCAAAGCGCTGAATGCCTTCAAGCTTGGAGACGTCACCTTCTACTGGATCACCCGGGCCTGCGCGATTTCGGTCCTGCTCATCCTCGGCGGCATCATCCTCTCGCTGGTCGTGGGCGCATGGCCGGCGATGAAACAGTATGGCGCAGCGTTCCTGTGGACGCAGCGCTGGGCGCCATCGGCCGATCCGCCGGTGCTCGGGGCGCTCGGTCCGATGTACGGAACGCTGGTGACCTCTTTCATCGCGATGTTGATCGCGATCCCCGTCGGTCTTGGCATCGCGATCTTCCTGACCGAGCTTTGTCCGCAGTGGCTGCGTCGCCCGATCGGAATAGCCATCGAATTGCTCGCAGGGATTCCATCGATCATCTACGGCATGTGGGGCTTCTTCGTGCTTGGGCCGTTCCTGGCCTATACGTTCCAGCCTTTCATGATCAGCCTGTTCGACGGTGTCCCGCTTCTCGGATCGGTCTTCGCCGGCCCGCCTTCCTACCTCAGCCTGTTCAACGCGGCGCTGATCCTCTCGATCATGGTGCTGCCGTTCATCACCGCGATATCGGTGGACGTTTTCAAGACGGTGCCACCGGTTCTCAAGGAGGCCGCCTACGGCGTCGGCTGCACCACTTGGGAAGTCGTTCGCAACGTGGTGATCCCCTACACCCGCGTCGGGGTCATCGGCGGCATCATGCTGGCGCTCGGCCGCGCGCTCGGCGAAACCATGGCGGTCACCTTCATCATCGGAAATTCCTTCCGCATCTCGTCGTCGATCTTTGCGCCGGGCACCACCATATCGGCGGCAATCGCCAGCGAGTTCGCCGAAAGCGACGGCCTGCATCAATCAAGCCTGATCCTGCTTGGCCTGTTGCTGTTCGTGTTGACTTTCATCGTGCTCACCGCGGCGCGGCTGATGCTGCTGCACCTGGAAAAGAAGGCGGGTAAATGAAATGAACCCGATCTACAGGTCGCGCCGCCGCAACGACATCGTCGTTCGCGCACTTTGCTTCGCAGCCGCGCTGTTTGGCGTCACCTGGCTGGCGCTGATCCTGTTCACGCTGTTTTATAATGGCCTTGCCGGTCTCAACCTCCAGGTCTTCACCCAGAATACGCCGCCGCCGGGATCGAGCGAGGGCGGCTTGCTGAATGCGATCACCGGCTCGGTCATCATGACCGTGATCGGTGTCGGCATTGGCGCTCCGCTCGGCCTGTTCGCCGGAACCTATCTTGCCGAATACGGCCGGAACGACCGCCTCACGTCGCTGATCCGCTTCATCAACGATATTCTCCTGAGCGCGCCGTCGATCATCATCGGCCTTTTCATCTACGGCGCTATCGTGGTGCCGATGGGCGGGTTTTCGGCGCTTGCGGGATCGCTGGCGCTCGCCGTGATCGTGATCCCGGTCGTGCTGCGGACCACCGAGGACATGCTGTTGCTGGTGCCCAACCCGCTGCGCGAGGCCGCCTCCGCGCTCGGCCTGCCGCGCTCGCTGGTCATCAAGCGGATTGCCTACCGCGCGGCCCGCTCCGGCCTGATCACCGGCGTGTTGCTGGCGACCGCGCGCGTCGCCGGCGAAACCGCGCCCTTGTTGTTCACCGCGCTCAGCAACCAGTTCTTCAGCCTCGACCTCACCAAGACGATGGCCAATTTGCCGGTGACCATCAACAATTTCGTGCAGAGCCCCTACGCCTACTGGAAGCAGCTGGCCTGGAGCGGGGCCCTGATCATCACGCTCACCGTACTCGCTCTCAACATTGGCGCGCGTATTCTTGGCGCCGAGAGGACCGCAAAATGAATGAGCTTTCCTTATCCGTGAGTGTTCCAAACGCGCCGGTGCCGTCGATGCCGGGTCAACACGCAAGTCACGCGGAGGCGCCGGCCAAGGTCGCCGCGCGGGGCCTGAATTTTTATTACGGCGACCACCATGCCCTGAAGAACATCAACCTCACGCTCGGCACCCACCGCGTCACCGCCTTTATCGGCCCCTCCGGCTGCGGCAAATCGACCTTGCTGCGGATTTTCAACCGGATGTACGACCTCTACCCTGGGCAGCGCGCGACCGGTCAGCTGATGCTCGACCAGACCAACATTCTCGATCCCAAGCTTGATCTCAATTTGCTGCGGGCGCGGGTCGGCATGGTGTTCCAGAAGCCGACGCCGTTTCCGATGACGATTTACGAGAACATCGCATTCGGCATCCGGCTCTACGAGAAGATTTCCAGATCGGAGATGGATGACCGCGTCGAGAAGGCGCTGCGCGGCGGCGCGCTGTGGAACGAGGTCAAGGACAAGCTCAATTCAAGCGGGCTCTCCCTGTCCGGCGGCCAGCAACAGCGGCTCTGCATCGCCCGCACCGTGGCGGTGCGGCCGGAAGTGATCCTGTTCGACGAGCCGTGCTCGGCGCTCGATCCGATTTCGACCGCCAAGATCGAGGAATTGATCCAGGAACTGGCCGAGAGCTACACCATCGCCATCGTCACCCACAACATGCAGCAGGCTGCGCGGGTCTCCGACAAGACCGCGTTCATGTATCTCGGTGAACTGATCGAGTTCGATGAGACCAACAAGATCTTTACATCGCCGAACGACCGCCGCACCCAGGACTACATCACCGGCCGGTTCGGCTAAGGAGAATCAGGATGGCTTCAGAACATACCGCCAAGGCGTTCGACAGCGATCTTCAGGAATTGACGCGGCTGGTCGCGGAGATGGGCGGGCTCGCCGAGCGCATGATCGTCGAATCCGTCGACGCGCTGATCCGCCGCGACGTCGCGCTCGGCCGCCGCGTGGTCGAATCCGACGTCGAAATCGACAATTTGCAGCGCCTGATCGAGGAGCGCGCGGTGTTGACCATCGCGCGCCGCCAGCCGATGGCCGTGGACTTGCGTGAAATCGTCGGCGCGATGCGGGTTGCCACCGATCTCGAGCGGATCGGCGACCTCGCCAAGAATATGGGCAAGCGGGTCGCGGCGCTGGAGAGTGATTTCCAGCCGCTGAAGCTGATCCGCGGCCTCGAGCACATGACCGACCTCGTGCAGTCGCAGGTGAAATCGGTGCTAGATGCCTATGCGGCGCATGATCTGCCGGCCGCGATGACGGTGTGGAAGGGCGATGAGGAAGTCGACGCCATCTGCACCTCGCTGTTCCGCGAACTTCTGACCTACATGATGGAAGATCCGCGCAATATCAGCTTTTGCATCCATCTGATGTTCTGCGCCAAGAACATCGAGCGGATCGGCGATCACGCCACCAATATCGCGGAGACCGTATTCTATATGATCGAAGGCCAGCAGATACTCGACAAGCGCCCGAAGGGCGACATGACGACCTTTGCGACGACCGTACCCGGTAATTGACCGCCGTCCATAACACGAGAGAGCGTTTTCGAGTGAAGTGGGGACCGGTTCGCGTGAAGAAAACGCGTCCATAACACAAGAGAGAGAAATATCGACATGAGCGCGCGCATTCTGGTGGTGGAAGACGAGGAGGCGCTGACGACGCTGTTGCGCTACAACCTCGACGCCGAAGGCTATGACGTCGAAACGGTCGGGCGCGGCGATGACGCCGACACCCGCCTGAAGGAGCGGGTGCCCGACCTGATCGTGCTCGACTGGATGCTGCCCGGTCTGTCCGGCATCGAGCTGTGCCGGCGCTTGCGGGCCCGGCCGGAGACAAGGCAATTGCCGATCATCATGCTGACCGCGCGCGGCGAGGAAAGCGAGCGGGTCCGGGGTCTTGCCACCGGTGCCGACGATTACATCGTCAAGCCGTTCTCGGTGCCGGAATTGCTGGCGCGGGTCAGGGGCCTGCTGCGCCGCGCAAGCCCCGAACGCCTGGCCACCGTGCTCACCTATGGCGACATCGAACTCGATCGCGAGAAGCGCCGCGTCGCCCGCTCCGGCCGTCCGGTCGATCTGGGGCCGACCGAATACCGGCTGTTGGAATTTTTCCTGGAGCATCCCGGCCGCGTGTTCAGCCGCGAGCAGCTGCTCGACAGCGTATGGGGCCGCGATATCTATATCGATGAGCGCACCGTGGATGTGCATATCGGGCGTTTGCGCAAACTGCTCAACCCCGGCCGCGAGCAGGATCCGATCCGCACCGTGCGCGGCGCTGGCTATGCGCTCGACGACCGCTTTGCGAAGGTGGAGTAGGGACGACATCGTCCTTGCGAGCCAGCGGGTCGCGCCAATGCGCGCCGGGACCCGTCATGTCATTCCGCGTGCCGGCCATAATTTTCCGCAGCAAGAGCCGAAGGCATTTTGCGAGCGCCGCGGTAGAGTTGATTAAGATGTAGGAACGGAAGCGCGTTCCGAACCTAGGACAGTAAGCGTGCGGACCCGCCCTGTGCTTTCATCCGCTTCACTGCTTTTTTATCGAAGGAGACCAAGGCGTCCGCGCCAAGCCAGCTTCCTTCATAAGCGATGACACCGTCGGCAAAGTCACCACCCGCATCCAGCAGGGCCAATCCTGCTTCGGCCGCAGGCCGGTTTACCACAACGTTTGCGCTATTGATCAGACGTCGGATGGCTTCAGCGATGTCGTGGGAAGGAATCTTGTAGCCTTGGGATAGCACCCAGACCAACTCGCACAGCGCCGGCAGGGCCAGTGCAACCAGGTCTGCCTTCTTCAGCTCGGTCTGCGCAACCTTGCTCTGCTGCGGATTGTCGCCGGTGATAGCTCGAACCAGGACGTTGGTGTCGGCCGTAATCTTCACCGCTTGCCGGCCCAGCCCTGAGCCGCAATCTTGTTCATTTCCTCAATGGACAAGGACGGACCGTCTTTCTTCTTCAGGAAATCGAAGGCATCAGAAATCTTGCCGGTGGGCCAAGCAGCCCTCACCTCGATCCGACCGTCAGGAAGCTTGTCCACGGTGATTTTCTCACCGGGATGAACGCCCAGATGCTCTAGGAGATCCTTTCGGAGGGTGACTTGCCCTTTGCTAGTCACAGTAAGCGTGATCATGGGTAGGCCTCGGTTTTCCCCCAAATGGTAAGGTAAAATCCCCTTACAATCAAGGCCGCGCCGCGAAAACCTTCGGCCCCGCCGCTCACTCCCGTCGTGGGCTGATCTTCCAGGTTGCCGCCAGCATGGCTGCCGTCATCAGCCCGCTGACAAGGGCTGCAGGCGGAATAGCCGACGCCAGGGCCGCAGTCGCGGCCCAGCCGATCGAGGAAAAGGCTTCCGCGAATGTCGCCAGCCGCGAAGACGTCTGGCGGCGGCGAAACTGGCTGCGGCGCGCCTGCACACGAAACCAGAGCTGGATCGCGGTGGCGGAAGCCGCGGCAATAATGACGCCGATTGCGGTGACCGCCGCTTGCAGCGGCGAGGCGTAAACCAATGCCATGATCAACGGCGCGAACAGGACGCCGATCGCGATCAGCACTACTTCGATCTTGGCGCGGATCACGCGTGAAGTTTGCAGCGGGGCGGTTACCACCAGATCGGGAGCGTCTTCGCCTGATATCGTGAGCCAACCGAGTCCGCCGGCAAGCTGGCCCGCCGCCATCACGACCACCGGCGTGATCAGCATGATGGCGACCGAGCTATCACTGAAGCTTCGCCACAGCATCACCGCCGGCGGTACCAGATAAAGCAGTTGCATCAGGCTCTGTGACACCAGCCAGGGATCGCGCCGCAGCAGCACGAATTCCTTCCAGCGTAGCGCCTGTTGCCGCGAACCCGAGCGAAATGCCCGAGCGCGGGAGGCGTGCTGGGCCGGTGCGGCATTTGCCGAAGCGCGGGCCGCCGTGTCGGAAAATCTGGTCGAGAAAGTCGCCATCACCGCGCCGAGCAGGAGAAGGGCAAGAGCCAGCAACAGCAGCAGCGCCTCGCCATCGCCAAGGACCGCGCGTGCTGGCCACCAGATGATGCTATCGGCATCGGGCGCAAACGCCGCGGCCGCGTCCGAAGTCAGAACCGCGAACCGCGACAGCGTGCCGTAAGACAGGATTGCCGCGACCTGCAGCGCGATGACAAAGCCGGCGCCGATGATCGCCGCGAGAATTTGCGCGACTAGCCGGGTGCGGCTTGGGCCGATCAACCGGAATAGCATGATGGTCACGGCGATCGCGACCGCCGCGGCGCTCGCACCAATGGCGATGACAACACCGTAGGCCGCGAGCCATCGGATGCCGCCGCCAAGGACAAGAACGTCGACGAATGGCGTCGCGAACAACAGCGCCATGGCGGTGACCGTCAGCGCGATCGCGGCAAGCCGCACCGAAAATACGTTGGCCAACCGGACCGGCGAGGACATGATGAGGTCGAGATCGGCGCGGGCATAAAACACCCGCGTCACGGATTCGATCGCCTGCGACAGCATCAAGGTCCATGCCAGGAATATCGTCGCGGTGATGACGATAAGTGCGGGTTCGTCGAGCGGCGTCTGCAGGTCGGCATACTTTCCGATCACGGCGTAGGCCGGCAGATGCATCAGCGCGGCGAAGATCAGGAGGCCGATGATTGCAGCTCGCTTTCGCCCGCGACGGCCGGCCGTCATCATGGCGAGCCATTCGCGCCACGCGAGCCGGATTTCGTGCCGGGCGAACCAGGTCAGCGCGGTCGACTTCATGCGGCGGCTTCGGTGTCGACCAGCGCGATGAACATATCTTCGAGACTGGTGTCGTTTTTGCCGTTCTGCTGGCGCAATTCGGCGAGCGTGCCTTCGGCGACAAGCCGTCCCGATGCGATGACGCCAATGCGGTCGGCCATGCGTTCGGCCACTTCCAGAATATGCGTGGTCATGAGGACGGTGCAGCCGGCGCGTACGCGTTCTCCGAGCAATCCCTTGACGTGGCGGGCGGACACGGCGTCAAGGCCGGTGAGCGGTTCGTCGAGGATGATGAGGCGGGGATCGTGTACCAGCGCGCCCGCCAGCGCGACTTTCTGGCGCATGCCTTTCGAAAATCCCTCGCAACGCTCGTGCAGGTTCGGCTCAAGGCCAAGCGATGCGAGCAGATCGCGTGCGGATGGCTCTGCGACCGAGGGCTCGATGCCCCAAAGCCCGGCGACGAATTCGAGATATTCCAGCGGGGTCAGCTTGTCGTAGATCATCGGCTCGTCCGATACCCACGCCGTGACCTGCTTTGCGGCGACCGGGTCGTTGAGCGCGTCGATCCCGAGTACCGAGACGGAGCCGGCGTCGGGGCGCAACAGGCCTGCGACCATCCGCAAGGTCGTCGTTTTGCCGGCGCCGTTCGGCCCGAGCAGGGCATAGAATTCACCCGTGCGGACGGTGAGATCGAGCGCGTCGACCGCGGGGCGGTCAAAACGCTTTGTTAACCCTCGCACCTCGAGGGCGGATTGATCGGGGTTCATGATGCCGGGACGATCCTGGTTTGCAGCCGCAGCAGACCATGGACCCAAGAACTTTCGG
>DASQOU010000166.1:0-6348 GCA_035644295.1 Bradyrhizobium sp.
GTTCGATCGCGGGCAGGCCCTCCGGCGTCGCCGGCACCTTGACCATCAGGTTCTTGCGGTGGACGTCTTTCCAGAGCCGCTCGGCCTCGGCGATGGTGCCTTTGGTATCCATCGCCAGATATGGCGATACTTCGAGACTGACAAACCCGTCTGCACCCTTCAACTGGTCGTACACCGGACGCAGCACGTCGGCGGCGCGCTGGATGTCCTCGACCGCGAGAGTTTCGAACAGCTCGGCCACCGGACGATCGCCCTTTTTCAAGGCGCTGCCGATCGCGCCATCATATTCGTTCGAACTGCCGATCGCCTTTTCGAAGATCGACGGGTTCGACGTCACGCCCTTGACACCGTCGGTGTCGATCAATTTTTGCAGGTCGCCTTTGGTGACGAAGCCGCGGGCCAGGAAATCCAGCCAGATCGCCTGGCCGTGTTCTTCGAGTTCTTTGACGGGATTCATAATGCCCTGTTTCTGTTCGAGCGGGTCGGCTGCCGCTTTGCGGCAACCTTCTCTGGCGGGACGCCGGATTGTCAACAAATCCTTCACTGCGCTGATGGCTGGAATATGCGTACCCGAACCGGATAACGCCACTGCCGAGATATCGATCCACTCAGAACCCGCCGGTTCGGTGACATTCCCGACGATTTATGGGTTGTTGCGGCAGGGCGGCGATGCAACGCCGATGTGCATGCCTGGGCTGCCTGGCATACCCGAATGCCTTCCGAGTAACCCAGCTGGCTGCTATTGTTCACCCATAAAAAGAACAGTCGAAGGGGAGGATACTGGAATGCCGTCGCCGATCGTTCGCGCCAGCCGCCGCCGTTTTCTGCAATACCTCGCCGGAAGCCCGCTCTTGGCATCCGGCGCGCTGACAGCCTATGGCATGGAAGCACCCTCCAAATTACCCGATCCCATGATGTGGGCGCCACCAGGTAGCGGCGAATTGATCAGCCGGCCCAAGGACGCGATCAACGTGTTTGAGTTCGAACCGGTCGCCCGCAAGAACGTGCCGCCGGCGCATTTCGGCTACATGGCATCCGGCATCGACGACGAAGTCACGCTGCGCGCCAACCGCGAGGATTTTCTCAGATTCCAGCTCATGCCGCGCCGTCTCAATGACGTCTCGAAGGTCGATACCAGCATCGAGTTGTTCGGTACCCGATATGATTCGCCGATCTTCGTATGCCCGACCGGCGCCAACCAATTCTTTCACCCCGACGGCGAGCTTGCCGTGGCGAGAGCCGCGCGCGCCGGCAATCATCTGCAAGTCCTGTCGACGTCGTCGAACTTTTCCGTGGACGATGTTGCGAAGGCGCGCGGCGCACCGGTCTGGTTTCAGCTCTATGCGTCGCCGAGCTGGGACGTGGCGCAAGCGCTGATCAAGCGCGCCGACAGCGCCGGCTGTCCGGTCCTGATGGTGACGGTCGATCGTGTCGCAGGCCGCAACCAGGAAACCCTGTTCCGCCTGACGCGCACCGATACGCGCGATTGTTCGAATTGCCACGATCGCAGCAGTTTTGCGACACGGGCGGCGCGGCGGCATAATTACGACGGCATCGACCTCACCGGCATCAAGGGAGGTGGCGAGTCCTCCAACCTGAACTGGGACACCGTCAAGCGCATGCGCGACATCACGCGGATGAAGATCATGCTCAAGGGCATCATCACGGCGGAGGACGCCGACCTCGCGGCGCAGAACGGCATCGACGGCATTCTCGTGTCCAATCATGGCGGTCGCGGCGAGGACAACGGCCGCTCCACCATCGACGCACTACCGGAGATCATCGCGGCGGTGAAGGGGCGAATGCCCGTCATCGTCGACAGCGGATTCCGCCGTGGTACGGACGCCGTCAAGGCGCTCGCGATGGGCGCGCAGGCGGTCGGCGTCGGCCGGCCCTATCTGTGGGGGCTGGGCGCGTTCGGCCAGGAGGGCGTGGAGCGGGTGCTCGAGATCGTCCGCAACGAAACCCGCGCAGCCATGCAGCAATGCGGCGCGCGCTCGGTGAAGGAGCTCAATCCGAGCTTTGTCCGTCGCGCGAGCTGACGGGGCATCGTTTACACCGCAAAGCTCGATGCAACGCGCTCGTGATCGCAGCAACGCAGGGTGGGATTAGCGCAGGCTGGCGTTAATCTTGTCGAGCGCCGCTGCACCCGGGCAAAGCTCGGCCGCTTCGAGCCCGTTGAGCGGGCTGTCCACGGTATCGAGATGGCTGTGCAGGTCTTCCGCCTCCGGATCGACATAGAGCAGGCCGGTGACGATCTGGCCCTTGGCGGCGTGCTTTTGCAGGAATGACATCGCTCCGACGCGATCGTGCGCGTCGTAATCCGCGTCGATCTTGCGCAGCGCGATCTTGCTGCCATCATGCTGTTCGACGACCTGCACCGTACCCGGCGCGTAATCGACCGAAATCGGCTGGCGGCCGGTGATGACGTCGAGACGGTTCACCGCGTCATTGTGCTCGCGCACATAATCGAAGCTCTTGGTCGAACCGGCATGGTTGTTGAACGCGACACAGGGGCTGATCACGTCGATGAACGCGGCGCCCTTGTGCTCGATTGCCGCCGCGATCAGCGGCACCAGCTGGCTCTTGTCGCCGGAAAAGCCGCGCGCCACGAAGCTCGCGCCGAGCTGAAGCGCGATCGCCACCAGATCGACGGCGTTGTCGGTGTTCATCACGCCCTTCTTTGACTTCGACCCACGGTCGGCGGTGGCCGAGAACTGGCCCTTGGTCAGGCCGTAAACGCCGTTGTTCTCGACGATATAGGTCATGTTGACGCCACGCCGGATCGAATGCGCGAACTGGCCGAAGCCGATCGAGGCGGAATCGCCATCGCCGGAGACGCCGAGATAGATCAGGTCGCGGTTGGCGAGATTGGCGCCGGTCAAAACCGATGGCATGCGGCCATGCACCGAGTTGAAGCCGTGCGAATTGCCGAGGAAGTAGTCGGGCGTCTTCGACGAGCAGCCGATGCCGGAAATCTTGGCGACACGGTGCGGCTCGATCGACAGCTCAAAACAGGCCTCGATGATCGATGCCGTGATCGAGTCATGGCCGCAGCCGGCGCACAGCGTCGAAATCTTGCCCTCATAGTCGCGGTGGGTGTAGCCGAGACCGTTCTTGGGCAAGCCCGGATGATGGAATTTCGGCTTGGCGATATAGGTCATGTCTTCACCTTGCGGAGCGGGGTGACCTGGAGTTGGTCCTGATGGTCGCCGATGGCGCCGGCGATGAAGCGGGCGGTGATCGGGGTGCCGTCATAATGGCGGATCGGCACCAGCCTCACCGGATCAATGCCGTTCTCGTTGACGATCAGCGAACGAAGCTGCGCATCGCGGTTCTGCTCGATCACATAGACGAAGTCGTGGTCGGCGATGAAGCTTGCGACGCTGGAATGGAACGGGAAGGCGCGGATGCGCAAGCGGTCGAGTTGATGCCCGCGCGCCTCCAGAAGCTGGATCGCCTCGTCCATCGCAGGCGCGGTCGAACCGAAATAGATCACGCCGTATTTGGTGGGCTTGGCGGCGTTGGCCTGCAGCGGTCGCGGCACCATGTCCTGGGCGGTCTCGAATTTGCGCACCAGCCGCTGCATGTTGTCGGCGTACACCGAACCTTCCTCGGAGTAGCGCGCGTAACGGTCGCGCGAAGTGCCGCGGGTGAAATACGAACCCTTGGTCGGATGGGCACCGGGATAGGTGCGGTAGGGGATGCCGTCGCCGTCGACATCGAGATAACGGCCGAAGTCGCGGCCTTCCTCGAGCATCTCCGCCGTCATCACCTTGCCGCGGTCGTATTGGCGGGCATCATCCCACTTCAGCGGGCGGGACAGCCGGTGGTTCATGCCGATGTCGAGATCGAGCATGACAAAAATCGTGGTCTGCAGCCGTTCGGCGAGGTCGAAGGCCTGGGCCGCGAATTCGAACGCCTCGGCCGGGTCCTCCGGGAACAACAGTACATGCTTGGTGTCGCCATGCGAAGCATAGGCGCAGGCGAGGATGTCGCATTGCTGGGTGCGAGTCGGCATGCCGGTCGATGGACCGGCGCGCTGCACGTTCATGATCACGGCCGGGATTTCGGCGAAGTAGGACAGCCCAATGAATTCCTGCATCAGGGAGATGCCGGGACCGGAGGTCGCGGTAAAGGCGCGCGCGCCGTTCCACGATGCGCCGATCACGATGCCAATCGAGGCCAGTTCGTCCTCGCCCTGCACGATGGCGTATTTGGCCTTGCCGGTCTTGGGATCGTGCCGCAGCTTCTTGCAATGGCTGGCAAAGGCGTCGGCAAGTGACGACGACGGCGTGATCGGATACCAGGCGCAGACGGTGGCGCCGCCATTGACCGCGCCAAGTGCCGCTGCGCTATTGCCCTCGATGAAGATGCGGTCGCCGACCTTGTCGGCTTTCCGCACCCGCAGGCCGATCGGGCATTTGAGGTTTTGCAGCGCCCAGTCGCGGCCGAGATGCAGCGCGTGCACGTTCGACGATAAAAGCTTTTCCTTGCCCTTGTATTGCTCGGCGATCAGTTGTTCGACCAGCTTCGGATCCATGTCGAGCAGCGCGCAGAGCGCACCGAGATAGATGATGTTCTTGAAAAGCTGGCGCTGGCGCGGATCGGTGTAAGTCGAATTGGTGATCGCGGTCAGCGGCACGCCGATCACGGTGATGTCCGTGCGGAATTTCGATGACGGCATCGGCTTGGTCGAATCGTAGAACACATAGCCGCCGGGCTCGATCGAGGCGAGATCCTTGTCCCAGGTCTGCGGGTTCATCGCCACCATCATGTCGACGCCGCCGCGTGCGCCGAGATGGCCGTCCTCGGTTACGCGCACCTCATACCAGGTCGGCAGACCCTGAATGTTGGACGGGAAGATATTGCGCGGGCTAACCGGCACGCCGTGGCGCAGGATCGAACGGGCGAACAGCTCGTTGGCGCTCGCCGAACCCGAGCCATTGACGTTGGCGAAGCGGACGACGAAGTCGTTTACGCTGCTGATCGGCGTTTGGACGGGCATGATGTACCTGCGTGAGTCATGTCGATGAGATATTTCTGCATGTCCCAGGCGCCGGTGGGACAGCGTTCGGCGCACAGGCCGCAATGCAGGCAGACATCTTCGTCCTTGACCATTACCCGCCCGGTCTTGAGACCATCGGCGACATAGAGGTCCTGGTCCGGATGCAGCGAGGGCGCCTTCAGCCGTGCCCGCAGATCGGCTTCCTCGCCATTCTGCGTGAAGGTGATGCAATCCATCGGACAGATATCGACGCAGGCGTCGCATTCGATGCACAGCGGCGCCGTGAACACGGTCTGGATGTCGCAGTTGAGGCAGCGCTGTGCCTCGCCGAGTGCGAGCTTGACGTCGTAGCCGAGTTCGACCTCGGCGCGGATATCCTTGAGCGCGATCACCTTGTCGCGGTGTGGCACCTTGAAGCGCTTGTCGTCGGAGACGTCGTTGTCATAGCTCCATTCGTGGATGCCCATCTTCTGCGACGAGATCTGCACCTCGGGGAGTGGGCGCTCGGTAATGTCCTCGTGGGAGAGCAGCTTGTGGATCGAAAGTGCGGCGTCGTGGCCGTGCGCCACCGCCCAGATGATGTTCTTCGGGCCGAACGCGGCGTCGCCGCCGAAGAAAACTTTCGGGTTGGTCGACCCCATGGTCTTGGCATCGACCTTGGGCATGTCCCATTGGTCGAATTCGACGCCGCAGTCGCGCTCGATCCAGGGAAACGCGTTCTCCTGGCCGACCGCCACCAGCACGTCGTCGCAATTGATCGTCTCGTCCGGTTCGCCCGAAGGCACCAGGTTGCGCCGGCCCTTGGCGTCATATTCGGCCTTCACCTTCTGGAAGGTGACGCCGGTGAGCTTGCCGTTGTCGTGAACGAAGGCCTTCGGCACCATGAAATTGAGGATCGGAATGTCCTCATGGATGGCGTCCTCCTTTTCCCAGGGGCTCGCCTTCATCTCCTCGAAGCCGGAGCGCACGATCACCTTGACGTCTTCACCGCCGAGGCGGCGCGCGGTGCGGCAGCAGTCCATCGCGGTATTGCCGCCGCCGAGCACGATCACGCGTTTGCCGATCTTGTCGACGTGGCCGAATGAGACGCTGGAGAGCCAGTCGATGCCGATGTGGATGTTCGCTGCCGCTTCCTTGCGGCCGGGGATCGAGAGCTCGCGGCCGCGCGGCGCACCGGAGCCGACAAAGATCGCGTCGTAATTTTCAGCCAGCAGCTTCTTCAGGCTGTCGATCCGCTGGCCGCCTTTGAATTCGATGCCGAGATCGAGGATGTAATCGGTTTCCTCGTCGATCACCGAATCCGGCAGCCGGAATTTCGGGATCTGTGTCCGCATCATGCC
>DASQOU010000167.1:0-3105 GCA_035644295.1 Bradyrhizobium sp.
CGGCCATGCCTATGACGCGCTGGTGGGTCTTGCCGGTTGCGACAAGTCGCTGCCGGGGATGATGATGGCGATGGTCCGGCTCAACGTGCCCTCGATCTTCATCTATGGCGGCTCGATCCTTCCCGGCAATTTCCGTGGCCAACAGGTCACCGTTCAGGACATGTTCGAGGCCGTCGGCAAGCATTCCGTCGGTGAGATGTCGGACGCCGATCTCGATGAAATCGAGCGGGTGGCTTGCCCGTCCGCCGGCGCGTGCGGCGCGCAATTCACCGCCAACACCATGGCGACGGTATCGGAGGCCATCGGGCTCGCATTGCCCTATTCGGCCGGCGCGCCCGCGCCTTATGAAATTCGGGATTCGTTTTGCATGACCGCCGGCGAAAAGGTCATGGAGTTGATTGCGCTGAACATCCGGCCACGCGACATCGTCACACGGCGCGCGCTGGAGAACGCCGCGGCTGTAGTGGCCGCATCGGGCGGGTCGACCAATGCTGCATTGCATCTGCCGGCGATCGCGCACGAATGCGGTATCAAGTTCGACCTTTTCGACGTCGCGGAAATCTTCAAAAAGACACCATATGTCGCGGATTTGAAGCCGGGCGGTCGTTATGTCGCCAAAGATATGTTTGAGGTTGGCGGCATACCGCTTCTGATGAAGACGCTGCTCGATAATGGCCATTTGCACGGTGACTGCTTGACCGTCACGGGCCGGACGATCGCCGAAAACCTCAAAAGCGTGAAATGGAATCCGCACCAGGATGTGGTGCGGCCGGCCGACAAGCCAATCACCGTTACCGGCGGCGTCGTCGGCCTGAAGGGTAATCTCGCGCCCGAGGGCGCGATCGTGAAGGTCGCGGGCATGTCGAACTTGAAATTTACCGGTCCTGCCCGCTGCTTCGATCGCGAAGAGGATGCCTTCGAGGCAGTCCAGAAGAAGACCTACAAAGAGGGCGAGGTCATCGTCATCCGCTATGAGGGACCGCGCGGCGGTCCGGGCATGCGCGAAATGCTTTCGACAACGGCAGCCCTGACCGGGCAGGGGATGGGCGGCAAGATCGCCCTGATTACCGACGGCCGGTTCTCGGGCGCGACGCGCGGCTTCTGCATCGGCCATGTCGGGCCGGAGGCCGCGGTCGGCGGCCCGATCGCGCTGCTGCGGGACGGCGATATCATCGAAATCGACGCCAATGTCGGGACTCTTAACGTAAAGTTGACCGAGGCTGAGTTGGCGGAGCGCAGAACCAAATGGCAGCCGCGCGCGACCAATCATACGTCAGGTGTTCTGTGGAAATACGCCCAGCAGGTTGGGCCGGCGGTGGGTGGCGCCGTAACCCATCCGGGCGGGGCGCACGAGAAATTGTGTTATGCGGATATTTGAGCGTACCATTTTTGCAGTGATTTTAGGGGCCATGCCGGTGGCCACGCCGGGATTCGCCTTCGACGGCGCGCCCGTCAATCAGGATGTGGCCATTCCCGTGGTTTCGGCGCAGCCGGGGGCTGCGGCTGCCTTAAAGAAGGCCATTCCCCAATCCGCACCCGATACCGCGCTGACCTCGCTGCAATATGCCGCTGAAGGCGGTCATCCGATCGCGCAGTGGAAGCTGGGGCGGATGTACGCGGATGGTGATGGCGTCGCGCAGGACGATCTGCGCGCTTTTGAATATTTCAGCCGCATCGCCAATGCGCATGCGGAAGACAGCCCCTCGGCGCCGCAGGCCGTGATCGTCGCCAATGCCTTCGTGGCGCTCGGGCGTTATTATCTCAACGGCATTCCGAATTCGAAAATCAAGTCCGATCCGGAGCGGGCGAGGGAGATGTTCTCCTACGCGGCCTCCTATTTCGGTAATGCCGACGCGCAGTACGATCTGGCCCGGCTCTACCTGAAGAGCGCCGGTTCATCCCGCGATGATTTCCGCTATGGCGCGCGCTGGCTCGGCCTTGCGGCCCAAAAGGGCCAGCATCAGGCGCAAGCCATGCTCGGCCAGATGCTGTTCAATGGCGACCAGCTGCCGCGTCAGGCCGCCCGCGGCTTGATGTGGCTGACATTGGCGCGCGACAGCGCCACGCCGGATGAAACCTGGATCAAGGACAGCTACAACAAGGCGATCGCCAAGGCGTCCGAAGACGACCGTGCGATGGCGCTGAAGATGCTTGAGCACTGGGTGCAGGGCCGCAAGGACTGAGGCAGTTGGCAAGCGGGTAGCAGGTGGGCAACGCCAACGGGTCGCGCGAATGCGCGCCCGATGACAGGCTCCAGCGTGCCCGCCATTTTCTTTACCCGTTGCAGATGGTGGGCACGGCGCAAGAGGTGCCTTGTGACCCTGCGTACCGGCCGCTTACGCAGCCTCAAGATCGAGATCGATCCAAACCGGCACATGATCCGACGGTTTCTCCCAGCCGCGCACATAGCCGTCGATCCCCGCATCGATAAGGCGGTCGCTGGCCTGCGGCGACAGCAGGAGATGATCGATGCGCAAGCCCTGGTTCTTCTGCCAGGCGCCAGCCTGATAATCCCAGAAGGTGTATTGCCCGGGCGCATCGGTGACGGCGCGCAAGGCATCGGTCAGCCCCAATCCGAGCAGCGATTGAAAGCTCTCGCGCGTGGTCGCTCGAAACAGGGCGTCGTTAACCCAGGCTGCCGGATTGTGGACGTCCTCCGCCCTCGGAATGACGTTGAAGTCTCCGGCAAGCACAAACGGTTCTTCGGCCTTCAGCCGTTGCTTCGAATACTCCAAAAGGCGCGACATCCATTTGAGCTTGTACGGATATTTCTCGGTCTCCGGCGGGTTGCCATTGGGCAGATAAAGGCAAGCCACCCGAAGCACGCCTTGCTTCAGCGTAACCACGCCTTCGAGAAATCGCGCATGGATGTCCTCGTCGTCGCCGGCAAGCCGCAGCTTGGTTTCGTCGAATGGCAGCTTCGACAGCAGCGCGACACCGTTGAAGGTCTTCTGGCCATGGGTAACGACGTTGTAGCCGAGCGCCTCGATCTCCAGCCGCGGAAACGCCTCATCGACGCATTTGATTTCCTGCAGGCAGACGATGTCCGGCGAGCAGTCCTTCAGCCAGGTCAGCAGATGGTCGATCCGCTGCCGGACCGAATTG
>DASQOU010000168.1:0-7209 GCA_035644295.1 Bradyrhizobium sp.
CGCTTACGACAGTTACCGCCGCTTCATCACGATGTATTCCGACGTGGTGCTCGGCTTTGAGCATTCTCATTTCGAGGACATCCTCGATACCTTCAAGGACAGCCAGGGCTATTCGCTCGACACCGATCTTAACGGCGGCGACTGGGTCGAACTGGTCGGCCGTTACAAGGACGCGGTGGCGCGCGAAACGGGTGCCGAATTTCCGCAGGATCCCCATGACCAATTGTGGGGCGCGATCGGGGCGGTGTTTTCATCCTGGATGAACGCGCGCGCGGTGACCTACCGCCGGCTGCACGACATCCCGGAATCCTGGGGCACCGCGGTCAACGTGCAGGCCATGGTGTTCGGCAATATGGGCGAGACCTCGGCGACGGGGGTTGCGTTCACGCGCAATCCCTCGACCGGGGAGAGCCGGCTCTACGGCGAATTCCTCATCAACGCGCAGGGCGAAGACGTGGTGGCGGGCATCCGCACCCCGCAGGACATCACCGAATTCGCGCGCGAGGAATCCGGCTCCGACAAGGCATCGATGGAAACCGCGATGCCCGAGGCGTTCAAGGAGCTGACGCGAATCTATACGCTGCTCGAAAAGCATTACCGTGACATGCAGGACATGGAGTTCACGGTCGAGCAGGGCAAGCTGTGGATGTTGCAGACCCGCAGCGGCAAACGGACCGCGAAAGCCGCGCTACGGATCGCGGTCGAACTCGCCAATGAAGGCCTGATCTCGAAGAAGGATGCGGTGATGCGGATCGATCCCGCTTCGCTCGATCAATTGCTGCATCCAACCATCGATCTCGCCGCCAAGCGCGATGTCATCGCTACCGGCCTGCCGGCCTCGCCGGGCGCCGCATCCGGCGAGATCGTGTTCTCTTCCGATGAAGCGGCAAAACTGCAGGCCGATGGCCACAAGGTCATTCTGGTGCGGATCGAGACCAGCCCGGAAGACATCCACGGCATGCACGCCGCCGAAGGCATTCTCACCACCCGTGGCGGCATGACTTCGCACGCCGCCGTGGTCGCGCGCGGCATGGGCAAGCCCTGCGTCTCCGGCTGCGGCACCATCCGCGTCGATTACGGCCGCGGCACCATGAGCATCGGCCAGCGTACCTTCAAGACCGGCGACGTCATTACCATCGATGGATCGCTGGGTCAGGTGCTGGCAGGGCGGATGCCGATGATCGAGCCGCAATTGTCGGGCGAATTCGGCACGCTGATGGGCTGGGCCGATGCCGTCCGCAAACTCGGCGTTCGCGTCAACGCCGACACGCCCGAGGACGCGCGCACCGCCATCAAATTTGGCGGCGAGGGCATCGGGCTTTGCCGTACCGAGCATATGTTCTTCGAGGAAACCCGGATCCGCACGGTGCGGGAGATGATCCTGGCCGAGGACGAACAGGCCCGCCGCGCCGCGCTATCGAAATTGCTGCCGATGCAGCGGGCGGATTTCGTCGAACTGTTCGAGATCATGAAGGGGCTGCCGGTGACGATCCGGCTGCTCGATCCGCCGCTGCACGAGTTCCTGCCACATACCCAGGCCGAGATCGAGGAAGTCGCACGCGCCATGAACGCCGATCCGCGGCGGCTTGCCGATCGTGCCCGCGATCTCGCCGAATTCAATCCGATGCTCGGCTTTCGCGGCTGCAGGCTCGCCATTGCCTATCCCGAGATCGCCGAGATGCAGGCGCGCGCCATTTTCGAAGCCGCGGTCGAGGCGGGAAAGCGGACCGGCAAGGCGGTTGGCCTCGAGGTGATGGTGCCGTTGATCGCGACGAAAGCGGAGTTCGATCTGGTCAAGGCACGGATCGATGCCACCGCGCAGTCGGTGATGAAGGAAACCGGAACCAAGTTGAGCTATCAGGTCGGCACCATGATCGAACTGCCGCGTGCGTGCCTGATGGCCGGCGACGTCGCCAGGACCGCGGAGTTCTTCTCGTTCGGCACCAACGACCTGACGCAGACGACCTACGGCATCAGCCGCGACGACGCGGCTGGATTCCTCGGCACCTATATCGCCAAGGGCATCCTGGAGATCGATCCTTTCATCTCGGTCGACCGCGACGGCGTTGGCGAGCTGGTGAAAATCGGCGTGACACGCGGGCGCAAGACCCGTCCAAACCTCAAGGTCGGTATTTGCGGCGAGCATGGCGGCGATCCCGCTTCCGTCGCGTTCTGCCATGAGATCGGACTGGATTACGTCTCGTGCTCACCCTACCGCGTGCCGATCGCCCGCCTCGCTGCGGCGCAGGCCGCCCTCGGCAAGGCCGTCGTTAGCCAGGCGTGAGGAAGCAATCCACCTAATCGTCATTTCGGGGCGATGCCAACGGATCCGCGCGAAGCGCGGCCCGATGACAGGCTCCGCATCGAACTACGATGCGCAATTGCGCATCGGGGAATCTCGAGATTCCGGGTTCGCGCCAATGCGCGCCCCGGACTGACGGCGATCGCCGCAATCCGCAACTACGCGGGAAATAATTTCGCACCTCACACAATTATCTTCATCATTTTCGTTGACGCGATATTTACCACTTTATTCGAGCGGCTGTTTACCAACGTTTTCGATGTGATCGGCGCAAGATCAGCAAATCATTGCGTGTGTCGCGCTTGCCACGCCGATTAACCTCCCCGCAACCTAAATTAGTTACTACCAAAAAAGATCGAATTGCACGGATGTACTGCCTTCGATCGCGTGTGCGTGGTGTTGCGTTGCGTGAGCGTAGTGATGTTTCAGTTGCGTACCCGGCCGAAGGGCGCGCGTTTTGCGTTCTTCGGCCTTGGTCTTTGCGGCTTCGCATTGGCCCCGACAGAAGTTGGATATCAGGATATCGCATCGCTCCTGGCGCGGCAGCCGGGCGTCGCTGAGCGCTGGCAAAGCCGGGTATTCTCCTCCGCCAACACCATCCAGGTCGCCACTTACAGCTTCGGCCGCCCGATCGGAACCTTTGCCCCGCAAACCGCAAGCCTGCGCCTGGAGAGCCTCGACAACCAGGGCATCGACATCACGGGCTCAGTGACGCGCAATCCAATTTTGCAGACGCCGCCGCGCTATCAGGCCGCCGATTTCCCCAAAGTCGATCGCACGCTCAAGGGCGACCGCCTCGTGATTGTGCGGCCCGAGCCGGCGCCGCCCGCCGGAGCTGCGCCGGCCAAGGAGGACCCAGCAACATCCAAGGCATGGGTTAGGGGCGCCAAGACCGCTGATGCCGCGCCACCTGCAGCGCTGGCCCCGCTCGATCCGGAACTTGCGGAGGCGCTGAGCGCCCCGCCGCTTCCGCAATATGACGTTTCGATGCCGCGCGAAGCCCAACCGCTCGAGGATTCGAAATTTGCGCCTGGTACCGCATCGATCCTGCTTGAGCCAGGCCAACCGCATGACGGGTTTTCGGTGAAAACCGCGAACCTGTTTTTCGGCAGCAATTCGCTCGGCGCGCCGCTGGAAAGCATGGAGCGGTGGCGGCCCGGCGAAGAGCCGGTCATCGTGATGCCGGGCGGCGGCGCCGATCCCGACATGAAGGTGATGGCTTCGCTGCCCGCCACCGCGGATGCTGTGAGGGTTCCGGACAGCGGTGAGAGCATTGCGGCCAAGGGTGAAGTCAATTCGGATAACCAGCGTGGCAAGACGCCAGCTGAGCGCCTCGGCCTGTTCGACGAGAAGACGCGCGCCAAATCGGAGAAATGCCTCACTGAGGCGGTTTATTTCGAAGCCCGCGGCGAAGCCGTGCGCGGCCAGATCGCGGTAGCGCAGGTGGTGATGAACCGCGCATTCTCCGGTTTCTATCCCACCACGGTGTGCGGCGTGGTGTACCAGAACAAGCACCGCCACCTGGCGTGCCAGTTCACCTTTGCCTGCGATAACGTGGCCGATGTAGTGCGCGAGCCCGACATGTGGGACCGCGCCAGGAAAATCGCCAAGGCGATGCTCGACGGCCAGCTTTGGCTGCCGGAAGTCGGCAAGTCGACGCACTACCACGCCTATTGGGTGCGCCCGTCCTGGGTCAGCGAAATGAAGAAGATGTACAAATTCGGTGTCCACACCTTCTACCGGCCGCGCGCTTGGGGTGACGGCAGCGAGGCGCCGAGCTGGGGAACGTCCGCCGAAACCGCGGCCATATCGGCGAGGCTTGCCGAGGCTGCGCGCAGCTCGGCCGAACTGTCCGACGCAACATTCCGGCGCTAGTGCGGGACCAAGGCGACAACCACTTTCCCAAATATTTTCAACAGCCTGGATCGCGGATGCGCGATTGCCGCCCTAAATCGCAAGGCTGCATTGCGGGCGTCGACCTCCCCAATATCGCGGTTGGGATTTGCATGCCAATGCATTAACCTCGCGGCACGCCGGCGCGCGGCCAATGTCCGTCTCGCGCTGGTCGAATTTCTTTGTTATCTGCCCCAAACCGCGAGGAATTCACATGGCCGCGACTGAAGGCGATCGACGTCCGGCTTCCGCCGCCGTGACCTGGCGGACGCCGCTGGTGATCGTGGTGTGCGGCTGCCTGATCGGCATGCTGACTTTCGGTCCGCGTTCGACCTTTGGATTCTTTTTGCAGCCCATGAGCCGCGAGTTCGCATGGGGCCGCGACGTGTTTGGCCTTGCGCTCGCGATCCAGAATCTGCTGTGGGGCATAGGCCAACCGATCGCTGGTGCGATCGCGGACCGGTTCGGAAGCTTGCGCGTGATTTCCGTCGGCGCACTGCTGTACGCCGCGGGTCTGCTCCTCATGCGTTACGCTGCCACGCCGCTGTCGCTCGACATCGGCGCGGGCGTCCTGATCGGCTTCGGCCTGTCCGGCTGTTCGTTCAATCTGGTGCTGTCGGCATTCGGCAAGCTGCTGCCGTCGGAGTGGCGCGGCATTGCGCTGGGCGCGGGGACCGCGGCAGGATCGTTCGGGCAATTCGTGTTCGCCCCGTTCGGGGTCGCCATGCTCGATAATTTCGGCTGGCAACCGGCGCTGATCGTATTTGCCTGCCTGATGCTCTTGGTCGTGCCGTTGTCGCTGGCGCTGGCAACGCCTCCTCCGACCGCAGGCCCTGTCGCTGTGGCGAAGCAGCAGACCTTCAAGCATGCGCTGGCCGAGGCGTTCGGGCACCGCTCCTATGTCTTGCTGGTACTGGGATTCTTTACCTGCGGCTTCCAACTTGCCTTCATCACCGTGCATCTGCCCGCTTACCTGGTCGATCGCGGCGTGCCGGTTCAACTCGGCGGCTGGGTGATTGCCACCATCGGCCTGTTCAATATCGTAGGCTCGCTCAGTGTCGGATGGCTCCAGAGCAGGCTTCCGAAGCGCTACATCCTGTCGGTGATCTATTTCGTTCGCGCGATGTCGATCGTCGCCTTCATCTCGTTTCCGATCACCACCTCTTCCGCGATCGCCTTCGGAGTGATTACGGGCCTGACGTGGTTGTCGACGGTTCCGCCGACTTCCAGCCTGGTCGCGTTGATGTTCGGCACGCGCTGGCTGGCCACGCTCTATGGATTCGCGTTTTTCAGCCATCAGGTCGGCGGGTTCCTCGGCGTGTGGCTTGGCGGTATCGTGTTCGAGAAATTCAACTCGTACACGCCGATCTGGTGGCTGTCGGTCCTGTTCGGGGTGCTGTCGGCGCTGATCAACCTGCCGATCGTCGAGGCGCCGGTGACGCGCCCGGTTGCGCAGCCGGCCTAGACCGTTCAATCTAAGCGCACCCACGACTTCAAACCGCGGAGAGGCTGCGTTGGGAACCTTCAAGGCGATCAGGATCGACAAGGCGGAAAAAGGCACCACCGCCGCACTCACCCAGTTCGACGAAGCCGAGTTGATGGAAGGCGACGTCACCGTGCGGGTCGAATGGTCGACGCTGAATTACAAGGACGGCCTTGCCGTCACCGGCAAGGCGCCGGTGGTGCGGCGCTTTCCAATGATCCCCGGTATCGATTTTGCCGGCACCGTCGAGCAGTCGTCGCATCCGCGGTGGAAGTCCGGCGACCAGGTGATCTGCAATGGCTGGGGTCTCGGCGAGACTCATCTCGGCGCTTACGCAGAAAAAGCCCGCGTCAAGGGCGACTGGCTGGTGGGTCTGCCGGAGGTCATGTCGACGCGCGACGCGATGGCGATCGGTACCGCCGGTTACACTGCGATGCTGGCCGTGCTCGCGCTGGAACAGCATGGCCTTACCCTGGCGCACGGACCCGTCGTGGTCACCGGCGCTGCTGGCGGTGTCGGCTCGGTGGCAATCGCCGTGCTGTCGAAGCTCGGCTACCACGTCATCGCATCGACCGGCCGGCTGTCGGAGGCCGGCTATCTCCGCAATCTCGGTGCGGCCGAGGTGATCGATCGCAGCGAACTCACGGCGCCGGCCAAGCCGCTGGCCAAGGAACGCTGGGCGGGCGGCATCGACAGCGTCGGCTCGATCACGCTTGCCAACCTTTTATCGATGACGAAATACCGAGGCGCCATTGCCGCATGCGGGCTCGCCGGCGGTATGGACCTGCCGACATCGGTGGCGCCGTTTATTTTGCGCGGGGTGTGTCTGTTAGGTATCGATTCTGTGATGTGCCCAATTGAGCTAAGGAAGGTCGCATGGAGCCGGCTGGCCCGCGATCTGGATTCCCGAAAACTAGCTGAAATTACTCAGGAAATTGGACTCGATCAGGTCATCGAGGCGGGGGGTCGGATCCTCACCGGGCAGGTTCGTGGTCGAATCCTGGTAAAAATTGTCTAGTGGCATTCAGACTTTACCAACCAAGCTGCTCCAATGTTGCCACGGTTACCATTCTTAGTATTTGCGGGAGCGCCTGTCGTCAGGTCGCTATCTGCCAGCGGCCTAAGCCGATGATACTCTGTTTTTGGTAACTCAGTGTTGCCACGGTTAGTATGGTAAGCAGCGGGTAAAGAGGCATCAGCCGATTGCCCGTGCTCGGGTCAAGTTGGAGTTGCAGCATGCTTGCGCGTTTTGTGTTGGGGGCGGTGGTGGCTGGTGCAGCAATTGCGCCCGCTATGGCCGGGCAGATGAATGCCGAAGAAGCCCGCAGGTTCGTATCCGGCAAAGTGTTCGCGTTTACCTGCTTTGACGGAACGCGCGGCGCCGGCCGGATACTCGACGACATGGGTGCGGCTGGCGCGGTGCAGTTCTCGGGCGGCGGTCCCGTTCGTCACCTGCGGTTGCCGGGCAATACGCTTCAGATCCGCGGCCAGGCCGTCTGCGCGTCCATCAAGGGCATTCCGTTCGAGCCCT
>DASQOU010000169.1:0-9434 GCA_035644295.1 Bradyrhizobium sp.
GCGATGCGGCGAGCGTTCGGCTTTCGCCATCGGCACGTCGGATTGCTACGGTCTCCTTCGCTGCGTGCTCGGTGCCTGCGGCCATCAACCGATCCGCGTCTTCAATTGTTTGATTACGTCCGGAATGGTGCGGCCTTCGGCCCGGGCGGTGAATGTCAGGGCCATGCGGTGTTTGAGAACCGGTTCGGCCAGGTCCAGCACGTCGTCGATCGAGGGCGACAGGCGCCCGTCGAGCAACGCGCGGGCGCGAACGGCGAGCATCAGCGATTGGCTGGCGCGGGGGCCTGGCCCCCAGGCGATCAGTTTGCCGGCATCGCCGCCTTCCGGTCCGGGGCGCGCGGAGCGCACCAGTGACAGGATCGCCTCGACGACGGAATTTCCGACCGGCAGCCGCCGCACCAGCCGCTGCGCCGCGATCAAAATTTCGGCATTCATCGCCGCCTTGGCCAGCGTCTCTTCCGCGCCGGTGGTTTCGAACAGGATCCGCCGCTCGGCGTCGCGGTCCGGATAGTCGACATCGATTTCCATCAGAAAGCGATCAAGCTGCGCTTCCGGCAAGGGGTAGGTGCCTTCCTGCTCCAGCGGATTCTGCGTCGCCAGCACGTGAAACGGCTTTGGCAAATCGTGGCGCGCGCCTGCAACCGTGATGTGCTGCTCTTGCATGGCCTGCAGCAGCGCCGATTGGGTGCGCGGGCTGGCGCGGTTGATTTCGTCGGCCATCAAAAGCTGCGCGAAAACCGGGCCGGAGATGAAACGGAACGAACGCTTGCCGGAAGTGCTTTCGTCCAGCACTTCGGCGCCCAGGATATCCGATGGCATCAGGTCAGGCGTAAACTGGATGCGCTTGGCATCCAGCCCGAGCGTAATGCCCAAGGTTTCGACCAATTTGGTCTTGGCAAGGCCTGGTACGCCGATCAGAAGCGCGTGACCGCCGGACAGGATCGTCACCAGCGTATTCTCAATCACCCGGTCCTGGCCGAAGATGACGGTTGCGACGGCATCCTTGGCCGCGCGGATTTGACCGGCGACCTGTTCAGCGGAGCGGACGATCACGTCCTCCAGTTTCTCGACACTCTCGGCGCCTGCCATTTCGTTCTCCTTCGTCTCAAACTCTTGCCCGAAACGCCGCCGATTGCGTCGTCATGCCATGAACCCCATGCTAAACTCTTGCGAAGACCATGTATTCGTTGAATTAAACTATCCCCACATTATCGGCATTTCGGGGTATGAACGGCATCACGATGTGGCGACTTGATCCGGGATGTTACGGGCGGAACTCGTCCAAGGCGTATGCCGCAAGACGTGCACCAATCGTGCCAAACCGAGGCGATCAAACTCAGGGCAAACCATGGCGAACCAAGGGCGGAAACCGGATCAAGGTCTCGAAGGCCTGACGGCTGCGGCCAGGGACGCTGCAAACACCAGCGCGACCGGAAAGGGGCTGCCCCCGGTGCACTTATGGAATCCGCCGTTCTGCGGCGATCTCGATATGCGAATCGCGAGTGATGGTACGTGGTACTATATGGGGACGCCAATCGGGCGGCCGGCGCTGGTCCGCCTGTTTTCAACCATTCTCAAGCGCGAGGACGACAAGCATTTTCTCGTGACGCCGGTGGAGAAGGTCGGTATCCGCGTCGACGACGCGCCGTTTCTGGCGGTCGAGATGCGGAAAGCACACGATGGAAGCGGCCGGCTGCTGCGCTTCCGCACCAATGTCGACGATTGGGTCGAGTGCGACCAGGCGCACCGGCTGCGGTTCGAGGCCTCAGCCGAGGGCGGGCTGACGCCCTACCTTCACGTCCGCGCCGACCTCTGGGCCAAAGTCACCCGCGCGCTCTATTACGATCTGGTTGACATGGGCGAGGAGCGGATGGTCGATGGTCGTCAGATGTTCGGGGTCGCATCGGCGGGCGAATTCTTCGCGATGGCGGATGCGGAGCAGGTGAGGGGTGCGCTTTGAACGGGCCGATGTTGAAGAATGATCCCGCAGCGATCAGCTCGGCGGAATTTTTCGCGCGGGCCCGTGCGCGGCTGCGCTTTGACATTCCCGCAGGCCTGACCGATGCAAGCCTCGTTCCCGCCAGCGGCGACCAGGGCACCGACCGCATGCTGCAGATCCTGGCGCGCGAGCAACCGATCCGCCCCGCGGCGGTATTGGTCCCGGTGGTGGACTACCCGCAACCGACCGTGTTGCTGACCCAGCGCTCAGCCCACCTCAACGATCACGCCGGCCAGATCTCGTTTCCCGGCGGCAAGATCGATGCGACTGACGCTTCCCCGCTCGATACCGCGTTGCGCGAGGCCGAGGAAGAGATCGGCCTGAGCCGCGAATTCATCGATCCGATCGGTTATCTCGATCTCTACGGGACGAGCTTCGGATTTCGTATCCTGCCGGCGGTCGCGCGGATAAAACCGGGCTTCAAACTGCGCATCAATCAATCGGAAGTGGACGATGTGTTCGAAGTCCCGCTGGCGTTCCTGATGAATCCGGTGAACCATCAGACCCACAGCAAGGAATTCCGCGGCATTGAGCGTTCGTACTACGCCATGCCCTATGAGGAGCGTTATATCTGGGGTGCTACGGCCGGAATCCTGCGCGTGCTGTACGAGCGGATTTATTTGCCATGATCCGTCCGGCTTTCACCGAGATTGGACTTTTCCTCATACCCTTCGTGGTCTATGCGCTGTTTCTGGTCGCGACCCGCTCCGGATTGCTGGTGCAGTCGTCCTGGCCGGTGAACGTTGTTGCCAAACTATTGCTCGGTTCGTTGCTGCTCGTGGTGATCAGTTTCGTCCTACTGGCGCAATTCTCCGGCGCGCCGCCCAATTCGACCTACATTCCCGCGCACATCGAGAACGGCAGACTGGTTCCCGGAGTCGAGAAATGAAAGGCGCGCGGGTGCTGGATGATGCGCCCTGGCTCAAATCCGGTCCGACCGCCCGCGTGCTGAAATTGCTGAACGACGACGGCGAAGAAGCGCGCGTGGTTGGGGGCGCAGTCCGCAATGCGCTCCTGAAGATTCCGATAGGCGATGTCGATATCGCGACGACCGCATTGCCCACTGAAGTGATCCACCGCGCCAAGGCGGCCGGCATCAAGAGCGTGCCGACCGGTATCGAACACGGCACCGTGACGCTGGTCATTGATTCACAACCGTTCGAGGTCACCACGCTGCGCGAGGACACCGAGACCTTCGGCCGCAAGGCGAAGGTCGCATTCGGCCGCGATTGGGTGCGCGACGCCGAGCGGCGCGACTTCACCATCAACGGCCTGTCGGTCGACTTTGAGGGCCGCGTGCACGACCACGTCGGCGGGCTCGACGATATCGCGGCCAGACGGGTGCGTTTCATCGGAGATCCGAACCAGCGGATCGCTGAGGATTACTTACGCATCCTCCGGTTCTTTCGCATTCACGCCGCCTATGGCGCGGGTCAACCCGATCGCGCGGGTTACCTCGCATGCATCAGCGAGCGGGAAGGCCTTGCGACGCTCTCGGCCGAACGTGTGCGCCTTGAAATACTCAAGCTGATGGTCGCAGAGGCCGCGGCTGGCGCCGTCGCGGCGATGGTGGATGGCGGTCTGCTGCTCCCGATCTTCGGCGGCGTCGCGTATACCGGGCCGTTTGAGGCGATGATTTCGGCGGAGCGGACGCTCGGATTGGCGCCGGACCCGGCGCGCCGCCTGGGCGCGCTGGCGGTCGCCGTCACCGAGGATGCCAAGCGGCTGGCGATGCGCTTGCGATTGACCAATGCCGAGACCAAAGCACTCGATTCCATGGGCCATCGCTGGTGGCGGCTTGCGGGCATGGATGAGGCGACCGCGCGGCGCAGGCTTTATCGGCTCGGCGAAGACCGCTACCGCGACCGGCTATTGCTGGCGTGGGCGCGTTCGGGAGACCATGCCGATGTAGCGTCGTGGCGCCAACTGGCCACCTTGCCGGATCGCTGGAGCGCGCCGAAATTTCCGCTAAAGGCTGCCGACTTCATCGCGCGCGGAGTTGCCCAAGGCCCCCGGCTCGGGCAGGTGCTTGCGTGGGCGGAGGACGCCTGGCTCGCGGCGGATTTCCCGCTCGATGAGCCGGCGCTCAAAGCCATTGCCGACCAAGCCGTCGCACGAATTACCCGCGACGACAGGCCGTGAATCTTCTCTCCGGCTTTGCCGACATTTCGTTGGTTCAACTCATACTGGTGGCGTGCGTCGCGCTATTTGCCTCCGTGGTCGGAGGCCTGGCCGGCTACGGCACCGGCGCGCTGATGCCACTGGTTCTGGTGCCTCTGATCGGCGCCGAGCCGGTGGTGCCGATCATCGCGATATCGGGTGTTTTTTCCAATCTTAGCCGCGTCATCGCCTATCGCCGCTATGTCGACGGTCGCCGCGCACTGATCGTGATCGTTGCCGCCGCATTGACGACCGCGCTCGGCGCTTACGGGTATACCATGCTGACCAGTGCCGGCGCGGCGCTGGTGATCGGCACCATGCTGATTTTGAGCGTGCCGCTGCGTCGTCTGGCGAGAGGCCGCGACATTCGCATCGGTGACACCGGGCTTGGCCTTGGCGCGGTGGGTTACGGCATCGTGGTTGGCGGCACTACGGGCTCGGGCGTGATTCTGCTGTCGCTCTTGATGGCCGCGGGTCTCGAAGGCGCAGCCGTGATCGCGACCGACGCCGTGATCTCGGTCGCGACCAGCGTCATCAAGATTTCCGTGTTCGGACTGGCCGGCGTCGTCACCGCGCAGGTGATCGCCTTTGCGGTTCTGATCGGCGCGATTGCACTGCCCGGAGCATTTTTCGCCCGAGCCTTCGTCGAGCGCATGCCGGTACACATCCACACCGCCATCCTCGACGCCGCCGTCATTGCCGGCGGCGTGGTGATGATTTCGGCGGCGGTGCGGCAGTTGGTGTGACGACAGACCGGGGAGAATCCTTGGGCCAGAGCATTTCCGTTGCGGTTGAAGCGTCGATCATTTTGCCCAAAGGTTTGACAGGACACCCCAGACGGCAAGCACCGGTAACAAAATAGCCAGCCAACTTAGAACCACTCCCACGAAACAGGACCAGGTAAGGCCAACCGTCACCGTCACGGCATTCACACGCTCACCCTGAAGTCGTCGATCTTGGATCGACCGCCAGTATTCCATTGGAGCCAAGACCGGCGCACATATAACTCTGCCCCATCCCCTGAAAAATCGTGCCATCAAATTCGGCAACCCTGACGGGTGCGGCTGCATTTTAGAAAATAGCCAGATCACGAACATCGCGCCAATCATCAATTCGACAGCGAGTCCCGCTAGAGACTGGGCACCGGCCCAGAATGCCCATACTGCTCCTGCTGCAATTGCAATAATTATTGTAATACCAACGATCCACGCTGCGCCGACGAAAAGCCACGGCAGCAAGCTTAGGATTAAAACGGCGAGCAGAATTCCCCCAGCAATCGTAAACATAATACGCCCCGCGTGTTAGGCTGCTTGATAACTATCCGCAGATCACGGCCCTATTGTTCGCCAGATTGGGCGGCTACTTCCTCAGACCAGAGGAGACTGTTTCGTAACCAAAGGGCGACAGCAAGAGCGATCGTCGCCTAGTCACCATGCGGCGGGCTACTTGCTCCTCATGTCCGGAGAAGCGGAGATTTGTGCGCCGGTTCTCGGCGTTGTAGCATCACGAAATGGCTATCAAAGATGCTATCTGCTTTGGATGCGATGCCTTCATCAGATTGATGCGACCCAATCCGTAGCACGTTGTGATTGCGGTGGAAACGTCCTCCCCCTACTGAACCTTGATGCTTTTCGGACGGCGCGATTGGCTCACCGGCTTGGTGGTGGATACTACGTTCATTCCGCAATTATCGATGTTGCGGCAGGTGTAGATCGTAGCCAACCCATCAATTGGAACATTACACGCGAAGTAGTCCGCAAGGACGGCACCAAGCACGCTTTCTCGTTCGATCACCATCTCCGCGAAGCCTTCGAGAACTTAAGAACCAAAGATGATTTGGATCGCGTGTGGCTGACAGGAGGACTAATCGCGCTCGCCGATACGCTCGATCAAAAGGGTTACTTTGATCGAGCACCGCATCTAGAACTTATTAGGCACCTTCGAAATGGCGTCTGCCACGGCAATCGGTTCAGAATTGATAATCCGAACAATTTAGCTAAGCACCCTGCGCACAACTTCTTCGCCTCAGTTAGGTCACCAGCAGGAACGTCGTCCGAAATTACGGCGGCCACTCACGGCAAGACGGTCATGTTCGACTTCATGGGGCCTGCCGATCTAGTTGACCTTTTTATGTCGGTTGAGGTTCATCTATTCTCTCTTGCGGTCGTTACCGCATAAACCCCACCTCATGCGATGAGCAACCAAATGCACTATCGTCGTCGGCTTACCCGCGAGAACAAGCTTCTCGATCACTCAGGCAAACTCTTTGTAGCGCCAATCAATTTGTCTTCGCGGCAGCGCGCACGAAGGCGGCCAGCCAGTAGGATGGGTTGAGCACTTGCGAAACCCATCGCTTTGCTACACGTGTCGGGATCGCTCTCCAAAAGCCCCGCCATCATTCGAGACATCTCCTGCCCAATCCCGGGGATAGACGCCGAGCCTTACCACTGACGCGATGGGTATCGCTACGATCCACCCATCCTACCGGCTGAAAACGCGGGTCGAGATTGTCAGCATCGCTTACGGCGGACGGGATTTCGAGCGCGAGCTGCCCAAAGGCAAATAGTATTCCGAATTACGGTGGTTACGGTGACAGTGCTGTCACTTTAATTCTGTCGCGTTCGGTTTGAGAAAAGCATAGATCGCGTCGGCGGTAGCCTTGGGCTGGACACGGGGTCTCAAGCTTTCGCGGCTAACGACATCGACGGGGCGGTCGAACATGCCGGCGATAAATTCTTTCACGCCGGCATAGTAGAAAATCGTCACGACAATTGCGGGATCGAGATCGACCAAGATGTCGTTCTCAGACTCGGCTCCACCGGAGCAGCTACCAAACGTCGAAGCGCCCCGGCCGATCATTCTTGATCGCGCAGAGCTTTTCGGACCTTATTAATTCCGGCATCAGGCGGAAGTCCGAGGTTCTTTTTGATGTTTCCCAGCTGTGCGTCCGCACGCACATTGGAAAATTCAGGATAGTCCTTTCGAAGAGTGCCCGCAGTCGAATCACTCCTTTCTCTCCTAAAGGCTCCCTTTTCGGTTCTGTCATGCTTGTCCAGCGGCATCGTATCGTCTCCTTCTAGCTGAAATACTTACCTCATCATGACCACCAGAGGTTTATGTCTAATGTGAGGTGCGGGGCATCGCGAGGGACACGACCGTCGCGAAACAGATATTGTGCGACGTTAAGAAATGGAATTACGGTGACAGTGCGTTTAATTGGCTTGGCCGAAGCCACTCAGACAAATGCGATGCCCGGCGCGGGGAATTTTGAGATTTCCAGATGTGCAATTGCAATCGCTCGCTGCGGAGCCAGTCATCGGGCCGCGCTCTGCGCGAACCCGTTGGCACCATCCCGGAATGACGGGTGCGGCCTACGGCCATTTCACTTCCGGCGGCATCGATGACAGGATCGAATCGACATTGCCGCCGGTCTTCAGGCCGAATGTGGTGCCGCGGTCGTAGAGCAGGTTGAATTCGACGTAGCGACCGCGGCGCACCAGTTGCTCCTCGCGATCCGCTGCTGTCCAGGGCGTTTTGAAATTCCTTCGCACCAGTTCGGGATAGATTTTCAGAAACGCGCGGCCGACGTCCTGCGTGAACGCGAAATCGGCATCCCAGTCGCCGGAATCGTGGTGATCGTAGAAAATTCCACCGATGCCGCGTGCTTCCTTGCGATGCGGCAGATAGAAATAGTCATCGCACCACTTCTTGTACCTGTCGTAATCGGCAACTCCGTTGTTGCCGCCGCAGGCGGCTCTCATCGCGGCATGAAAGGCAACCGTGTCGGCGTCGTCCTGGGTCCGCCGCCGGTCCAGCACCGGCGTCAGATCCGATCCGCCGCCGAACCATGCCGTCGTGGTCACCACGAAGCGCGTGTTCATGTGCACGGCGGGAACATGGGGATTTCGGATGTGCGCGATGACCGAAACTCCCGAGGTCCAGAAACGCGGGTCTTCGCTGGCGCCTTGAACCTGCGCGCGAAACTCGGGGCTGAATTCGCCATGCACGCTCGAGCAATGCACGCCGACCTTTTCGAACAGTCGCCCGCGCATCACGCTCATCACGCCGCCGCCGCCGTCCTCGCCGGTATGGTCCGTGCGATCCCAGGGGGTACGCACGAAGCGCCCGGCGCTGCCGGGATAGAGCGCGGCCGGCGCTTCGTCTTCCAGCCTCTCGAAGGCCGCGCAGATGTCGTCGCGCAAGGCTTCGAACCAGCCCCGCGCGCGCACTTTGCGTTGTTCGATTTCTGAAATATCCATTTACAGTGCCTGACCCTGCGGGGAGATCCCGGGACCGGTTTGACGCAGCGCCTCACCCAAAGCCATCGCCGCCGCTATTGCGACATTGAGTGATCGCAGGCCCGGTTTGATCGGGATCACCAGCCGGGCGTCGGCGGCTTTGGCGACTTCGTCAGAAACGCCTGCAGATTCACGCCCGAACAACAGGATGTCGTTCAAGCCATAGCGATAATCAAGATAAGAGATCGCACCCTTGGTCGTGAAAAGGATCAGTCGATAACCCCCTTCGTTACGCCATTGCTCGAATTTTGACCACGCGTCGTGACGCGTCACACTCACCTGGTCGAGATAATCCATGCCGGCGCGGCGGAAATGCCGATCCGAGACCGGGAAACCGGCGGGTTCGATGATATGGGCCGCCACGCCCGTGCATGCGCACAGCCGAAGAATCGTCCCGGTGTTCTGGGGGATGTCGGGTTGGAAAAGTGCAATCTGCATCCTGGCACGGCCTTCGGGTCTTCCGCGAATTGTATGGCTAAATTATCGCTCCGGGCGGAATTAGTGCATTGCACGCTGGCCAGCCGATAGCGGGCTTGCGCTCGTCCGGCAAGGGTGCCAATAGAGCGATTCTAGACCGCTTGTTCTCCCGATTGGGTGAGAAACAAGGGGTCTTTCTGCCGCCGCGGGGGTCGCGGGCGCCGGCAGCCTCTCCCGGTACTTTGGGGTCTCCGGGGCGGTTCCACCGGCTGCAGCTTGAGAAAGGGTTTGGAATCGTGACGACAGCGTCTTCGGCGGACCATCCGACACGCCGTGATTTCCTCTTTGTTGCAACGGGAGCTGCCGCCGCCGTCGGCGGAGCGGCCACCCTCTGGCCGTTCGTCTCCCAGATGAATCCGGATGCCTCGACCATTGCGGCGGGCGCACCGATCGAAGTCGACCTGGCGCCGATCGCCGAAGGACAGGACATCAAGGTGTTCTGGCGGGGCAAGCCGATCTACATCAGCCACCGTACCAAGAAGCAGATCGACGAGGCCCGC
>DASQOU010000170.1:0-2204 GCA_035644295.1 Bradyrhizobium sp.
CGTCGCCGACAGGATGTGCACCGTCTTGACGATCTCGTAGAGCATCATCGATCGTCATCAGTCGCCATCATGACCAGCGTCGCCACCATGAGGGAGATGCAGATCGTGAGCGGTGTTATGGGATGTATCCACTGCCAGGGCTGGCCGATGCTGAGAAAGACCAGATAGTCCGTGGTCGCAGCGATCATGATGCTTCCGACGAGCGCGACGCGATAGCGCATCAAGACCGCCAGCCCGAGCACGACGTCAAACGCCCAACCGACATGAAATACAACGGGCAGTAGCGGATCCGGTATACCGGAATCGCCGAGCATCCTCAGGCTGTCGGCATGCGGCCATAGCGCAAGAGTGGCCAGTCCGGTGGAGAGCCAGAACAGACCGAGGGTGACCCGGAGCAATGGCCGCAGGAAATAGAGTCGCGCATGCCAGCGGTCCTGGACATGGGCCGGCTCGTTCGCCAGCGCATCGGCGAAGCGCCGGGGCGCGATCCCGGTGGCGGCCATGAAGGGCGCGGGGTCCGCAGTATCGCCTTGCAGCAGCATCGTCAGCGAGGTCGTCGTGATCGGCCCGACGCCGCCGAGTCGATCGGCGATGCGCGCGGCAACCCGTACGACCGGCAGCGGCGTCTCGAAGAACCTCGGTGCGGCGAAGCCGAGCCACCTTCTCAGATCTGCGAGGATATCGCGAAGCGCCATCGGCTCGGGACCGACGACGTCGAGTATCCGTCGCGCCACTTCGGATCCTTCGACGAGCCGCCGCACGGCCTCCGTCAGATCGCCCATGTGAATCGGCTGGAACGGCTGTCGCCCGTCGCCCACCAACGGAACCATCCCAGGCAATGCCGCCAGCGCGCGGAATAGCGACGTGCCGCCGAATGATCCCGCCGACGTGTAGGCAAGCGACGGCCGCAGGATTACCCAATCCAGATCGAGCGATTGGAGATGGCGGTCCGCATCCAGCTTGCTCTGTGAATACGCGGTCGCCACTTCCGGCCTTACGCCGAGGGCCGAGATCTGAATGACCCGGCGTATCCCGGCCCGAACACACGCGGCGAACAGCGCCTTGGGAGCCGCGCTATGAATTGCGGCCATCGATTGCCCCCGCCTCGACTGCAGGATGCCGACGCAGTTGACGACCGCATCGATCCCGACCAGCCGTGGCAGCCACACCTCGGTTGTCACGTCGCGGTTGAAGTCGCAGGTGATGCTCTCCTGATCGGGGAACATTCTGCGGGTGCGTTCGACATCGCGCCCGGCGCACACGACCCGGTGGCCCGCCGCCCGCAGCGCAGCCACGATATGGCGGCCGATGAATCCCGCAGCTCCCGTAACGAGAATCCGCATCACACCTCCCTCTTCCATCGGGGTTGCCAGCGCGGTAGTGATATTCAATTCGATCACCGCTCAAGGCAACGGCGATGGCAAAATTCAGTCTACATGAACGGCTAAGGGCTGATACGATCGAGTTGACACGGTGGCCGCTCTCGATCGTTCTGCTGATGAACGTGCGGCATTGGCCCTGGCTGGTCCTGGTCCCGCGCCGGGCCGAGATCCGCGAAATCCACGAGCTGCAGGAGACCGATCAGCGCGCCTTGACGGCGGAGATCGTGCGCGCGAGCCGGAGCCTGACGCAGCTCGTCCAGCCCCACAAGATCAACGTCGCCGCACTGGGAAACGTCGTGCCGCAGTTGCACGTGCATGTGATCGCGCGCTTCACCGACGATCCCGCCTGGCCGAAAGCGGTCTGGGGCGCGGTGCCGCCGGAGCCGTATCCTGCCAACGAACTCCTGCAGAGGGTGAAGAGCCTTCAGCAGGCTCTTGCCGATGGTTAATCCCGCGCGGCGGCCGACACGCACGGAATCCGCTTGACGCGCACATTCGAACGGGCGTATTGACGCGGCCCAATTCGCGCGATTCCGGATCGGCCGGCGCGCACATGGATTTGGATCCAGGTTCTCTGATGATGCGCTCCAGTTCACATAGCGGGGTAGATTGCACCGGCACAGGCCGGCCAGTCGCGCTGCCCGAACTGGCCCCGACCAATCCCGGGGAGGAATCCATGCCGATGGCGTAGTCCGCCATCCATTGTCGGCATGCTTGGCCCCTCCCGGATCGGACGTCCGCGGAGGGGTTTTCATTTTCCTACTTGCCGATCGCCCGAAAGGAGGGCGAAGACCATGAGCAACTTCAAGTTCATCGAGACGA
>DASQOU010000171.1:0-16486 GCA_035644295.1 Bradyrhizobium sp.
GGACTCCGAACCCGGCAAGGGCTCTTCGTTCCGCATTTTCCTGCCGCGGCATCATCCCGAGCAGGACGTCCAGCCCGATAGCGTGGCGGCGAATGGCGCCGCCAGGGAGGGCTCGGAGGCCAAGCCGCGCGCCGATCTGACAGGCCAGGGCACCATTCTCCTGGTCGAGGACGAGGAGGGTTTGCGCTCGCTGAACGCGCGGGGCTTGCGCTCGCGGGGCTACAGCGTGATCGAGGCGTCGAACGGGATCGAGGCGCTGGAAGCGCTGGAGGAAAAGAATGGCGCGGTCGATCTTGTCGTTTCCGACGTGGTGATGCCGGAAATGGACGGTCCGACCCTGCTGAAGACGATGCGCACCCGCAATCCCGACCTCAAGATCATCTTCGTGTCGGGCTATGCGGAAGACGCCTTCGAGAAGAGCCTGCCGGAAAACCAGCAATTCGCCTTCCTGCCCAAACCCTTCACGCTGAGCCAATTGGTCGCTGCGGTGAAGGAAACCATGACGCCGTCGTAGGCCGATCCGTACTTCGTCATGGCCGGGCTTCGACCCGGCCATCCATCTTCTTCAAAAAAGGCCCGCCGAAGTGATGATGGACCCCCGGGTCAAGCCCGGGGGTGACGAGCATGGTGAGCCCGCGACCGAGGGCCGCAGCCTGTTGCTCTCGTAGTGGCTTCACTTTTAGGCAACCCTGCCCATGTTAAGGGCAGTTCCCCGATGTCGGGGATTCGAGGAAATTGACATGAAATTCACGCAACGCGCCTGCGGTATCGTCAAGACGATCGCCGTTGTCTTGTCGCTCGCGTTACCCCTGATAGCTGTGGCCTCGTCGGCCGACGCCCGCGTCGGCGGTGGCGTCAGCTCGGGTTCTCGGGGAGGGCGAACGTTCTCTGCCCCGCCGAGCACCTCGACCGCGCCGAATGCGGCTCAGCCGTTCAACCGCACCATCACCCAGCCGAGTAGCCCCGGTCTGGGAGCGCCAGCCGGTGGCGGGTTCTTCAACCGGCCCGGCATGGGCATGCTGGGCGGCCTCGCCGCGGGCTTCCTCGGCGCCGGCCTGTTGGGCATGCTGTTTGGCGGCGGAATGTTCGGTGGCCTCGGCGGACTGTCGTCGATTATAGGCCTCATTCTCCAGATCGGACTGATCATCATTGTGGTCAGGCTCGCGATGTCATGGTGGCAACGCCGTCACGAAACCGCTTCCGCCTATGCCGGCGGTCCGGCAGGTCCGGCCGCGCCGTCGAGTTTCCGAACCGCGACGGGTTTCGGACTGGGATCGGGCAGCGCGCCGCTTGAGATTGTTCCGAGCGACTATGAGGCCTTCGAGCGGTTGCTCGGCGAGATTCAGGACGCCTGGTCGAACGAAGACGTTGCCAGGTTGCACACGCTGGCGACGCCGGAAATGGTGTCGTATTTTACCCGCGACCTCGACCAGAACCGGGCTCGCAACGTCGTCAATAAGGTTTTCGGCACCAAGCTGTTGCAGGGCGACCTCGCGGAAGCCTGGCGCGAAGGCGAAACCGACTTCGCCAGCGTGGCGATGCGGTACTCGCTGGTCGACAAGACCCTCGATCGCACCACCGGGCGGCTGGTCGAAGGCAGCGACCAACCGATGGAAGTCACCGAAGTGTGGACGTTCCTCCGCCCGCGTGGCAGCAACTGGGAGCTTTCAGCGATCCAGCAAACCTGATCGTTTCGCGAAGCGATAACAATGCAAGGCGCTACGGTTCATTCCGTGGCGCCTTTTCATTTCGGCGTCGCGCAAGTGGAATAATTTCGGGTAGGATAGGTTGCTTTCGTAACCGGCCGGCTCATCGCTCGAGCCGTTGAATCAAAAACAATCGGAGGAATAGATGCCCGCTCTCGCCCAGATCATTTCGCGTTTGTGCCTCATCCCGGCCGCAGCCGCGCTCGCCGTTGCGGCTCAACCCGCGCAGGCGCAATCGGCCAATACCACCTTCTTCGTAACCTCCGTAGGCATCGGCAACGGCGCTAACCTTGGCGGTCTCGCCGGCGCCGACAATTACTGCCAGACATTGGCGCAAGCCGTCGGTGCCGGCGCCAAGAGCTGGCGCGCCTATCTCTCGACGCAAGCCGCCGACGGCAAGCCGGCAGTCAACGCGCGCGACCGCATCGGCAAGGGACCGTGGCAGAACGCCAAGGGCGTCGTGATCGCCAAGGACGTCGCCGAGTTGCACGGCGCCAACGGGCTAACGAAACAGTCCGCGCTGAGCGAGAAGGGCGAAGTCATCAACGGCCGCGGCGATACGCCGAACCGCCACGACGTGCTGACGGGATCCCAGCCGGACGGCACGGCTTTCGCGGCCGGCGAGGACCGCACCTGCAAGAACTGGACGAGCAGCACGCAGGGCACGGCGATGGTCGGACATTCCGATCGCATCGGGTTGCGCGACGATGACGCTTCGAAATCCTGGAACAGTTCGCACCCCTCGCGCGGACCCGATGGCGGCTGCTCGCAGGCCGACCTCAAGAGCACCGGCGGTGACGGCTTGTTCTACTGCTTCGCGGCGAACTGAGGCGTCGACGCATCGATCGCTCGCCGATAGCGGACGGCGACGGATCACTCGAATCCGTCGCCGAGCACGCCTTGTTCGATATATTGGCGACGTTGTTCCTCATCGTGGCTGACGACGATCGACAGGTTTTTCTCGGTGCGGCTGAGGCCGTTGAGCCAGGAGAGTTCGGCGGCCATCAGCTCCGGCGGCTCCTTGATCCACGGCGCGTCCTTGCCGGCCTTCATGCGCACGCCGTCCATGTGCCAGGCCACGTCTCCAGACAGCAGCACCTCCTTGCCAGACTGCAGGGCCACATAGACCATCTGGGAGCCCGGCGTGTGGCCAGGCGCCTTGATCAGCGCCACGCCGGGCGCGAAGGCGAGGTAGTCGGCATAGTCGATCACCCTCAGCCGCGCGGCCATTTCCGGGGTCGGCCGCAGCTCGGGGATCTGCGGCTCGCTCATCAGGGCTTGTAGCTGCGAGCGCGTCAGCAGCGTTTTCGGGGCGAGTTCGGCAAACGAGGGACTGCGCACCAGACCCGCAATGTGGTCGCCATGTTCGTGGGTCACGATGATCGCCTTTGCGCGCCGCAGCCCGTCGGCCACGCGCGCCGCGGCTTCCGGAAAATACGGTTCCTGAACTCCGCGGCCGAAGAACTGATGGGTCGCCAGGTCCATGCCGGTGTCGACCATCACCGTCCCGTCCGGATAGACGATCTGGTAGGCGGTCCGCGCCTGCACGCTGGGCTCGGCTGGCAGACCCTTGACCGCAAAATTCTTGGTGCGCCGGCTTTCGGCGAATTTGATCACGTTGACCCGGATCGGACGCGGACCCGGGATCATCCCGGCGACCTGCCGGACCTGGTCCAGATCGGCGCTCCATGGCGGAGAAGGCTCCGCTGCCAACGCCTCCTTCGGGGCCAGCCCCAACGCTACGCACAGGCCGAGCAGTAACACGGACACGTTCAAGGGTTTTCTCATGATTGAGGATGATCCGTCTGGGCTGCAACGGTGTTTATAGCAGGCCAAGATGAAATCTGGTGCTTGATACCAGCCGGCGTTCTACCTGTTCCCCGACCGCCGCGAACCATTACCTTAGCCGCCGATTGAGGCCGGACAACAAACGAAGGGCCGAGCATGCGCTACGAACTCTATTACTGGCCGTCCATTCAGGGCCGCGGTGAATATGTCCGCCTCGCGCTGGAGGAAGCCGGCGCCGATTATGCCGATGTCGCGCGCAGCGAACGCGGCATGGCGGCGATGATGCGGATGATGGAGACCAAGAACGGCACCCCGCCGTTTGCGCCGCCCTTTCTGAAGGCCGGCAAGCTCGTGATCGGCCAGACCGCCAATATCCTGTTCTATCTCGGCTCGCGTCATGGTCTGGCGCCGAAAGCGGAAGCAGGAAAGCTGTGGGTGCATCAGCTTCAATTGACGGTAGCGGATTTCGTGCTGGAAATTCACGACACCCATCATCCGCTCGGGCCCTCGCTTTATTACGAGGATCAACGAAGCCCTGCAAAAAAGCGCACGGGAGAATTCTGGAAGGCGCGCGTGCCGAAATATCTCGGCTATTTCGAGCACCTGGTGCAGCACAATGGCGGTTTCTATCTCACCGGCCGCAGGCTGACCTACGCCGATCTGTCGCTGTTCCAGATCGTGGAGGGGCTGCGCTACGCCTTCCCGAAGCGCATGAGGGCCTTCGAACCCCGGATTCCCGGCCTGATCGATCTGCACGACCGTGTGGCGAGCCGTCCGAATATCAAATCCTATCTCTCAAGCGATCGCCGTATCGCCTTCAATGAGGACGGCATTTTCAGGCGCTACAAGGCGCTGGATTTGTAACGGATACGTCATTCCGGGATGGTCCGAAGGACCAGACCTCAGATGCGCGATTGCGCATCGGGGAATCTCGAGATTCTCCGATGTGCAATTGCACATCGTAGCTCGCGCTTTCGCGCGCCCCGGAATGACGGTTGTGGCCACTACCTATTCCGCCCATCGATCGGCGTCATCGCCAGCCTGTCCAGTTCGATCCCGTCGATGCAGCTGACATTGATTGGAGCCTGTCATCGGGGGGCGCGCCGCGCCGACCCGGTGGCGGGCGACGACGGCGAGATGTCTGCCAAATCCTTCGGATTTACTCAGACGAGCTGATTGACGCGCGTACCCTGGCCCGGCGGCAGCGGGGCCTGAACCGGCGGCTGGGCCGCAGCGGCGTCGTTGGCATCCTTGTCGGCCTGCACCTGCGGCGGCTGGGGCGGGGTGGTGTAGGGAGGGGTCACGGGCGCCGACGCTGGAATGCTCGAAATGCTCATCGATGGGATCCTCTTACGCTGGTCGCCTCACTCTGACGGAGCGGTGCAAATGCTTTATGAATCCGATCCGTAAATCCAGGTGCATCCCCGCCACGCCCGTCACATCGTGAATGGTGGGCCCATGATCCCGCTAAAATTGTAGCGATGGTTTCAACCGCAACGTAACTATTCGTCCCTGCCGCGCGAGATGGCGATCGAGGCATCGGTCTTCGTTCGCGAGCAATTCATGTCGAGACGCCGGTAGCGCGTCTTCACGTCGTCGCCGCGAAAGATGCCCATTTGCGAGAGGCAGGCCGCGACGCCCTTCTGCATGTCGCCCTTGGGCAGCGTGAAGATGATGGCGGCGGCGGCGCCGACGAGGTTGACGAATTCCAGTTTCGGCTTGCGGCTGTCAGCCTTGGCGTAGAGTTCGTTGGTGTAGTTGCGGCTGGCGCAGCCGAGCGAAAGCTCCCTGGCCTGCGGGTGCGACAGGTAGATGACGTTGCCGGCGGTGATGCCGACCTTGAGGCCATCGATCTGGTTCTTGAGCTGGGCCGCGACATCGTCGCAGCGGTCGGCGCGCGCGGGGGTGGCGCTGGGGACGGCCAGCGCCGTGGCCGCGAGCAGCGCGAGCGCTGCGGCAAACACGGTCGTTCTTCGAACTTCTAGTCTCGGTGCCATTGTGAATGCCCCCTTGCGCCATTGAAGCGTTCACGGACGACTCGCGCAAGGGTGGGATTTGCCGTCTTTAGTGGTCCGAATATTTCGCACCTCCGCTCGTACAGCCAGTCGGACGACCAATTCCATACTATTGCATCTTTTAAGCCATACAAAAGTATGGTACATTTAACATATAAATTGATGGCTAGGCGATGTCCGATTTCGAGTGGGATCCCATAAAGGAGAGAGTCAATCGGGCAAAGCACGGCATCGGGTTCGAATTCGCCCAACTGGCGTTTCTCGATCCGTTGCGCGTGATTGCTGAAGACCTCAATCACGGCGGCGGCGAACAGCGCTACTTCTGCTTCGGTCGGGTTGAGGGCGCTATCATGACGGTGCGATTTACACGGCGAAACCAAAGGATCAGAATTTTTGGTGCGGGATACTGGCGGAAAGGAAAGGCGATCTATGAAAAAGCCAACGGTTAAGTATAGCAAGGGCGAGATCGGCCGGGTCAGGATCATCGAAGACTTCCTGCCATCGCCGGACAGGCTGGTGTTACGTGAGGACAATGTGAAGGTAACGCTGAGCCTGTCGCAGCGCTCGGTAGCGTTCTTCAAGCGCGCCGCCCGCCAGCGCCGGGTGCCCTACCAGCGCATGATCCGCGCGCTGGTGGACGCCTATGCGGAGAAGCAGGAAGGGAAGGGGTGAAGGCCCGGTTGAACTAAGCGATACCCGGGGTTGTACTTGCGCCGGACTTCGAGGTGGATATGGATTGTTTGGTGGAACTTTACTATCGACCTGGCGCAGTTTCCGGCGCTGTTACAAACCTTTGTCCAAAAGGAACCTCGGACGCGGGATATCGAAATACAGGGGGCTCGACTAGTCGCCGAGGGATTTAGTGATCTCCAACTTCGCAAGTTCATTCAGGCCGTATGCGAATGGGGGTTATGCCGGTATTGCCGCGCGGGTCATGCAAAACAATCGGCTAACCGATTTAGCAGCCCTATTTCACAAAGCTCATCAGGCGGCTGGTAGTGGAAGGGTTGTAGACGGCCTCGCAATTCTCCGACAAGTGAATAGTCTAGGAATTTCTTTTGCCTCAAAACACCTAAAATTTCTTGCTCCCGATGATGCCGTTGTACTCGATAGCGTAATTGCGGAGCAGCTAGGCTATTCAACAAACTTGGCAGGTTGTGGGGCGTTCCTAATGGATTGCCATGATGTTTTGAATGCGTGCAATCAATTCGAAATCCGGTACACTGGTTGGGGCGCCCAAGGGTGGCGCGTCAGCGACATCGAAATGGCGATATTTCAAAAGATTCGGCAACCCGCTCAGGACTCCCCATGAACGCCCCCACCGCATTCCCTGATCCAAAGCCGGTCCCGCCCTATAAGCACACGCCGCTGTTTCCGCTGGGGGAGGACACCACGCCGTACAAGAAGATCACGACCGAGGGCGTGCGGGTGGAGAAGGTGCTGGGCCGGGACATGCTGGTGGTGTCGCGCGAGGCGCTACGGGCACTGTCCGAGGCCGCATTCGGCGATATCAATCACTACCTCCGTCCCGGGCATCTGAAGCAGTTGCGCAACATCCTTGATGACAAGGAAGCGAGCGACAACGACAAATTCGTCGCCTTCGATTTCCTGAAAAACGCCAATATCGCCGCCGGCGGGATCTTGCCGATGTGTCAGGACACCGGCACCGCGATCATCATGGGCAAGAAGGGAGCGCGCGTGCTCACCGATGGCGACGACGAGGCCGCGCTCTCCGAAGGCGCGCGCGATGCTTACTTGCGCCGCAACCTGCGCTATTCGCAAGTTGCGCCGCTGTCGATGTATGAGGAGAAAAACACCGCCAACAACATGCCGGCGCAGTGCGAGATCTATGCCGAGGGCGGCTCTTTAGAATCAGACTTGGCCTACAAGTTCATGTTCATGGCCAAGGGCGGTGGAAGCGCCAACAAGAGTTTTCTGTTCCAGGCTACGCCCTCGGTGCTCACCAAAGATCGCCTGCTGGCGTTCCTGAAGGAGAAGGTGCTCACGCTCGGCACCGCGGCGTGCCCGCCTTATCACCTGGCCATTGTGATCGGCGGCACCTCCGCCGAGCTCTGCATGAAGACGGTGAAGCTGGCCTCGGCGCGCTATCTCGACGCGCTGCCCACGCACGGCTCGGCGGACGGCAACGCCTTCCGCGACCTCGAGATGGAGCAGGAAATTCTTGCCATGACGCAGTCGCTCGGCGTCGGCGCGCAGTTCGGCGGCAAATATTTCTGCCACGACGTCCGCGTCATCCGCCTGCCGCGCCACGGCGCTTCGCTGCCGATCGGGCTTGGCGTTTCCTGCTCTGCCGATCGCCAGGTGCTTGGCAAGATCACGAAAGACGGCATCTATCTCGAAGAGCTCGAGCACAACCCCGCGCAGTATCTGCCGGCGGTTGAACAGACGCTCGGCGGCGAAGTTGTAAAGATCGATCTCAACCAGCCGATGAAGGAAATTCTGGCGACGCTCTCAAGGCATCCGATCAAGACCCGGCTGTCGCTGACGGGCACCATGATCGTGGCGCGGGATTCGGCGCATGCCAAACTGCGCGAGCGGCTGGAGAAGGGCGAACCGCTGCCGGATTACTTCAGGAATCATCCAGTGTATTATGCCGGCCCCGCCAAGACTCCGGAAGGTTACGCCTCCGGCGCGTTCGGCCCCACCACCGCGGGGCGGATGGATTCTTTCGTCGACCAGTTCCAGGCGGCGGGCGGATCGATGGTGATGGTGGCCAAGGGCAACCGCGCGGTCGCGGTGCGCGAGGCCTGCAAGAAACACGGCGGCTTTTATCTGGGCTCGATCGGGGGGGCTGCGGCAAATCTCGCCGAGCACTGCATCAAGAAGGTCGAGGTGGTGGAATATCCCGAACTCGGCATGGAAGCGATCTGGCGCATCGAGGTCGAGGATTTTCCGGCCTTCATCATCATCGACGACAAGGGCAACGACTTCTTCAAGGAATTGAATCTGGGGTGAGGGGCGAAGCCTGTCCCTGTCTTCTCCGACTTTTTCTTGCAACGAGCCTTTGAGCCGAGACCGCGATGATCGAATGGTTCGATGACCTGAAATTAGGGATGCGTTTCAAGAGCGGTGAGGCGACCGTCAGCGCCGAAGACATCAAGCGGTTCGCGTCGGAATTTGATCCGCAGCCGTTTCACCTCGACGAAGCAGCTGCCCAGAATACTTTCTTTAAGGGGCTTGCGGCTTCGGGATGGCACACCGCTGCCATCGCGATGCGCCTTGCCGTCCAGGCGCGGCCGTTCGGGCCGCATCCGTTGATGGGAGCCGGCGTCGATGATCTGCGCTGGATGAAGCCAGTCAGGCCCGGCGACACCCTTCATCTGGAGGGCGAGGTGGTCGAACTGATTCCTTCGCGAAGCAAGCCGCAAGGCATCGCCCGGGTCAAATGGACCGCCTACAATCAGCACGGCGAAGCCGTCTACACATTCAACCCGATCGCCATCGTGCCCCGCCGCCCGGCGTGAGGACGGCAGCGCGAACGGCACCGCACGGCCACTGGCGAATTATTTCAGGCGGGCCATTTTCATGATCAGGCCCAGATCGTCGCGGGATGGCGGTCGTTTGCAACGCCGTTTGGTACTATTCGTGCGGAGGCGGGCGCCATCCTTGCGATTCCAGCGGGCATGTTTCATGCGCCGCGTAACAGCGACGGGTCGTCTGTCCTCGTTCTCTTGTGTGCATTTGGAACGACGCCCGCGGCCTACAGGTCTGGCCTGTTGGCTTTGGCGTAACACAATCGATTTCATTCCAGACAAGGCATCAGCCGGTTGGCATGCTGGTTGGTCAGCTATCCCGAATGCGGTAGAAGATGATGCTGCTGACGCATCAAGCCGCAATGCATCCGCGCGTAAGGAAAGGCCCATGATCGGATTGTTTTTTGAGGTGAACCCCCTGGATGGTCATGCCTCTCGCTACTTCGAGCTTGCGGCTTTCTTGAAGCCGGAGCTGGAGAGGAGCGGCGGCGTTCTGTTCGCCGATCGCTATACCAGCGTTGACAGACACGACATCATACTCTCGCACCAGTGGTGGGCAGATGAGGAATCCCTGATCCGCTGGCGCGAACACACCCAGCATCGTGCGATCCAGCGGGCAGGGCGTGAGCAGCATTTCAAGGACTACAGGTTGCGGATCGGGCCAGCCGTAGATGCTTTGCGCGCTGCCTCAGCGGCTCGCAGCCTCTGGGTTTTCTATCATGAAACTGAGCCGGCCAGGCCGGTCGGCGGCGAGTTGTTCAAGAGCGTCTACCGGCAAGGAAAATTTCTTGTCCTGTCCGAACACGCGTCTATCGTTCAAGACACGTCGGCAGATCGCAAGGCCTTCGAGATCACTCGCGACTACACGATGTTTGAGCGCACTGAGGCTCCGCAGGAGTATCCGCCGATCATGCGCCATACCTAAAGATAACTGCATCCGAATGCTTGGGGGGCCTGGCAGGCATGTCTGCTTTGTCCGGAAGCCGACATTGCTCGGTCGGTTTTGCACTTCGGCTTTTACGTCTTACGCGACCTGCCCCGGAGATGCGCAACGCGTCGTCTTCCAAAGTTGTGCGGAAGCCGTTCGCCAATCAAACGCGTAATCGTTTGGACCGTGCTGCTTCAGATGCTCGATGCGCGCGATAGCCTCCTCGACGCTTGGCCGATGGCCGGCCGGCACCCACCACAACACGACAGATGGCCCTTCAAAATGCTCGAACCACTCGGTGCGGCGGCCATAGAAGCGTTTATGGACTGTCTGCCAAACAAAGCGCTCAAGCGCATCGACGCTCTCCCAAACCGAAAAATTGACGATGATACGCGGATCGGCATAAGGCCGCGTGTTGGTAGCATTGCCGCTCTCGTCGACATAGCGCCAGATGAACCCGGCGCTCCGGTCGGCAATGCCGTTCACCAAGGCGAGATTGTTGGTGAAATCCGCCATGCGCGGATCGTCGATCTCGTATCGAATGCGGCCAATGTTCAGTTGTGCGAGATGATGATTGGGTGGCTGTTGCAAGGCCTTAACTCCATCGCCGGCAAGCATGATGAATTCGTGCCGTCTCGTTGGCTTCCCCGAGACTTTGAGACAAGATATCGCATTGGATCAAACCAAACCAGAACTGCGGAGATGGCCGACGGGTTGATTTCCAGACTCGATGCAATTCAAGAAACGCTCGATCGCGGGATTCATGATCGCCGTTCTAGGGCAGAACGATCTTCTCGTGCGCGAGCACGCGTTGCACCGCCGGTCGTTGCGACGTTTTATCGGTCAAACGACGCCAAGCCGGATAATGGTCCTTCATGTCAAGACCGACGCGTGCACCCCACTGGTAGAAAACGAGGAGGTACGGATCGACGACGGAATATCCGCCAGCAAGCGCCCATTCTCGTCCATCATCGAGCAATTGCTCGATATAGGTGTATTGCTCCCGCAAGTTTTGCTGCCCCTTGGCTTGCACAACGGCAAAGTCGCGTTCGTCGGCTACGAACCGATTGGGCCGCCATATCTGACCAAACGACATCGCGTGAACGTTGCTGGCGAGCCAATTCATCCATTCAATTGCGCGCACTTCACCCGCCGGATCAGCCGGCAGCAAGCGTGCTTGTGGATTTGTTCGAGCCAGATAGAACAAAATGGCATGCAGTTCCGTCAGAAGATTGTCGGAACCGCCAATCCGACCGGGCACGCCAGAGAGCGCCGGAACTCGTCCTTTGGGGTTGCAGGCCATCCAGGCAGGACTTGTCGTACCCTCTCCGCCGAAGCGGCCACGCGAGGAAACTAGCTCAAGCTCGTATGGCTCGCCAATCTCCTCCAGCACGATATGGGCCGCCATAGAGCAGGCACCCGGCGAATAGTACAAGCGATGATGCATTGAAGAGACCTCAGTTCAATTTCTTCAATCCAGCATATGGTAATTGCAGCCGTCAAATCGGGAAATCGGGTTTTCCGCGTTCGCTTTGCGGTCATCAGCGAACCTGCCGAGAAGCCGCGCTTCTCGATGGTGGATTTCTGCTTTACGCGTTCAACCGCCGCAGGTGATTTGCCCGTCGGGTGCCGTTCGCGATGTCATGTTCGGCTGCTTTGTCCAGCCCTCGTCGAAAAAACATTTCTGTTTTTCCGAAATGAAAATCAGGGTATATCTCGCCCCGTCCCGTCCCACCGAGGGGCGGCTCGCGATCGTCACGAACGCGGGGCGGGATGCGATGGATGCGGGCGGCGCTTCTGACGAGGGCGCAAAACCTGCGGACGGCGAAGTCGCGTGGTCCTGATGCCCCGACGCTGGCATCAAATTGGCGAAAGGCAACTTTCACCAATGACGGGGGCAAGAAAGCCCGGTCCCCGGGGAGAGCGCGCTATAAGCCGTAAACCGTCGCGCGGGGAATGCCGGGTGAAACCGGTGTGACCGTGGTGACTACACTCGTATGCTTTGTTTTTATTGCATGCGAGGCTGCGGGTGCTATCGGAGCGCCCGGCATTCCCCGCGCCCTCTGATTTCGGGGGAGCGACGTTGGCAGCAAAACTCGCGCGATTTGCGCGGCGAGATTGCGAAGCCGTGGCTGTTTGAAATTCGAGCCTGTAGCGGCACCGCGTGCCCCGGATGCTGCGCAGCACCACAAGCGCGTTCACGCGCGTCTTCGACACGCTATGGTGGTGCGCTGCTGATCCGGGGGTCCCCATCGAACCGCTGTGGGTCCCGGCTCTGCGGAGCAGCGTAAACGCTGCACCGCGTCCGGGACACGGAAAAGCCTTACGCCCTTGTCCCGGTAAACGGAAAACTGCCCATCGGGCCGATGCCCATTTCGCCCGAAATACTATCGCCCGAGACCTTGCCGGTGAACTCGAGTGTCAACGGCATCGGGTTGGTGATGGAGACCTTCCAGGCGACGTCGTCGCCGTTGGCCTTGCCGTCGAAGATCTCGGTCGAATTGCCGTCGGCGGCCTGCGTACCCGTCAGCGTGCCGCCGGCATTCTTCAGGCTGAGCGTCGCATTTCGATCGCCCATCGGCGTGCTCATGGTGATGTTCCAGTTTCCGTCGACGGCCATTCTCGCATCTCCTCGTCATGTCTTCGCAAAACCGGAAAACGGTTCTGGGATCGGGCCAAGCTTCCGGCGGTATAGCGCATCTTGCAGTGGATGCCCAATCGTCTTGACGTGCCTTCCAAGGCAATCATGCGCAATCTGGGGAAGGTTCAAGCAAACGGCGTCAAGGGCCTGACATTTGCGCGGAATCGTTCTAGAACAGCGCCTCCGCGATCCGTCGCCTCACTAGCGTGTCAGTTGCCTCATCGTCATGCCTGCCATTTCGTCGAACAAACCCTATCGCGTCGGCCGTTCCCGCACTGGGCTTGGCCTTTTCGCCACCAGACCGATCAAGAAGGGTGCCAAAATCGTCCGCTATTTTGGACCCTTGCTGGATTCAAAAAAGAAAAAAGACGACGCGATCGAGAACAAATACCTGTTCGAGCTGAACAACCGCTGGACCATCGACGGTTCGGTCCGCAAGAACATCGCGCGCTACATCAACCACGCCTGCAAGCCGAATGCGGAATCAGACGTGATGCCGCGCAAGCGCAAGGTGGTGATCCGCGCCATCAAGAACATCTCACCTGGCGAAGAGATCAGCTACGATTACGGCACCGATTATTTCAAGGCATATTTAAAACCGATCGGGTGCAAGTGCGACGCTTGCGAGAAGAAGCGCAAGAAGAAACGCGCCGAGGCGCGGGCCGAACGGTTGCGCCTGAAAGCCAAGGCCGAGCGGAAGGCCTTGAAGAAGGCCGAGAAGCAGGCGGCGAAGGCTCGAGAAAGGCTTGAAGAAGAGTTGAAGCTTGAATTGAAGCGGAGCCTGAACGGCAAGGCTGCCGGGGGCAAGGCGAACGGCAAGCTGGCAAATGGCAAGCCGGCAAACGGCAAGCACTTTAACGGCAGCTTTTCAAACGGGCACGGCCGATCCAAGGTCGCTGGACCATCGGCCGCCGCGGAACCCAAAGCTTCGACGAAGCTCCTCACCTCCGCGACGGCCATAGGTCAGGAACAGCAAGCCTCAGTCTAGACCGCCAGCGTCCCGCCGCTCCGGCGCAATCCGATATATTGCAGCTCGGCGAGCACGCCGACCACGATCGCCTGCATCGCGACCGCGGCTTCGCCGAGCAAGTTGGGCGTCACGGCGTCGCTGAACAGCAGAGCGATACTCGCCAGCGTCCACGCCGCGTTGCCCGCGATCACGATTGCCACCGGGGCCTTGGGCATCGTTTGGCGGGTGCCGAGCCAACCGACCAGCGCCGTGTAGGCAATCAAGAACAGGCCGGACTCGCGCAACAGTGCTTCGGGCAAGTTAAGGAGCGGCGCAAGCTCGCCGGCGCCGAAGGTGAGCAACACGGCGGATACGCCGCTGAAGATGGCGTCGGCCTGGATGGCGCGGCGCAGGAATGCGGACGGATGGATCATGATGGTTCTCCTGTTGAGGGTGGACGGGGGAGCAATCAGCGCGTCAACCGCCGAAGCCAGCTTCGGAACTGACGCAACAAGCGGGCTGGGCACAGCGTCCTGCCGACGCTGGTTTCGACCGCTTGCACATGGGTGAACACGAACACGCCGGTCGAGTGCACCAGCGGCTCCGGCATGTTGAGGAGGCGCGCCAGCAACTTGGTTGCCAGACTGAGCGTCCACTGGATCATGCGAGTGGCTGCGGGTGCGGTGCTGGATCGGGAAGGCGTGTGCATGGTCATCTCCTGTGCCTTTCGAAGATGATCCGCCCGGAAACGCTAATCCATTACGTCCGAGGTAATGGAAGATGTGAAATTCGCATGGTAGGTTTTCCCACCATGAACGCACCATCTGTCACGGCCCGCGCCGAACCAACCAGCCCCGCCCATGTCGGCGACCATCTGCGGCAATGGCGCCAGCGCCGCCATCTGAGCCAGCTCGATCTTGCCGGTGATGCCGAGATTTCCGCGCGCCATCTGAGTTTTGTGGAAACCGGCCGCGCTGCGCCGTCGCGCGACATGGTGTTGAAGCTCGCGGAGCGGCTCAACGTGCCCCTGCGCGAGCGTAACGTGCTTTTGGTGGCGGCGGGTTTCGCGCCGGCGTTTCCGCAGCGGTCGCTCGACGATCCCGCGCTGAAATCGGCTCGCGCTGCGATCGATCTTGTGCTGCGCGCGCATGAGCCTAATCCTGCGCTGGCCTATGACCGGCACTGGAACCTGGTTTCGGCCAACCGGATGGTGATGCCGCTGTTGGCGGGCGTTCCCGAGCGGCTGCTCGGCCAGCCCCTCAACATCCTGCGACTGGCATTTCATCCGGAGGCGCTGGCGGCGCGCACCGTCAACGTCGCCGAATGGTGCGGGCATCTGCTGGAGCGGCTGCATCGCCAATGCGAGGCGACCGCCGATCCCGGGCTGATCAAACTCTATCACGAGCTGAAGGCCTATCCGATCCCCGCGCGTTCAGCACCGCTACCGGCCGACAATGTCGCAATCCCCTTCAAGCTGCGCTTTGAGGGCGAGACCTTAAGCTTTATGTCGGCCACGATGATTTTCGGCACGCCGGTCGACATCACGCTGTCGGAACTGGCGCTGGAGACATTCTTTCCCGCCGACGAACTCACCGCCGCGCGGATGCAGACGATGGCGGCGGATCTCCAATAGGTCCCTTGTCCGGGGCCAGTTCGCGGCTTATCTCTGCGATTTCCGTAAAGCGAGGACATCCCGATGAGCACCCTGAAGCCGCTCCAAATCGATATCGTTTCCGACGTGGTGTGCCCGTGGTGCTATATCGGCAAGCGCCGGATCGAGGACGCGCTGGCGCTGGCGGCGGATATTCCGGTCGAGGTTCACTGGCGGCCGTTTTTTCTCAATCCCTGGGTGCCGCGCGAAGGCATCAGCCGTGACGAATATCTCACCACCAAATTCGGCTCGGTCGAGGCCTACAAAGGTATTGCGGGACGCGTCGTCGCCGCCGCCGGCGAAGAGGGCCTGGTGTACCGGCCTGACCTCGTCAAGCGGCAGCCGAATACGATCGATTGCCATCGCCTGATTCACTGGGCCGACGCGCAAGGCAAATCGGCCGAGATGAAACAGCGGCTGATGGAATTGTATTTCCGCGATGGCGGCAATCTCACCGACGTCAATGTGCTGGTGCAGGCTGCTGCCGATTGCGGGCTCGATGCCGAGGACGTACGCCGGCGTCTTGCCACCGACGAGGACGTGGCGCTGATCTCGGCGCACGCCAAGGAGGCTTCCGACAAGGGCATATCCGGCGTGCCGACCTTTGTATTCGCCCAGAAATACGCGGTGTCCGGCGCGCAGCCGGCCGAGCAACTCGCCCGTGCCATCCGCCAGGTCTCGGCCGAAGTAAACGCGCAAGCGGCGGAGTGAGATGGGGCGTCTTGGGGCTAGCACGCAAGCTCGTCATGCCCGGCCTTGTGCCGGGCCTCCACGTCTTAGCGGGGCCGCGGCAAGAAAGACGTGGATGGCCGGGTCAAGCCCGGCCATGACGTTGGAATTCGGTGGTCTCGCTAGTGACTATTTCGCCGGACCAGATGAACAACGTTGCGCGCGAAATCGAGCACCAGCCGGCGCGCCGCCATCGCCGCATGAATCAGCGACACCACGGGATCGTTTGGGCGGAGCGGAATCAGCACGTCACCGATCTTGAGCCGTCCGCGCCAGATCGGATTGATCATCGGATGATCGGCGCTCGCGGTGGAATCGGCGGTCGCGAGCACGGCATCGGCGCACAGATGCCGCGTCAGCTCGAGCGTCAGCTGCACGCCCGGCGAAAATTTCGCAAAGCGCTCGTCGATGCCGAGCTTGAAGTAGAACGCGCGGTCCTGATGCCGGAGCACGATCGCCGCTGCCACCGGCGTATCTCCGGCATGAAGCGTGACGATTTCGCATTGACCGGTCTCAGCGAGTCCTTTGGCGGCGCGCCGGATAAAACCGGCATCGCCTTCGTCCTGCCGGAGCGCGGTGCCGCGC
>DASQOU010000172.1:0-7373 GCA_035644295.1 Bradyrhizobium sp.
GAGACCGACCTCCAGCAGCACCGCATCCGCCGGATGCCGCGCGAACAAATAAAACGCTAGCGCGGTCTGGATTTCAAACAGGGTGATCGGCTCCCCCGCATTGGCGCGCTCGCAATGCTGCAACGCGCCGCGCAATTCGTCGTCATCGACCAGCGTTCCGCCGCCGACACACCCAAGCCGATAGCATTCGTTGAGCCTCACCAGGAAGGGCGAGGTATAGACGTGGACACGCAAGGAAGCGGCTTCCAGGATCGCGCGCAAATAGGCGATCGTCGAACCCTTACCGTTGGTGCCGGCCACGTGAATGACCGGCGGCAGCTTGCGCTCAGGGTGATCAAGCCGTTCCAACAGCCGGTGCATTCGCGTGAGATCAAGATCAATCCGCGCCGGATGCAGAGCGGACAGCCGCGCGATCAATTCGCCGAGCGGCGGCGCCGCAGACGCGCTCACGCGTGCGGCGCTGCCGGCGCCATCTCCGCACCTGATGCGATCGGGGCCGGAATGGCGGCCTGTGGCGCAGGCTTCGAGGTGGTTTCAACCGCGGGCGACTTGGTCAGCAACCGGCAAAGCCGCGCCAGCGTCGGGCGCAGATCATGGCGATGCACGACCATGTCGACCATGCCGTGGTCTTTCAAATATTCCGCGCGCTGAAATCCGTCCGGCAATTTCTCGCGGATGGTCTGTTCGATCACGCGCGCGCCGGCAAAGCCGATCAGCGCGCCCGGTTCGGCGATCTGCACGTCGCCGAGCATCGCATAGGAGGCGGTGACCCCGCCGGTGGTCGGATTGGTCAAGACAACGATGTAAGGCAGCTTCGCCTCGCGCATCATCTGCACGCCGACCGTCGTCCGCGGCATTTGCATGAGGGATAAAATGCCTTCCTGCATGCGCGCGCCGCCGGAGGCAGCGAACACGATGAACGGCGATTTCTTTTCGACCGCAAGCTCAAGCCCGCGCACGATGGCTTCGCCCGCCGCCATGCCGAGCGAACCGCCCATGAAATCGAAATCCTGCACGGCGATGACGACCGCGGCGCCCTCAAGCCTGCCGTAGCCGATCTTGATGGCGTCGTTCAGCCCGCTCCGGGCGCGCGCGTCCTTGACGCGATCGGCATATCGACGTTCGTCACGGAATTTCAGGGGATCGGCGGTGACCTCGGGCAGCGCCACGTCGAACCAGGTCTCGTTGTCGAAGATCGACTTGAGACGCGCCACCGCGCCCATGCGCATGTGGTAGTTCGAGCCGGGAATGACGAACTGATTGGCCTCGACGTCCTTGTAGAACACGAGCTGTCCCGAATCCGGGCACTTGATCCACAGATTCTCCGGCGTCTCGCGACGCAGGATGTTGCGGATCTTCGGCCGGACGACGTTGGTGAGCCAATTCATGTTTCGCTCCGAATTGCCAGATCACGATTCAGTTAGATCTAACCGGATCGTGTTCTTATCTCTTTGTATGAGCATGATCTTTTCGGAAAACCGGTTTCCACTTTTCCGGATCATGCTCTGAGCATTCGCTCTCGATATATGGCGTTCCCGGAGGTGCCCGGCAAGCCGCCGCGTCAGACCGATCCCCCCAACTGGGACTTATTCCGCAGCCTGTTTGGCTCCCCGCACCCCCTGCGCCAGCGAGGCCGCCAGATTGGCCACCGCATCGACGGTCTTGGCGGTCGCCCCGCCGTTTGGATCGAGGCTGGCGCGCAAGGCATCGACCAGCGCGGTGCCGACCACGGCGCCGTCGGCATTCGCAGCGATCGCGCGCGCGGCTTCCGGGGTGCGGATGCCGAAGCCGACACAGACCGGCAGTTTCGTGTGCCGCTTGATGCGGGCGACAGCCTCGCCGACCGCTTTGGAATCGGCGCTGGCGCTGCCGGTGATGCCGGTAACGGAGACGTAATAGACAAAGCCGGAGGTGTTAGCGAGCACCGCGGGCAGGCGTTTGTCGTCGGTGGTCGGCGTCGCCAGCCGGATGAAATTCAGCCCGGCCTTGATCGCCGGCAGGCATAATTCAGAGTCTTCTTCCGGCGGCAGATCGACAATGATCAGACCGTCGACGCCAGCGGATTTGGCATCGGCGAGAAACCGGTCGACGCCGTAAATGTAGATCGGATTGTAGTAACCCATCAGCACCAGTGGCGTGGTGGTGTCGTCTTTGCGAAATTCGCGCACCATCGAAAGCGTCTTCTTCAAACTCATGCCGGCCTTCAGGGCGCGCAGTCCCGCCGCCTGGATCGCCGGACCGTCCGCCATCGGATCGGTGAAGGGCATGCCGATTTCGATGATGTCGGCACCCGCCTTCGGCAACGCCTTGATGATTTTGAGCGAGGTCGCGGGATCGGGGTCGCCGGCCGTCACGAAGGTGATGAAGGCCGAGCGGCCTTGCTGCTTCAGCTCAGCGAAGCGTGTGTCAATGCGGGTGGTCATATTAAGGTGCCATCTGTGCTACACCTCTCCCCGTTGGGGAGAGGTCGGCTGCGCAGCAGCCGGGTGAGGGGATGGACAAGTTCAAGGCGAGAGCTCGAAACCTTCGCTTGTCGCAAACGAACGCAGAGGCAAAGCTTTGGCAAGCACTGCGTAACCGGCGACTGGCGCGATGGAAATTCCGCCGCCAGCATTCCATCGACCGATATGTCGTTGATTTCGTGACGTTGGACGGGAAGCTGATCGTCGAGGTTGATGGTGTAACACACGCCGAACCGTCGGAGCTGGCAAGAGACAAAGCCCGGTCCGATGTATTAGAGGCCTGTGGTTTCCTCGTTGTCCGCGTCTCGAATACTGATGTGTACGACAATCTGGAGGGTGTACTGGAAATGATCGAAACTACACTTCGATCGGATTGAGTGGAGAGACCCCTCACCCGGCTGCTACGCAGCCGACCTCTCCCCGACGGGGAGAGGTAAAGAAAGCGGCAACGCGCCATTCTCACTTCTTCTTCCCCCGCAAAATATCCGCCACCTGCGGAATGTCCTTGTCGCCGCGGCCGGAGAGGTTGACCACCATCAGATGATCCTTCGGCCGCTTTGGCGCGAGTTCCATCACCTTGGCGATGGCGTGTGCCGGCTCCAGCGCCGGAATGATGCCTTCCAGCCGTGAGAGCAATTGAAACGCGGCCAGCGCCTCGTCATCGGTGGCAGATAGATATGTCACCCGGCCGGTTTCATACAGCCAGGAATGCTCCGGCCCGATGCCGGGATAATCGAGCCCCGCCGAAATCGAATGCGCATCCTGGATCTGCCCATCGTCATCCATCAAGAGATACGTCCGGTTGCCATGCAGCACACCGGGCCGGCCACCGGCGATCGAGGCGGCGTGCAATTGCGTGAGCCCGTGGCCGGCGGCCTCGACGCCGAATATCTCCACGCCGGGATCGTCGAGGAAGGGATGAAACAACCCCATCGCATTGGAGCCGCCGCCAATGCAGGCGATCAACGAATCCGGCAGCCGACCTTCCGCAGCCTGCATCTGCGCCCTGGTCTCGACACCGATCACCGACTGGAAGTCACGCACCATCATCGGATAGGGATGCGGGCCGGCCACCGTGCCGATGCAGTAGAACGTGTTGTGCACGTTGGTGACCCAGTCGCGCAGCGCGTCGTTCATCGCGTCCTTCAGCGTGCGCGAGCCCGACTGTACCGGGATCACTTTGGCGCCCAGCATTTCCATGCGGATGACGTTGGGCTGCTGCCGGTCGACGTCGACGGCACCCATATAGACCACGCATTCGAGCCCGAAACGTGCGCACAGCGTTGCGGTAGCAACGCCATGCTGGCCGGCGCCGGTTTCGGCGATGATGCGCTTCTTGCCCATGCGCCGGGCCACCATGATCTGGCCGAGCACGTTGTTGACCTTGTGCGAGCCGGTATGATTGAGTTCCTCGCGCTTGAAATAGATTTTGGCGCCGCCAAGGTGCTCGGTCAGCCGCTCGGCCAAATACAGCGGTGACGGCCGGCCGACATAGTCCTTGAGGTAGCCGTTCATTTCCGCAGCGAACGCCGGATCGGCCTTGGCGTCGGCGTAAGCCTTCTCCAGGTCGAGGATCAGCGGCATCAGGGTTTCCGCGACGAAACGGCCACCAAAAATGCCGAAATGCCCGCGCTCGTCAGGACCGCTTCGGAAGGAATTGGGTAGGTTTGGATTCATCTTTGCCCTTCGTCATGGCCGGGCTCGTCCCGGCCATCCACGTCTTTACTTGCTGTAAGTTTCAACAGACGTGGATGCCCGGGAGCGCAGACAAGTATACGTAGTCTGCGCAAGGCAGACCACTATGCCCGGGCATGACGCTGCTGAGGTGTCCGTCGCGATCATCGAGCACCCGCGTCGGTAAGGGCCGCATAATTTTCGGCAGCCCGTGCCGCGCGAATGAAGGCGCGGATCATCTCGGGGTCCTTGATGCCTGGCGTGCGTTCCACGCCGGACGAAACATCCACGCCACCGGTCCGCGTCACGCGAACGGCTTCCGCGACATTGTCGGCGTTCAGGCCTCCCGAGACCATGAACGGCACCTTGAGATCGAGATTTTCCAGCACGTGCCAGTCGAATACGGCGCCAAGGCCGCCGGGGCGGGTAGCCTCCCTGGGGGCGCGGGCGTCGAACAGGATGCGGTCGGCAACCCCGGCGTATCCGGGCAGGGCGGCGAGATCGGCTGGGGTCGCAACCGCAATCGCCTTCATCACCGGCAAAGCGAATTTCTGCTTGATGTCGCGCAATCGAGCCACGGTCTCGCTGCCATGCAGCTGCAAGATATCCGGCTGCAAGGCTTCGACGATATTGGCGAGCGTCGCGTCGTCGGCATCAACCGTAAGGGCTACTTTTGAGGCGCGGCCTTTCGCGAGTTTGCCGAGATCGCGCGCCGTCGCGAGGCTGAGATGGCGCGGCGACGGGGAGAAGAAAACGAACCCCACCATGTCCGCGCCGGAATCCAACGCGACGTCGAGCGTCTCGCGTGTGGACAGGCCGCAAATTTTGACGATCAGGGACATATGGGGCACGCCTTTTGGCAACCGCGACGGGCCCAAAAAGGGCCCCTCGCGCTTGAGGCCGCGTTCTACAACGTCGCGCCCTGCTTGTCTCGCCCGGCGGCCCATCCGCCCTGCGACGGAGCGGACAGGCGCTGCGGTTCCGGCCGCAAGGTCATTGTGGCACCGGCACGCAGATCGGCCAGTTGTGCCCGCGCCTGCCGCGCATCGGCCTCGTGCTGGCGCGCGGCACGCCGCCAGCGGCGCTGCCGAAACCAGGTCGCCGAGCCACCCGCCAGCACACCCGCGATCGCGACCGCGATGATGACGACAAACAGCGGCAAGGTGAACCCGACCGAGGGGTCCGTGGAATTGAAGGGATCGAACGACACCGTCACCGGATGACGATTGGCGACCGCGAAGACGACAAAGATCAGGCCCAGCGGGATCAAGACCAAAGCCGTGAAAAACTTGCGCATGACCCTCTCTCGCGTTGAAAAGAGAACGGGATCAGCTTCAGGTGCCGGCGCCCGGTCCCCCGCCCTCGCGGTTCAGCCGTTCGCGCATTTCCTTGCCGGTCTTGAAAAACGGCACGCTCTTCTGATCCACCGGCACATGCGCACCGGTGCGCGGATTGCGGCCGGCCCGGGCCGGGCGATGCTTCACCGAAAATGCGCCGAAACCACGCAGTTCGACCCGATCGCCCCGCGCCAAAGCCGCGACAATCTCATCGAGAATAGCATTCACAATGTTCTCGACATCCCGCTGGTACAGGTGCGGGTTGTGCTCGGCGATGCGCTGAACCAGTTCGGATTTGATCATCGAGACGGGGACCCGGAAGGTACGGTCACGCATTTCCGTGAAAATACCGTGCACTGTCAAGACGCTAAATGAAAATGGCGGATGCGAAAACGCGTGAAAGGGCCGGATTGGGTATTGTGACAGTGCCCGCAGACGGGCGGGCGGGGCGGAAACCGGGCTTGCGGTTCAATCGAGCCCCGCCGGATGCCACAATGCCAGCATGCCGTCGAGGCCCAGACGATCGACCGCCTGGACCATACCCGTCTGCTCAACTTGCCGTGCGATCGCACCAAAGCCGAGCGCGTCGAGCGTCACCGCGGCCGCGGTGCGCAGGAAAGTCAGATCGCCGAAACGCGGCGACAGCTTGTAATCGCGCACCGGCAGGTCGGCCTTGACGCCTTTCTGCGTCACCAGCCAGGTGACCGCGGTCTTCTCGTCGCCGAGCTGATCGACCAGCTTGAGTTCAACCGCCTGACGGCCGGTGAAAACCCGTCCGTCGGCGACCTTTTCGAGCAGTCCGTCATCCATGCCGCGACGCTCTTTCACGAGGCCGCGAAACCAGGCGTAGGAATCCTTCACCAGCGCATCGAGCGCGGCACGCGCTTCCGGACTGGTCGGCTCAAAGCCATTTGGCGCGGCCTTGAGCGGCGAAGACTTCACTTCCTCGACCTTGACGCCAACGGTTTTCAGCAATTCGGTGAAATTCGGAAACTGGAAGAGAACGCCGATCGAACCAACCAGCGAACTCTGCTGGGCAACGATATGATCGGCGGCGATGGCGGTGATGTAACCACCGGAGGCCGCCAACCCCTCGACCACCACGACCAGGGGCTTCTTCGCCTTCAGGCGCACCAGCGCGTCATAAAGCTGTTCGGAGCCGGCCGTGGTGCCGCCCGGTGAATTGATGTGCACGACGACCGCCGCGGCCTGAGATTTTTCCAACCGCTCCAGCGCCTCGACCCGATTTTGATCGCTGCGGATCAAACCTTCGATATTGACCCGGGCGATCGAACCCGACGCCGTCAACACACCACGTCCACCTGGCGCTGCGATGATGCCGACGGTGACGATTGCAGCGATCGCAACCAACACTGCGGCCACACGCCAGAACGTCAGCTTGCGCCGTATCCTGCGGCGATCGACGATGACATCGGAATCAAGCGGCATCGAAAATTCTCCCGGGAACGTCCTTGCGGCACGGTAATCTCCGCATACCCCTAATATCTCGTGCCCTGATTACATCAATTGCGACGCAATATGAAGAAAACAAGGCCCTTAATGCACCACCCCCGCGGTCATGGCCGGGCTCGTCCCGGCCATCCACGTCCTTATCTCGAAGAAGCAAGACGTGGATGCCCGCGACAAGCGCGGGCATGACGAAATCTTACCGTAAAAAAGGCCCCGGTCGAAACCGGGGCCCGTTTGACTGAGGCAAGCAAGCTCGCTTACTTGTCGGTGCGCTGCTTGAGCGCGGTGCCGAGAATGTCGCCGAGCGTCGCGCCGGAATCGGAGGAGCCGTACTGCGCGATGGCCTCCTTCTCCTCGGCGACTTCCAGCGCCTTGATCGAGACCTGCACCTTGCGGGCCTTCTTGTCGAACTGGATCACCCGCGCATCGA
>DASQOU010000173.1:0-12801 GCA_035644295.1 Bradyrhizobium sp.
TGCCCTTCTTTTCCGAGTCGGCCTGGGTCGGTTGCCGCATCTGATAGCCGCCGCTCTCGATGATGGCGCGATGAAACAGTCCACTGGCCAGCGGCGACACCATGTTGACGAGCGTGCTCGATCCCCCGGCCGACTCGCCGAAGATCGTCACCTTGTTCGGATCGCCCCCGAACGCCGCGATGTTGCGCTTGACCCATTGCATCGCGAATTGCTGGTCCAAGATCCCGTAGTTGCCCGAGATCTTGTCGGGCGATTCGGCGGTGAATGCCGGATGCGCCATGAAGCCCAAGGCGCCGAGGCGATAGTTGATGGTGACGACGACGACGCCCTCTCGCACCAGCTGCGATGCATTGTATTCGTCGCTTTCGCCCAAGAACAATGCCCCGCCATGGATCCAGAACATGACCGCGTGATCTTGCTTGTTGTCGTTGGGCGCGAATACGTTGAGGAACAGGCAATCCTCGTTCAAGGTGCCGTTGCCGAATTGCGTCAGCGGTTGGGCACAGTGGCCGCCGAACCGGGTCGCATCGACGGTCCCCGACGGGCTTTGGGCAGCCTGCGGCGGCCGCCAGCGCAGGGCGCCGACCGGAGGGGCGGCGTACCGAATACCAAGAAACTGGCGCATGGTGCGGGTCGAATTCAACGCACCCTGAAACGTGCCGTCGGCGGCCGTCACCAGCGTTGGACCGCTGGCCCGGGCAACCGGGCTCGTCGCCAGCGCGCAGAGCGCCGCAACTCCGGCCAAAGCTCCGCGCGCTCGAGAGAGCGCGGCACGATATGCGGGCGGTCGTATCTTTCGTTCGCTTATCATTGAGTTTCCTCCGGCAATTTGGAACGGACAATCACGCTCAACCTCGACGGGCCTCAGCCAACTCGACCCGCGCATGCGGGGGAGCCTGCGCGGTGCCCGGTCCGGGGACGCCGCGCACAGGCACTGAGGCGTTGCGGCCACCGTTCCGGCGCCATCCAGGAACCACACTGGATCTGCACTGGCACAGCAGCGGCCTGTTATAGGAGGGAATCAGGTCCCCAAAACCTGACCAGAACGCCGAGAACCGGGGAATGGTTCCCACCTGCCATTCATTTGTCAGGCCCGAGAGCCGGTTGTGTTCAAACAACCTGAGCAAGAAATGCTTTGCCGATAGCACGGTGGACACCCACCATGTCGGCGCTCGCAATGACGAGAGAGCCGCTATCCCCGCACCGGCATCTCGATCACGTCATAAGCATGATGGATGCTGCGCTTGAGAACGGGGTCCTCAAGTTCGAACTCAAAGCGGCTGGCGGGCCGGATTCCGCCCTTTGCCGCGAAGGTGCCGCCGAACATGGCGCAGCCATCCGGCAATTTTCCACCTTCGAAGCCCCGCGCGATCAGTTCGGAAACCGACAGCATGGCATCCAGCGTGCCCTCCTGGTACAGCTCGCGCTTGCCGCCGATCCACGCAAACGAACGCAGGATCATTTGGTCCCAGTGACCGATGACGTCTTCGAGCTCCCACAATACGGACGCCATCACCTTGTCGCACATCTGCTTCGACACGGTGACGCTGTAGGTCTCGACCTTGCGGTCGGTGTGATCGGAGCCCAGGCCGACGAAGATGCGTCCCTGCCAGCCGATCAGCACGAATTCGACCTCGCCGCTGGAATCGCCGCCGCAAACCTCGATAGAATCTTCCGTCGTCAGCCGCCGCGCCGAGACGCGATAATAGATCGGGGTCGTCGCCGGACGCGCGATGCCGATCGCTTCGAGTTCGGCGATATGCTTGTCGCGCGCCACCGGATCGCGGCCGGTCCATCCCGCAATCACGGCCTGATCGATCGGCAGCGTCAATGGAGTTGTCGTGCCCTGGGCGTCGATGGTGAATGTCAGATCAAACACGGATCGCGTCCTCCATGGCTGCCGCCAATTCGAAAATCCGGCGATCCGATCCGCCGGATCCCGCCAGCATCAACCCGACCGGCACATCGCCCTCGCGATGGCAGGGCAGCGAGATGGCACAGCCATCAATCATGTTGATCAGCGTGCAGTTGCGCAGCGACAACAGGTTCGCTTTCGTAAACGCCTGGTCGTCGGCGAGATCGGCGATGCGCGGCGGCGTAATCGCGGTGGTCGGCATCGCAAACGCGTCATAGGGCGCGAGACGAGCCGTGGCGCGCGCGATCAGCGACTTTCGCATCTGGAATAGATCGATATAGTCCGCAGCGCTGATGGCTTCACCGCGCAGGATCCGCAAAGAGACGCGAGGATCGTAGACGTCGCCGTGGCTCGCGATCAAATAGCGGTGCCAGGCATAGCTTTCCACCGCGGCAAAGCCGCCTTTGGTGTTCATCACTCCGACATCAAGGAATTCCGGCACCTCAATCCGCTCGATCAGGGCACCCTGACGCGAAAGCGTTGCCAGCGCCCTTTCGAAGGCCCGCGCCACCTCGTCTTCGAGTTCGTCGAGCGCGACCGTGGTCGGCACCGCCAGGCGCATGCCCTTGATCGGGCGCGGCTGCAGCGGCCGCACCGGCTCACCCGCCAGCACGGCGTCGAGCACCGCGCAACACTGAGCCGTGCGCGCGAGAGGCCCAAAACTGTCGAGCGTGAACGACAGCGGCACGCCACCCTCGAGCGGCACGCGCCGCTGCGTCGGCTTGAAGCCGACGATGCCGTTATAGGCGGCCGGAATCCGGCACGATCCGCCGGTGTCCGTGCCGAGCGCGCCATACGCCATGCCGTCAGCGACCGACACGGCCGCGCCTGAGGACGATCCGCCGGGAACGTGGCCGACATGGCGCTGCCAGGTGCTTTTTGGCGTGCCGTAATGCGGGTTGATGCCGATCCCGGAAAAAGCGAATTCGGTCATGTTGGTCCGGCCGATCACGATGAAGCCGGCCCGGCGCAGCCTTGCCACCACGGGCGCATCGGCTTCCGCGGGCGCGGAATCCTCCAGCGCTCGCGAGCCGGCGCGGGTCACCTGCCCCTTGATGTCGAACAGGTCCTTGATCGAGACCGGAATGCCCGCATAGGGCGACGGCGCGGCCTTGACGTCACGGAGCCGGTCCATCGCTTTCGCCGCTTCAATCGCGGCTTCGACGTCAACATGAACGAAGGCCCGTCCACCCTCGCCTGATTTGTCGGCGATTGCCGCAAGACACTCGTCGACGAGCTTCCGTGAATTGGTGCGGCCCTTTTCGAGATCGTCGGCCAGTTGCACAAGTGTCGGAATATTCGGCATGGTTTTTTCGCCTCGTCGATCGGCTATTTGTTGTCCGGAACGGCTTCAATCTCCAGATCGAGCAACGCCGAGCTCAGCGATTTGCCATGCGCGTCAAGCGCAAGTGACCGCGTCACCCCACCGCCCAGCGCCTGGCTCATGACGAAGTTCAGCGCGCAAATGTTGGGCAGCTCATAGCGGACAACCTCGCCTTCGACAACACCGGCAAAATGCGCCTTCACCCGCGCGCTCGTGACCTGCGCGAGTAACAGCGGATAGTGCGTCTCGTCATAGGCGATCACGGAGATATTGGAGGTGTTGCCCTTGTCGCCGGTCCGGGAATGGGCGATCTCGCGCAGCTTCATCGCAACTCGCCCCCGACAAAACGGACCTGCGGCTTCGCCAGTTCGCGCGGCAGCAAGACGGAGGCAACGGCGATGACATCGCGCGCCGATTTGAACGCGCCGCCGCCGGCGGCCGGACCGTTGGTATAGAGCGTTTCGACCTCATTTCCGATCCTGACCGCCTCGCGCCAATTTTCGGTACGGCCCGCGACGCGGACGCGCACTTCATAAGGCTCGTTGGCGTGATTGGAAACTTGGGCGCCGTGCAGAGAATCGACGCCGATCAACTCGAACCGCAATTCGCTGGCGGCTACGCCCGTGAGTTTCAGCCGCTCACGAACGATGTCGAGCGCCAGCCGCCCGCGCGCCACCGCACCCGGTCCCGCATAGGAAATCTGTCCCTCGCCAATAAAACTGTCGACATAGCCGACCGAAACCTTGAGCGTGCCGGTGCGCTGGCTGCCGCGTCCGCCGCTGACGCGCACGCGGTCTTTCCCGACCTCCTCGACCTTCACTTGCGAGAAATCCGCCGTGACGTCGGGCTGAAGATATCGGGTGGGATCGTGCACCTCGTAGAGCAGTTGTTCCTTGCAGGTTTGGGCGGTCACCGCGCCGCCGGAGCCCGCGACCTTGGTGATGACGAGGCTGCCGTCCTCGCCGACTTCGCCGATGGGAAAGCCGAGCCGCGCCAGATCAGAAATATCTTTAAAGCCGGGATCGGCGAAGTAACCGCCCGTGATCTGGCCAGCGCATTCGAGCAGGTGGCCGGCGACCGTGCCCTGCCCTAACAGATTCCAGTCATCCAACGCCCAGCCGAAGGCGTGAACCATCGGCGCCAGAAACAGCGCAGGATCGGAGGCACGCCCGGTGATCACGATATCGGCGCCGCCGCTAAGTGCCGCAGCGATCGGCTCGGCGCCGAGATAGGCGTTGGCCGACAACAGCCGGTTGCCGAGCTGCTTGATCGTGCCGTCGAATTCCATGATCGGAAGGTCGCGCTCCTTGCAGGCATCGAGCACGTCGTCGCCAATGATGGCCGCAATCTTCAGCGACGAAAGTCCGAGCGATCCGGCAATATCGGCGGTCTTGCGGGCCGCGGCGAGCGGATTGGCCGCGCCCATATTGGCGACGATCTTGATGCCCTTGGCGGCACAAAGTGGCAGCACCGCGCGCATCCGCTCCTCGAGCAGCGGATCGAAACCGCTTTCCGGGTCTTTCATGCGCGCCTGCTGGGCGAGCGCGACGGTGCGCTCGCCCAGGCATTCGAACACCAGGTACTGGATGTCACCCTTTTCGGCGAGTTCGACCGCGGGCTCGATGCGATCGCCCGAATAGCCCGCACCTGATCCGATCCTGATCGTTCGCATCATTTCAATCCGAAATAAGCGCGCCGCAATGCCTCGTTGTCAGTCATTTCCGCAACCGTGCCGGAGAAGCGGATACGTCCGCCTTCCAGCACGAACACGCGCGTGGCGACTTCGAGGAAACCGATATTCTGCTCGGCGATCAATAGCGCAAGTCCCCGTCCGCGCAGATCGCTCAGGATTCGAATGACTTCCTTGACGAAAAGCGGCGATAGTCCGGCCGAGGGTTCATCCATCACCAAAAGACGAGGCTCGGCGGCCAACGCCTTGGCGATGCCAAGCATTTTGCGTTGGCCACCGGAAAGACTTGACGCCGGCGCACGGCGTTTTTCGCGCAGCGCCGGGAATACGCCATAGAGTTCCTCGGCGCGGGCGCTGGAATCGGCAGGTCCCAGCGCCTGCGCGCCAATCCGGATGTTTTCCTCGATCGACAGATCTGGAAATACCGCAAGTTCCGACATGTAGGTCATGCCGAGCCGCATGCGCTCGCTTGAGCGCATGCGGGTCACGTCTTCGCCGCCAAGATTGATGCTGCCATGCCGCGCCTCGACCAGGCCGACGAGCGATTTGAGAAAGGTCGTCTTGCCGGCGCCATTGGCCCCTAACAGCAGCACGGTTTCGCCGGCGCGGACATCGAGATCGACACCCCACAGCACCTGCATGCTGCCATAGCCGGCATCGACGCCATGCGCTTTCAGGAGTGGCGCTGCTTCAGGCGGCATGCTCGCCTCCCAAAAACACCTCGATGACCTGCGGAACCTGGACCGCGACCGCGAGCTTGCCTTCGAAGATTTCCTTGCCGGCGTTCATGACAATCACGCGATCGGTGATGTGCTCGATGAAGCCCATGAGATGCTCGACCACGATGATCGCCATTCCACTCCGCGCCAACGCCTTGATGCGCTCGGCGATCCAGTCGAGTTCTGCCGGATTGAGGCCGGCGGCGAGTTCATCGAGCAGCAAGAGCCGCGGACGCGTCGCGAGCGCGCGCACGAGGTCGAGCATCTTTTGTTGCGCGTTGTTGAGATCCGCCGCCGGCCGGTCAACCACTTCAGCCAGCCGGTATTCCTCAAGCAGCTCGGCCATGGTGGGCGGCGCCACCGCGGCCCGTCCATAGGCCAGCGCGACCTCGATATTCTGCCGTACCGTCAACGACAAGAAGGGCTTGGGAATTTGGAAGGTGCGGTTGATGCCGCGATGAACCAGCCTGTGCGACGCCACCCCGCCGATCGAGCTACCATCCAGTACGACCTCACCTCCGTCAGGCGCATAGAGACCGGAGATCACGTTGATCGCAGTGGTCTTGCCGGAGCCGTTAGGGCCCACCAATCCCAGTATTTCGCCGGAGGCGACATGAAAACTCAACCCGTCGAGCGCGTAAAAGCCGCCGAAGCGTTTTGTCAGTTTGGCGACGTTGAGAATGGGCACGGTATCAGGGGACATGCCAGCCCCTGCGGGTTGCGAGCGACACCAGCCCTGCGGGGAGAAACAGCACGAGCCCCATGATCAGCAATCCGTAGATCAGCTGGAAATATTGCGGCGTAGTGAATCCGATCAGATTGTAGATGCCGTAGAGGATGACGACGCCGACGATCGGACCCGAGATCGAGGCAACGCCGCCGAACAGCGCAAACACGATGGCGAAGATGCTGAACTCACCGCTGAACACATTGTCCGGATAGAACACCGAAACGTACCAGGCATAGACGCCGCCGGCGAGACCCGCCACCAATGCAGAAGCGAGCCACGCGATCACGCGCATGCGCACGACATTGACGCCAGCCATCGACGCACTGACGGCATCTTCGCGCACCGCCTGCAGGGCAAGACCAAAGCGGGAGTTCTTCAGGAATACGACGGCGCCGAGCGTCAGCGCCAGCACGACCAGCGCGGCCGAATAGGCCAGCGTTGGATTGAACGTGCCTGTGAGCGAGACGCCGTAAGGCCCGCGCGTGATGTTTTCCAATGCCGGATTGGCGACGAAATGAAGCACCGCGAGCGAGGCTGCGAGATTGGCGATGGCGAAATAGGCGCCGGAAAGCCGCAGCAGCGGCGTCAGCAACAGTCCGAGCGCGACCCCGACCAAACCTGCAACGAGCACCGCGGCCGCCGCCGACGCCTGAAAGTGCATCACCAGGATCGCAAATCCGTAAGCACCGGCGCCGAAGAATCCGACATAGCCGAACGGCAGATAGCCGGTAAAACCATAGATGATGTTCACACCCTGGGCGAGGATCAGAAAGATCACGAAATTGAACAGCAGCAAATGGTTCTGGTAGACGCCCGGCAACACCGCGAAAATGGCGAGCAGTGGCAGGACGATGAACAGCGTATGCTTGAGGGCGCTAGGCAACGCGCACCCGCCTTCCGAGGAGGCCGCTCGGACGAAGCAGCAGAATGAAAATCAGGAGCACATAGGGCAATAGATCCGCCCATGAACTGAGATAGGTCTGCACCAGCATGTAGCAGACGCCATAAACCACGCCGCCGAGCGCGGTGCCGAGAGGGTTGCCGAGCGATCCCAACACCACAATGGCAAAGGATGTCACCGTCGCATCGGCGCCGAAGGCTGGCGTCACCGATCCGAACATGAAGGGGGCGAAGATACCGGCAACCGCCGCAAGCCCCAGCCCAATGCCGAACGCCGCGGCCGAGACGCGATCGACGTCGATGCCAGTTGCAAAGGCCTCGTCGCGGCGCGACATCACGGCGCGGGTCAATGTCCCCAACCGGGTACGGTACAAATAAGCGTAGACCAGCGCGATCGCGATCAGGCTGGTGATCGCCGCGATCACCCAGGATTCAGGAAAGCCCTGGCCGAAGATCTGGACCGGCCCGCCGCCATCCGGCTTGCCGCCAAACAGCTTGACCTTGATCGTGGAAAACACTGTGCCGAGCGCGCGGCTTTGAATGGAGCGTTCGCTGGTGCCAAAGAAAATCGTCGTCACGGCCTCGATCACCTGCGACAGCCCGAAGAACAGGATGATCGAGAGCATTTCCGGATTGGCCGACCCCTGCAACCGCGGCACCAATATCCAGTACAAGAGCACGCCGACCATCAGGAAGATCACGAACGCCAGCGGCACCGCGAACAGGGGGTCAATCGCCGCAAGCGTTACGACGCCGAACGCGACAAATGCGCCGAGCATCAGGAAGTCACCATGCGCCAGATTGACGATGCGCATGACGCCGAACACGAGATTGAGGCCAATCCCGACCAGGCTGAAATAAAGACCGAACAGGACGCCGGCGACGAGCGCATAAGTCAGCATCGGCGCTTCGCTCCCGGCGTCCGGTTTCCGATCGGCGTCTCGCTCATGGACGCGGATAGACCGGCTTGCCGGTGGCGGTCTCGTGCGGATAGATCGAGATAAACTTGATGTGGCCGTGATCGTCGAGCGTCAGTTGGCCGAGCGGGGTCAACTCGCCGATCTGACCGCCCATTTCGTCAAGCTCGAAAGTGCCGTCAAGCGTCTTGAGTTTTCCCGACAGGCTGAACACGGCACGGCGCAGTTCGAGCTGATCGAGGGTGCCCGCAACCGACAATGTCTTCTCGATGATCAGGCCGGTTGTGTAGCCGGCCACGGCGTTGAAGCCGAATTCGATCTTGCCGTCAGGATATTTCTTTTCCCACGCCGCCTTATATTCCTTGATGTTCATGCCGAAATTGACCGGATATTCCACCTCCGAGGGCGGCACGTATGTGAAGACGTGCTCGAGACCTTTGGCGCCGACGTTCTTTTCAAGAAGCTCGGTCTCGAGCCCCGCATAGATCGAGAACAGCATTTTGAACTTGACGCCGACATCGGCGACGTTGCGCAGGAACGCAATGTCGTTCGGCGCGTATCCGAAATGAATCACCGCGTCCGGATGGGTATTGTTGATGTTGTTGATGATGACCGTGTAGTTGGTGGTCTCGGTCGGAATGCCCTGATCGTAGACGATTTCGATCGGCGCGCCGGACTCCTTGACGAACTTGCGGAAGGCGTTGGCCTGGGTTCCCGTGAACTCGTTGGTCGAGTAAAGAATCGCGACTTTCTTGATCCCGAGGCCCGGCCCATCCAGCGATACGAAATCCGCGACCGGCTTGGGCCAGACAGTCGAAACCGGGTCGGCCATCAACGCGATATAGGGATTGTCCTTGGAGAAGAAGCTGGCGCCGGTTCCGGTTTGATCGAACAGGAACATCTTGTGGTCGCGCGCGATCGCCACCGCCGGCGCGGTCAGCACTGATCCGGAATCCGCGACCAGGAGGTCGACCTTGTCCTGTGTGATCAACTGATTGTAAAGGGTGGACGCTGTGGCGGTGTTGCTCTGGTCGTCGTAAGCGACAAGCTTGACTGGGATTTTCTTGTCGAACGCCTTCACATAAACACCGCCCTCGGTATTCTTCTGGTCGGCCCAGAGCTTGAGCGCGCTGTGGACCGGCATCGAGATCGAGGCATAGCGCCCGGATGAGGCATAGAGCGTGCCGATCTTGATTTCCACCGGCGCATCCGCAGCAACTGCCTGCGCGGCAAAGGTCAAACCCGCAAGCACCACCGCGCCCGTCACCCTCAGCATCAAATCCTCCCGGCATTTCTTGGTTCTGACGGACAATAGCGCGGGCGCTTGCCGGGATACAAGCGCCACGGACTAAGCAATAATGCGAGTGCCGGAATACGCGACATGCACCCGGTCGGGCTGGACCGTTGACGCCAGGCCGTCCTATATCGCATCAAGGTCAAAGCAGGCGGGTCGAAGGAGACCCGCTCAAGGAGGAATCGCCGATATGGCCGAGCCCGCGCGCGCACGACCGAAGCCGACGCCGGAGACCCAGCATTTCTGGGACGGTACGAGAACGAACGAATTGCGTCTGCAACGCTGCGACGCCTGCGCCCATGTCTATTTCCCGCCGCGACCCTTCTGCCCATCCTGCGCCTCGCGCAAGGTCAGCGTGTTCAAGGCCAGCGGCAAGGCAAAGCTCTACAGCTACGTGATCCATCACCGTCCGGTCCCCGGCTTCACGCCACCCTACGCCATCGCAGTGGTGGAGCTGGAAGAAGGCCCGCGTATGATGAGCAATATCGTCGATTGTCCGCAGACGCCGGAGGCACTCGAACTCGACATGAAGCTGGAGGTCACGTTCGAAAAGCTCGACGATAGTATCACCCTGCCCCTGTTCCGTCCGGCGAAGGATTAGGCAACATGCGCAGGAACCAGGTCGCCGTCGTCGGCGCCGCCGAAACCACCGAGCTCGGCGTTATCCCGAACACGTCGCAGATCCAGCTCCACGCGGATGCCGCACTGAACGCCATCACCGATGCCGGCCTGAAACTGTCGGACATCGACGGTTTCGCCACCGCGGTCGAGACGCCGCAGCAAATCGCGCATTATCTTGGCATCACGCCAACCTGGGTCGACGGCACGTCGGTCGGCGGCTGTTCGTTCATGCTGCATGTTCGCCACGCCGCAGCGGCGATCGAGGCCGGGCTGTGCAAGACCGTGCTGATTACCCATGCCGAGAGTGGCAAATCGAATATCGGCCGCACCCCGCGCATGATCGGTCCCGACAGCCTGAACGGACAGTTTGAGCTTCCCTACGGCGTGTCCACACCGGCCAGCATGTTTCCGATTCCCGTGCTGCGCTACATGAAGACCCACGGCATCACCCATGAACAGATCGCCATGGTCGCGGTCGTGCAGCGTGAATGGGCGGCGAAGAATCCGCGCGCCACCATGAAGGCGCCGATCACGGTCGAGGACGTGCTGAATTCGCGGATGATCGCCTATCCGTTCCGCATCCTGCAATGCTGCCTCGTCACCGACGGCGGCGGCGCGTTGATCCTGACCTCGGCCGAGCGCGCCAGGGACTTTCCGAAAAGGCCGGTTTATATCCTTGGCACCGGCGAGAGCGTGGAAACGCCAATGGTCAGCCAGATGCAGACCTTCGACAGTTCGCGCGCTTTCAAGGTGGCAGGACCCTTGGCTTTCAGGGAAGCCGGCATTACCCACAAGGATGTCGATCATCTGATGATCTACGATGCGTTCGCGCATTTGCCGCTCTACGGCCTTGGCGATCTCGGCTTCATGCCGCATGAGGAGACCGGCAAATTCATCGCCGCCGGCAACACCAGACCCGGTGGCAAGCTGCCGCTCAATACCAACGGCGGCGGGCTGAGCTACATGCATTCCGGCATGTACGGCATGTACGCGCTGCAGGAGAGCGTGCGGCAAATGCGCGGCATCGCGCCGGCGCAGATTCCCGGTGCGAAGATTTCGGTCTGTCACGGCGTCGGCGGCATGTTCGCAGCCTCTGGGACGATTATTTTTACGAATGAACGTTAGGGACTTTCGTCATTCCGGGATGGTCCGAAGGACCAGACCCGGAATCTCGAGATTCCGGGTTCGCGCTTCGCGCGCCCCGGAATGACAACAACGGGAGGCAACCGATGGCGCAAGGCAAATCACTCCAGGACAAATCCATCATCGTCACAGGCGCCGGGCGCGGCATTGGGCGCGAGATTGCGCTGTTGTGTGCCGCCGAGGGCGCCAAGGTCGTGGTCAACGATCCCGGCGTGGCCGCCGATGGCTCGGGTTCGAGCGCTTCGCCGGCCGAAGAAGTGGTCGAGGAAATCAAGCAGCGCGGCGGCACGGCGGTGGCGAATTTCGAGACCGTCGCGGAAGCTGTTCCCGCCAGCAGGATCGTCAAAAACGCAGTCGACAGTTTCGGCAAGCTCGACGGCGTGGTCAACAATGCCGGGATCTTGCGCGATGCGATCTTCCATCGCATGAGCATCGACGCCTTCGAGTCCGTCATCAAGGTTCATCTGATGGGCTCGTTCTACGTTTCGCACGCCGCCGCGCGTCTGTTCCGCGAACAGGAGAGCGGTGCGTTCGTCCATTTCACCTCGACCTCCGGCCTGGTCGGCAATTTCGGCCAGGCCAATTACGCCGCCGCCAAACTCGGCATCGTCGGCTTGTCGAAATCGATCGCGCTCGACATGAACCGCTTCAAGGTGCGCTCGAACTGCGTATCGCCGTTCGCCTGGAGCCGCCTGATCGGTACGATCCCGACCGAGACCGAAGCGGAGAAGGCGCGCGTCGCCAAAATTCAGCAGATGGGCCCGGAGAAAATCGCGCCGATCGTGGCCTTCCTTCTCAGCGACGCCGCGAAAGACGTGACGGGGCAAATCTTTGCCGTGCGGATGAACGAGATCTTCCTGATGAGCCAGTCGCGCCCCCTGCGCTCGATCCACCGCGGTGAAGGCTGGACACCGCAGAGCATCGCCGAGCATGGCATGCCGGCGCTGAAATCGTCGTTCTACGAGCTCGACCGTTCGGCGGATATTTTCAATTGGGATGCGATTTAAGCGTTTGATTTCCTTGTGTTGGAAGTTGATCTTCGCGTTTTGATCCATCACGCATGATAAACCTTTGAGGTGCAGCCAAAAGGGCCACGCTTCGGGACGCGCTCTGCCCGCCCTTCCCTGCCACTTCCGGTTGCTCGATCGAACCCTGCCTGCATTATGCCGAATTGTCGGCTATGATTTCCCTCCCAACAAAAAAATACGGGAGGAAATCATGACAAATCCATTACAATCCGATCCCCAAATCGACGCGACCCCATCCGGGGTCGACCGGCGCAAATTGTTGCGCGGCGCGGCCGCGATCGCCGCCACGGCCGTGAGCGTGAAAGCGGCCTCTGCCGCGAGCGTAACGCCATTCGGCCAAACGGGCGCCCCAACCTTGCAAACTCCGCTGCCCTTGGGGCCGCTACCCGGGGCCCGCTATCCGGATTCTCGCCTGGAGTCTATGAAAAAGCCCAAGGTTTCGTTCGGGCCTACCGGTTTCCCGGCCTTCGCCGGCACCATGGCGGTTGAGCGCGTCGCAACCGGGTTCCGCTGGGCCGAG
>DASQOU010000174.1:0-33260 GCA_035644295.1 Bradyrhizobium sp.
ACCTATCTCGATGAGGTCCACGCGGTTGGAATGTATGGTGCGCGCGGCGCCGGCATCGCCGAGCGCGAGGGCGTCATGGACCGCATCCACGTTATCGAAGGCACGCTGGCGAAAGCCTTCGGCTGCCTCGGCGGCTACATCACCGGCAGCGCTGCGCTGATCGATGCGGTCCGCTCCTATGCGCCGGGCTTCATCTTCACCAGCGCTTTGCCACCTCCGGTCTGCGCCGCCGCCACCGCGGCGGTCCGCCATCTCAAGGGTTCCTCATGGGAGCGCAATCGGCAGCGCGAACAGGTAGCGCGCGTCAAGGCTGTGCTTGATTCGGCCGGCCTGCCGGTGATGCCGAGCGACACCCATATCGTGCCATTGCTGATCGGAGATCCGCAAAAGAGCAAGGCGGCGAGTGATCTACTGCTCGACCGGCACGGCATCTACATCCAGCCCATCAACTATCCGACCGTGCCAAGAGGAACCGAACGTCTTCGCATCACCCCGACGAATCTCCACGACGGAGCCCTGATCGACCAACTCGGCGCGGCGCTTGTCGACGTCTGGACTTTGCTTGCGCTACCGTTTCGCGATCGCGCGTTGGCAGCGGAGTGACAGGTTCCACGCCGTGAGCCAGCACACTCCGGCGTTTACTGTTTGTTGCATCGCGTTATGATGATTTGAGCTTGTTGAAGGAATGGGTCTCGCCGCGAAGTGTCGCTTTGAAATAGTACCAACATAAGGCTACGCTCATGTTGACGATACGGCAGCTTCGATATCTTGACGCCCTCGTCCGGTGCCAGCACTTCGGACGCGCAGCAGAGGAATGCGCCGTCAGTCAGCCAGCCCTGTCGATGCAGATCCGCGAACTCGAGGAATTTCTCGGCATTGAATTGTTCGAACGGCGCCCAGGCGCGCCGGTCCTCACCGAAATCGGGATCGAGATCGCTCAGCGCGCCGGAGCCATTCTTAGCGCGACTCGCGATCTCGTCGATCTGGCACAGCATCGCAGCAAGTTGCTGAGCGGGACCTTGCGTCTCGGCATCATTCCGACGCTGGCGCCTTATTTATTGCCGCATATTTTGCCACGGCTCCAGGGAGAGCATCCCGATCTGAATCTCGATTTAGTAGAAACGCAAACCAAGACATTGCTTGCCGAACTGAACCGCGGCGCGCTCGACGTATTGCTGATGGCGCTCCCGGTTGACGCGCCGGAGCTTGAAACGCTGCATGTCCTGATGGATCGCTTCCTGCTGGCGGTGCCGGCGAATGATCCGCTACCCGACAATGCCCGCGTCACGCCGAACGACGTCGAAGAACGCAAACTTATTCTGCTGGAGGAAGGCCATTGCCTTCGTGATCAGGCGCTCGACTATTGCGCGAAGGCGCGAAGCCGCGTGAATGCCAGTCTCGGCGCTACCAGCCTCGCGACGATCATGCAGATGGTCGCATGCGGCTATGGCGTCACACTGGTGCCAGAAGTCGCGATCGAGGTCGAGTTGCGGGACCACCGCGTCAAACTGCTCCGTTTTGCCGAACCACAACCAAGCCGCAACATCGGCCTTGTGTGGCGGCGAACCTCGCCACGAGAGCTCGACTTCATCAGCCTCGGCCAAATGATCGCCAGCTCATTGAATGCGCCCGTCATCCCAATCCGGCGCCGACGAACTGGCCAGCCACACTGACGATTCTCCGGAAGAAATAGGTAGGGAGAGCGACCGGTGAGCAGCTGAACTATGGCTACACCAATGAAAGAGGACATGTTGCCCGCGACTGAACCGCCACCTGTCGGCCTGCGCAGTGAACGGCAATGGCAGGCGGAGGACCCAGAACTCACAGAGCGGCTCGCGGAACCAGAAGGCCTGCGACACGGATGGGGCTGTGAACCCGTTGCCGCGGCCATGATCGGACGCGCAAAGGGAAAGATTTTTTGGTCCAAAGAGGCGTCTTATAGGTGGCTCAATCGACTCGTTAAGAAGCATCCGGACTGGAAGCGTAGGACCGACGAATTTGGAGTTGAGTACAACGTCCGCGAAATTCTCAATGTCAAGTTTGGAAAAGGCACCCGGTAAAAGACCGCCGCACGCATTTTCATTTTTGTTCGGTGCGCAATTTCTCGCGGGCTCTTGTTCACTCGCATGTATGGATCGGTATGGGTCAAAAACAGACCTCAACCAGCGATGATCGATGACCGTTGTGCCAATAGCGGTCATTCCGGCAAGCCGACCAAACGATGCTCGGACTGCGCTTAACTTTCCGAGCAAGCCGCTCGTTGCTCTTACTCAGCGAGTCTCGCCATCACTAACGAGATGATCCAAACTGGCGGTGTCAGCGGGGAGATGTGTTGGTCGGCGCTCGATCCGAGAGAATGTCCGCCATCCATCACTTCCTCCATCATGCATGTTCGAATTTGACATGCCGCATGGCGCGGGTGGTCAATTTCTCCGTGCCGCCCACGTACCCGTACATCGTGTCTCGCCGGAACGTCCGCTCCAGACGCCTCGCCCCGACACTCCGGACAGCCTTCCATATCCCGACGCGTACCTCTGCCCTACTCTGACCGAGGCGACAACAGCGCCTGACGGAGCGACGCGGCCCCTGAACGTCAGGATATTGGGATGGGTGATGTTCCCGCTCACGACATCGACCATGAAATTATAGGTGGGATCGCAACCGCCGCGCTGAGTCACGAAAGCAAGATTCCACGTCCCGTCGAAGCGCGTGCCGGCGAAAGCCTGACGGGAGATCAAAAGATGGGATCCGACCAGGACGAGACATACGATCAGCGCCCTCGCTAGAAGCTTGGGAATCGGGAGTGTTGGTAAAAACTTGCTGCTCATGATAGTCCTCTTTGTTGCCATGCCGGCTGGATCGAGGGCCGGCGGGGTTTCTTGTCATTCATCCGACCAGCGCGATTTCTCCATTCGCGACCCCGGTCGACATTTCGAATGGGCCATCCGAGGCCGGAAAGCCGATGGCGTTTGGGTTTCTGACTCGCAGCATGTCGGTCATCTCCGCTGCCGACTTGGCCATCTTCGCGAATGTCCTGAAATCGTTGATGTACCGGCGCGTCCATGCGATCGCGTTAGCGCCTTCAGGAAGGTCGGGCTTGGAACGACCGGCGATAACCCTTTTCGGGCTCAGCGACTCCAGATAGTCGAGGCTATCCAGCCATGCGTCGTACTGTTCCGGTCGATGTTCGCCCAGGAAGATGAAGACGCTGTTGAACACCAGGCCGCCTGCGATCAGGGTGCGGGTGCGCGGATCCCAGAGAGCGGTCGCGTGGACGTGACCGCGCTGCACCGGCCCGAGAATCTCGAGCTTGTGGCCTTCGAGCCGGATGTGGTCGGAGCCGAGCGGAGCTGGAATAATGCTACGGCGAGTAGCGTTGTCACCGATTCTTTCTGCCCGGCGGTCGGAATTCAGCGGGATGAATCGTTTGATGTCGGCGGCCACGGCGGAATGTGCAACCACTGCCGCATCCGGAAACACGTCGGTCAACAGATCAAGGCTGGAGACATGATCTGGACGACTTTGGGTAATGAGGATCGTGTGCAGCTTCAGGCCCGTGTCCAGAATTCTTGCGATGAGCCGGTGCGCGTCGGCGCGACCAAACGGGACGTCCAGCAATAGCGCCTCGCGTCGCCCCTTCACGAGGGTGTAGTTGGCCGGCTGATTGCCCGGACGGCTGTAGTCACCCGCGATGACCTCGAAGGCGAGCTGGCTGAGCTCCGTCAGCTCCCTGGGTCTTTCGAGAACGGCCGGCTGCATTGAATTGCTCATGAATTTCTTCCTCTTGATCTGCGTCTTGGTCTCGATCTTCATGTCTCGTCCTTGATGTCGTCTGCGGCAGCGCGAGCAGGAATCGCCTCAAGGGCAAGCGGAAAGCTTCAACTGTTCACGTTCGATGCCACCGGAGATCCGGAATGCTCTTGCTCGTGCCGATCTCCCGGGGACGCGGCCGCTCTCGCCGTGAGAATCTCTTCGACCGGAAGCGACGACGGATTTATTTTGGCAGCGAGGCCATTCACGAAACGGTTCGGTAATGTGCCAGCGTCCTCGACGACCTGCTCCGGCGACGTCGAGGTGATGACGATCGAATTCCCGTCTTCCCCGATCGGCGCAAGTCCGTGTGAATATTCCCGGAAGCGTCGCTCATAGGGATTGCGGCGGGAGGCGTCGACGATTGCGATCCGTTTGCGCGCTCCGGCGCTGCTCAGCTCGGATAGCGTTTCCTCGACGCTCATGCCGTCGCGACGGACGTCACGCTCCTCCCAGATCTTTGCGTCGACGGGGATCATGTAGTTTTGGCCTCTCGACTGGACTCCGAATCCGCCAAAATAAACGAGCACGACCGAGCTTGGCCGCGCCTCTGCCTTCAGCCGGTCGACCGCTTGCGTAATTCCTGCGCGGGTCGCATCCCGAACGACGTCAACGACAAAACCATGGCTATGCAGGACATTCGCCAGTAAATCGGCGCCTGCGGCAACCTCTGGCAGAGGAATGTCGGCATCGGGATAGTTCGAATTGGCGATCAGCAGCGCTACGTGGTCAGAACGAGCGGTTGCGGATCGATTGGCCGCGTACGACTTGGCCATCACGGCCCGGTGCGACGGGAAGTCGTGGGGCGCCTTCACCAAGGCAATCGAAGCAAATCCGGTAGAAACCAATCCGAACAGGACGGCGGTGGCCATCAGTGTTCTTCGGAGTGCGGTTCGCGACATGATCGTCTCCGTAGCTCAAATCCGTTTGCTGCCGGGAAATGTATGCGGATCGCTCCATCGGACCAGCCGAGTAATTCCGATCTGTCCTATCGAGCAGGGAGATGGATAGCCGTCGCCATTGTCAGACTGGCCGGCGCTGCCGCTGGATGAAGACCGGCAAGATGAACGCTCCCAGTGCTCGCGGGGAACGTCTCGGCTCGTGATGCCGCCTCGGAATTCGCTTTTGCGTGAAGCGATGGCATCGTCATCGTTGTGTCCATGACCACCCTCTCAGGCCATTTATGATCCGAATGGATCCGAATGCCGATCTTGTCCCTCAAGGGCACGTCGGATAACGACGCGCGGGCAATCGGCTCAGGAAAAAGCCGGTTCGCTACAAAAAGCAGCGCCAGCAGAAAGCTTCCGACCCAACCAAAATAGCGCAACACGGGCATGCTCACCTCAGCTCCTCGTGCGTGTGGTTGACGAGGAGGAGAAAGTACGAGGGGCGCGCAATCGGGCAAGCCAGCTTATTCAGATGGTATCCATCGGCATTTCGGATATGAGCTGTCGTCGTCGCTCAATGCGGGGTCCAGGCCAATACGTTTCGTCTCCACGAAATCGAGTTGACCTGGATCTGCCGGACACAGTCGCGCGCACTTTCAGATCAAGCGGCACTCGCAGCCGCGGAAGGCGTTGCACTTCCCACGCTAAGCTGGTCGAGGCTGATCGCTCCAGCCCTGAAGGCGGCGATTTGGGTACTGGTCGCGAGCCGCAGGCTTAAGCTTTCGTCGATTGTCTAGCTTTTTTCTTGATGACGGGCGGCTTCGGCACTTTGCCCACGCTCAGCGGAATTTGCTTCAAGCGCTCGATGAACCATCGGCCCGCGGGCCCAGGCGGCGACTTGGTCTGCCACACCACCGACATCGACAGTATCGAGCCCTCGGGCGGCACATCTTCGATGCGGAGCACGGCAAGGCGCCCTTCTTCCAAATCCTTGCGCACCGCATGCAACGGCATTCCACCCCAGCCGAGGCCATTGAGCAAAAAATGATGCTTGGCGAAAAGGTCAGCGAGCCGCCAGGTCGTCGGCGACATCACGCCGAATTCGCGCCCGGCGGAGAGGTCCGACCTGTCGGTGAGAACGATCTGGGTGTGTTTTCCAAGAACTTCCTTCGGAATCTTGCCCTTGTAAGAAGCAAGTGGGTGCTCGCCGGCAGCTATCATGAAGAACGCGATGCCCGCTAACCGCTCATTGGTGAGTGTATCTGGAATGACCGGGAGTGAGCCGATAATGCCGATGCTGCAGCGGCCGTCCAGAATGGGCTGAATGGCCGCGCCGAGCGCCTCGACATAGATGCGGAGCGCCACCCCCGGATATTTCTGCCGAAATTCCTTAGCCACCTGGGTAATCGCGTCGATCGGATAAAAGACGTCGATCACCACGGACAATTCCGGCTCCAGGCCCACGGCCATGCCTTTGGCCCGCGCCTTCAGCAAATCCACCCCGGTGACGATACTGCGCGCATCCGCCAGCAGAACAACTCCCGCGGGCGTGAGTTTGGGATAGCGGCCGGAGCGATCGAACAGCGGCACGCCGATCTGGTCCTCAAGATTGCTGATCGTCTCGCTCACGACGGACTGCGAGCGCAGCAATTTGCGGGAGGCGGCCGAAAAGCTTCCTTCGTCGACGGCGGCGATGAAGGTGCGCAGTTGATCGAGAGAAACGCCGTCTAACATGGACCTGAGCTATCGACGCAACCGATGGTACAAAGCATCATATACCGACGAATTGGGTACAGGAAGGCCGCTGGCTTCCATCCATCGCCGTACTCGATAGGACAGATGGGAATTATCCGGCTGGTCCGAGAGAGCGATCCGCATAGTGCTCCGAGAAAGCGACGACCCTGCCGGCAGCTGTCACCAGCTGCCGGGATTGCAGGGCACTATAGTCTCGCTCGGCCGCGCGCGATCAGCGCGCGCAGCCATGTCGTTAGAACGAGAGGCTGTCCTTCGTCAGCACCCAGCGGCCGTTCCTGATTTGCTGGACCTGCGTCACGGTGTTGGCGAGGTGATCGGTCTTGGAGAATTTGGTCGGCGGCGAATTGAAAATATCCAGGAACTTGTCGCCTGATTCCAAGGCGTCGAGCATCTTCTGGCCCGAAAGATCCTTGCCGGCCTTGTTCACGTAATGAGCAAACGTCTCGATCGCATTGTAGCCGATGATGGCCTGGGTATTGGCGTCGGTGCCGAACATCTTCTTGTAGTTAACGAGCCAGTCCTTCACTTTTCCCTGCGCAGTATCTTCATAAGGAATCTCGAAGCTGGACGCGGCGTAAAGCCCTTCCACGGCTTCCTTGCCGAGGGTGGGCACTTCAAGCACGTTGGTCGGCGTGGCGCCGAGGAAGGTCACATCCCATCCGAGCTTCTTGGCTTCGTTCATCGCGCCGATGGTCTCGCGGATGACGGTGCCCAGCACGACCAGGTCGCAGCCGTCGGATTTCATCTTGGCCACCTGCGCACTGAAGTCGGATGCGCCGCGCTTGTAGCTGGTGATTGAGGCCGGCGTGACCTTCATCGCGTCGAGCTGCTGGGTGAAGCCGTCGAGCACGTTTTTTCCGTACTCGTCGTCCTGATGCATGATGCAGGGCTTCTTAAAATTCTTCGCCTCCATTATGTATTTGAGCGCGGCGCGGGTGCTCTCGACGTAGGGCAGCAGGTTGTTGAACTTCAGCCGCTCCTGCGGTTTCGAGGGATCGAACTTGAAGGTGAATTCGGCCGCCGTCAGCGGGAACAGCTGCAACACGCCGGCATCGAACAGAATGTCCTGCGCGGCGAGCACGGTCGGCGATCCCATCGGACCGACCATGGCGAAGATCTTGTCGCGCTCGACCATTTTTTGCGACGCCAGCACCGCCTTCTTCGGATCGTAGCCGTTGTCCTCCAGAATCATCCGGAGCTTGCGGCCATTGATGCCGCCGGCCGCATTGATTTCCTCCACCGCCATTTTCATGCCGTTGGAAACCGGAACGCCCCAGACCTTGATCGGGCCGGACAAGTCCTGGTGGGTACCGATCACGATCTCGGTGGCCGAGATGCCTTCATTGGTGACCTTGGTCTGGGCTGTCGCCGGCAGATGGGTCAGCGCTAGCACACTCACCGCAAGGCCCAGCGCCTTGAACGATTTCCACATTTCAAGTCTCCTCTTCGTTGGCCCGTATGGGGCGAAGGGTGGGGCCTCGGTCCTTCGCCGTTTCCGAATCCTTTCCGCCGCTTACGCCACAGCCCGCTCACCATACATGGCGTCGATCTCGATCGCGTAGCGCTTGTTCACGAAATTCCGTTTCAGCTTCATGGTCGGCGTCAGTTCCTCGTCCTCAGGCGTCAGCTGTCGCTCGATCAGGAAGAACTTCTTGACGGTTTCGGCACGGGCAAAATTGGCGTTCACCGCCTCGATCTCGCGCTGGATCAGATCCTGGATTTCCGCCGCCCGGCACAGGCTGGCGTAATTGGTGAAGGGAATGTCGTGGTCCTGGGCGAACTTCTCGACATTCTCCTGGTCGATCATGATGAGGCAGGTCAGATAGGCCCGCTTGTCGCCGACCACCACGGCGTCCGAAATGTAGGGCGAGAATTTGAGCTGGTTCTCGATCTCCGACGGCGTGATGTTCTTGCCACCCGAAGTGATGATGATGTCCTTCATCCGGTCGGTGATCTTCACGAACCCTTCATTGTCGATCGAGCCGACGTCCCCGGTATGCAGCCATCCTTTTGTGTCGATGGTCTCAGCGGTCTTTTCGGGCTGGTTGAGGTAACCCATGAACAGGAAGTCGCCTTTGATCAGGATTTCGCCTTCGGGCGAGATCTTGACCTCGCCCCAGGGTACGGCCTTTCCGACCGAGCCGAGCTGGACGCGGTCCGCCGGCATCACGGTGGCGACGCCGCAATTTTCGGTCTGGCCGTAGACTTCGCGCATGTCGATGCCTAGCGCGAGGTACCAGCGGATCAAGTCCGGTGCGATCGGTGCGGCACCGGTAAAGGCCAGACGGCAGCGGTCGAGCCCAAGCATGCGACGGATGTTGCGAAACACCAGCCAGTGGGCGGCCCGGTTGGCGAGACGCAACCCCAGCGAAGGCATCTCGCCGCCCAGTCTGCAATCGGTCATGCGATAGCCGATTCCGAGCGCGTGGCGGTACATCCAGTTCTGGAACGGGGTCGCATCCTTCAGCGCGATTGTGATCCCCGAATAGAATTTCTCCCAGATCCGCGGCACAGCCAGAAACGCGGTCGGCTGCACCTCGCGCAGATTGTCGGGTACCGTCTCCGGGCTTTCGGCGAAATTCATCACCGATCCCAGCGCCAGTGAGGTGTAATAGCCGCCGATCCGCTCGGCGACATGGCAGAGCGGCAGGAACACCAGGCGCTCTTCGTCATCGGTAGAGGGAAACAGATCGTTGGCGTGGCGCATCTGGTGGGTGACGCCGCGGTTGGAATGCATCGCGCCCTTTGGTGGCCCCGTGGTGCCGGAGGTGTAGACCAGGATGGCGAGATCATCGGTGCCACGGCTTGCGATCATCGCCTCCCACAGCGCCTCGCGACCGTTGATGTGGTTGCGTCCGAGCGTGGTGAATTCGGCCAGCGACATCACCATCGGATCGGAAAAGCCGCTCAACCCCTCCATATCGAAAACGACGATTTTCCGCAGGGTCGGACAGCGCGCGCGGCACGACAGGATCTTGTCGAGCTGCTCCTCGTCTTCGGCGAAGATCACGCAGGTTGCGGAGTCATTGACGAGATATTCGACCTGGGCCGCGGAATCGGTCGGATAGATGCCGGATGAAACGCCGCCAGCGCACAGGATGCCCGTATCGGCGAACACCCATTCCGGCACCGCGTTTGCAATGATCGATGCGACGTCCCCGGACCGAAAGCCGATCGCGTGCAGGCCGTAGGCAATTTCCTTCGAGATCTGCAGCCATTGCCGCCAGCTGGTCGGCTGCCAGATGCCGAGCCGCTTCTCACGAATCGCCGGCCGATCGCCGCGCGTCTCCACCGCTAGCACAAAGCTCTTCGCGATCGTGTCGGCGACCGTCAGCACTGCCGGTCCGGCCATGCTCATACCTCCCTCACCTGCCCCACCCCGGATGCCGGCTTTGACGGCCAGCCCTTTTTCCAAGGCAGACCCCTATTCAACGCCAAGTTTTCTTCTTTTTCCAGCGCCGTTCGCCTCGCGCGCCCGCTTCCTTGGCCCCGAGATAGAATTCCTGGATGTCCTTGGAGTGCATCAGCCGCTCGCAACTGTCATTCATGACGACCCGGCCGATCTCCAGAACATAACCATAATGCGCCGTCTCCAGTGCAACCTTGGCATTTTGCTCGACCAGCAGGATCGACATGCCATGCTCTTCATTGACACGCCGGATGATGGTGAAAATCTCCTTCACCAGGATCGGCGACAGCCCCAGCGACGGCTCATCGAGCAGCAGCAATGTCGGCCGGTTCATCAATGCACGCCCGATCGCCAGCATCTGCTGCTCACCGCCCGAGAGTTGCCCGGCCGGCTGGTTGAGCCGCTCCTTCAGCCGCGGAAAATATCCGCAGACCCGCTCCAGGTCCTCAGCCACCGCCTCGCGATCGCTGCGCGGATAAGCCCCCATCATCAGGTTCTCGCGCACGGAGAGGAACGGAAACACCTCGCGTCCTTCCGGCACGTGGCTCAAGCCCAGTCGCACGATCTTGTCGGCTTCCATGCGCTGGATCGGCTTTCCGAGAAATTCGATCGTACCCTTCTGCGGATCGAGAATGCCGGAAATTGTCTTGAGCACCGTGGTCTTGCCGGCACCGTTGGCGCCCAGCAAAGTCACGATCCGGCCGCGCGGAACCTCGAGGCTGATGCCTCGGATCGCCATGATCGGCCCGTAATAGCTCTCGATGTTGCTGAGCTTCAGGATGATGTTGGGCGCGCTCATGCCATCGTCCCCTTTAGGTGCCGAGATAGGCAGCGACGACGTCGGGATGACGCTGCACTTCGGCTGGCGTTCCCATCGCCAGCACCCGGCCGTAGTTCAGCGCGATCACGCGGTCGGACACGCGGTTGACCAACGTCATGTCATGCTCGACCATCAGCACGGTGACGCCGAGTTCGGTCTTCATGTCGCGGATCCAGAACGACATGTCGTCGGTCTCCTCGACATTCAATCCGGACGATGGCTCGTCGAGCATGATCAGTTTTGGTTCGGTGCACAGCGCGCGAGCCAGTTCAATCACCTTTCGTACGCCGTAGGGTAATCCCGAGATCATCTTGTCGCGATAGGCGGCAAGATCGAGAAAATCGATCACCTGCTCGACGCGGCGGCGATGGTCTCTTTCGGTGCTTCGCACGCTCGGCAGAAACAGCAATTCCTGCCAAAGTTGCGTGGTGGAATGGCGGTGCCGTCCGACCAGCAGATTAGCGAGCACGGTGGCATTCTCGAATAGTTCGATGTTCTGGAACGTGCGGGCGATCCCGCGTTTGGCGATGCCGAACGCCGGCTCGCGGGTTATGTCCTCATCCTCGAAATAAATCCGGCCCGAGGTCGGCCTGTAGATTCGCGAGATCAGGTTGAAGATCGAACTTTTTCCGGCCCCGTTAGGGCCGATGATCGACAATATCTCGCCCTTCTCGACGGCGAAGCTGACGGCATCGACCGCCTTCAGGCCGCCGAAATGCAGCGAGAGATTTTCGGCGCGGAAATAGCTCATCGGTTCCGCTCCGATTTCACGTAGATCTTCTGCCGCTTGAAGGTGGCGCGCTTGTAGAGCGGGAACAGCTGGAAGAAGAGCTTCATCTTGAGCCACCGTCCGTACAGGCCAAGCGGCTCGAACTGCACGAACAGCACAATAATGATTCCATAGATCGCACCTTTCAGGCCGTTCGCGGAGGCGAACGCGGCAACGTCACCCTGGATGTGCGCCGCGCGTTCACTTCCGGCGCCGAATGCCGCGGCGACGCCGGCGACCATTCCGGGAACGTCGTCCTTGAGGTAGGTCAGGAACGGATCGATCATGACGATGAAAATCGCCCCCAGGACGGCGCCATGCAGACTGAACGCGCCGCCGATCAGGATCACGATGATGAACTCGATCGAAAGCTGCAGCGTGAACATTTCCGGGCTGATAAAAGACAGCTTGTGGGCGAACAGAACCCCTGCGAAGCCGGTGATGGCGGCGCTGATCGCAAACGACTTGACCTTGTAGAGCGATACATTGACGCCCATGCTTCTGGCTGCGGTCTCGCTGTCGCGGATCGCGACAAAGGCGCGCCCCGTGGGCGAACGCAACAGATTGAGCGTGCCGACAATGGTCAGGATCAGCACGCCGAGGCAGAGGAAATAAAAGGCCGGGCTGTCGCGCGGCACCGACGTGCCGAGCAGCTGAATGGTTTTGACGCGCATGCCCTCATTGCCATGGGTCACGCTCTCCCAGCGCGCCAGAATTTCCTCGACAATGAAGGCAAAGGAGATCGTTGCGATGACGAGATAGATGCCCTGCAGCCGCAGCGCCGGGAACCCGACCAGCGCACCGATGATTCCGGTCAATAGCCCGGCGGCCAGGAAATAGACCGGAAACGGCACGCTGAATTGCTGCAAATAGGCGGCGGTATAGGCGCCGATGGCGAGAAAGGCGGCGTGGCCCAACGACGCCTGCCCAGTGAAGCCGGTGAGAATCATTAATCCCACGCCGACGGTGGCGTAGATGCAAACGAACACCAGCTGACTAACCAGGTAACTTGAGAGAACGAACGGCGCGAGCGCCAGAACAGCAAGCAGGACACCGTAGGAAACGACGTAGCCGGAGTGCGGAAACAGCCGGATATCGTCCTTATAATCGGTCTTGAACATGAAGCGCATGGCGTTAAACTTTCTTGCGCATGTGCAGGCCGAACAGGCCGTCGGGCTTGAGCAGCAACACCACGAGCAGAACGATGTAGGGCGCGACGTCCTTCCATCCCTCCGCCAGATAGAAGCCGGCCATGCTCTCGATCATGCCGATCAGTACGCCGCCGACGACGGCGCCGGGGATCGAGCCGAAGCCGCCCAGCACCGCTGCCGGAAACGCCTTCAGCCCCAGCACCAGGCCGACATTAGAATGAATGAAGGTGATCGGTGCCAACAAGACGCCGGCGCAGGTCGCCACCGCAGCACTGATCGCCCATACGATCGACACTACGCGCTTGACCGGAATGCCCATGTAATAGGCCGCCAGCATGTTCTCCGAACTCGCGCGCATCGCGGTGCCGAGCGTGGTGCGGTTGAAGAACAGATAGAGCAGCGCGCAAAGGATGATGGTCGCCGCGATCACCGAGAGTTTGTCATAGGCCAGCACGAGAGAGCCGATCCGCACCACACCCTGGCTGAACGGGGTCTCGATCTTGAAGTCGTCGGTACCCCAGATCATGCCGACGACGGAGCGCAAGAAATAGCCGAGCCCGATCGTCGCCATGATGATGGAAAACTGCGGATAGCCGAGGATCGGACGCACCACCAACCGTTCCGCCAGCATGCCGAACAGCGCCATCGCCGCGACCGCCGCGGCAAACCCGATCCAGTAATTGAACCCGAGCAGGCCAATGAAGGTGAAGGCGAAGAACCCGCCGAGCATCATCAGATCGCCCTGCGCGAAGTTCACGACCTCGGTCGCCTTGTAGACCAGGACGAAACCGAGCGCGATCAGGCCGTAGACGCAGCCGAGCGCAATGCCACTCACCAACTGCTGAACGAAGTCCAGCATTTGCTACCCTCCCGATGCACTGCGATTCTTTTGATCGCCTCGCCGCATCCTGCCTTCGCGCTCCGCCATATCGGGAACGATGAAGGCCGCACATTGTCCGAGGCTCATTGAGCCCAAAGCGCCGATCCCTGTCAACAAAGCGCTGGTTACCGCAGCGCGCTCGGAGTGAGGCTGTGCCGCTGAGCACCTGGCGAATGCTTTCGCCAAAGAGGCAAAGGCACGAGCCGAAGACGACACGTTCGGTAGCATTGGAGACGTCCGTTTTCGGCGCGCATAACGGACTCCAAGCAGACATCGCGTCATGTCCGCTTTGTGCCGATTTTGTTGCAAAAGTCGGCTGCGGCGGATCGGCTGTCGGCCATTTCGTTAAGAGCGGCCGGCTGCCGCTCGTCGGGAATACGGCCAACCTTGTCGTAGAGACCGCGGATTTTTTCTCCTGGCAGACAAACAATCGCAGACGCTTTACCGCCGCTGCTGGGGTTCGATGATGCAGGAACGCCGCATTCGACGATCAAGCTACGGCGGCGCACGCCCGGCGCGCGATTTTCCGTTGCTTGTCGATTCTTACCTAAATGGGAGTCTGATGCTTGATGAGGTGATTACACAACGTATTGGCCTCAATGAGATAAATGATGGGTTTTCGGCGATGCGATCGGGCGCGTCAATTCGCAGTGTAATCGTCTTTAATTGAAATGCGACTATGGCCGCTCGGCAGTCAATGGTCGTGTTGGGGCAAACTCGTTGGCCTCCGTCGCATTGACGCTCCACCAAACCGTGTGAAAAGCCGGGGAAAACGAGCATACTGTCGCGTCAAAATGACCCTTTAACCTATTCCACCGGCAACAGTTTCCTGTTCTAATCATCCCAAAGATTTTCAGACCGAACCTGGCGTGCTCTGAGCCTTGGTGGACGTAACGCGACAGCACCCCGACAAAAACCCCAAGATGGCGAAATCACGAGCCCGTAAAGCAAGATTGACAAAGCGGCGCGACGCGTCGAACACCGTGCGCCATCGCAGATCAGGAGTGACCTCGGAAACAAAGCTCGCAAAGTATAAACGTGAGCGCGACGAGGCCCAAGAGCATCAGGCTGCCACCGCTGAAATCCTCAAGATTATCAGCCGCTCAACATTCGACCTGCAGACCGTTCTCGACTTGCTTACAAAGCGGGTTGTCGAGCTTTGCGCGGCGGACGGTGGTGTCATTTCAATGCAGGACGGAGACCTCTATTGGATCCGCTCGGTTTTTGGCTTTTCGCGAGAAGCGCAGCAGTACGCATCACGAAACCCGTTGCGGCGTGACCGCGGTGGCGTTACGGGCCGTGTGGCTCTGGAAGGTAAAGCGGTTCAAATTCCGGATGTGCTGGCTGATCCTGAATATACCGCGTTCGGATATCAAAGGTTGCTCCATCAACGGACCAATCTTGGTGTACCGCTGATGCGCGGAGGTAATGTGATTGGTGTCTTCTCGCTTACACGCATAAAAGTGGATCCATTCACCGACAAGCAGATCGAACTGATTTCAACATTCGCCGACCAGGCGGTCATCGCTATCGAGAATGCGCGTCTCCTCAACGAGCTGCACCAGCTCCTTGACAATCATCGGCGGGCCGAAGCCGCGCTTGCTGACAGCGCGCGCCAGCTTCGCAAGGCTCATGACGAACTTGCAATGAAGGTCGCGGAACGAACTGCCGAATTGCGAGAAAGCGAGTTTAAGCTCCTCGAAATCATCGAAACAATGCCGTCCATGTTGTGGTCGACAGCACCGGATGGCGAACCTACCCATATCAATCAAAAAGTACTCGACTATAGCGGATTGCGCCTTGAGAATTTTCTCAATCTTGGTTGGAAAGAATTCGTCCACCCGGAAGACTTTCCGGAAACCGCGAGAGCGTTTTCCCACGCAATTCAAACCGGAGACCCTTACGAAGCCGTGCACCGCTTGCGTCGGGCAGACGGTCAATATCGCTGGCACCACGCCCGCGGAGAGCCATTGCGGGATGAGCAGCAACGCATCGTCCAGTGGTACGGTTTGTCGGTTGATATCGATGAGGGCAGGAAGACAGAGAACGAGCTGCGAGCTACGCAAACCCAGCTTGCCCGAGCATCTCAAGCCGCAACTGTTGCCGAACTCTCGGCGTCCATTGCCCATGAAATCAACCAGCCGCTGGCTGGAATTGTTGCGAGCGCACAGACCTGCCAAACTTGGTTGTCCGGCGATAACCCTAACCTCCCGCGGGCGCGTGCGGCGATAGAACGTATTAACAGGGATGGCAACGCAGCAGCAGATATCGTCCGGCGCATCCGCGCTCTTTTCAGACAGGCGGCACCAGCGAAGAGTTCGTTACGCATCAATGAGGTAATCGACGAGGTCAGGCGCTTGGTCCAAGACGAGTTCAATCGCAGGGGCGTTTCCATAGAACTGGAGCTGACTCGGGCCTTGCCTTCGGTGCTAGCCGACCGAATCCAGATTCAGCAGGTGCTGATGAACCTTCTTCGCAATGGCGCAGAAGCGATGGAGGGTGCGAACAAGCACGCCAAGCGGCTAATCGTTCGCTCGCAGTTTACGAATGAATGTATAGTAGTCGAAGTTCGCGATTTTGGTCCCGGAGTGGCGCATCCCGAGAAGGTATTTGAGCCGTTTTTCAGCACCAAGCAAAACGGCCTGGGAGTTGGCCTTGCCATCAGTCGCTCCATCGTTCAGGCTCACGGCGGAGCCCTTCAGGTGCGTGATAACCAGCCACAAGGAACGGTATTTTCTCTCACGCTACCGTTGCGGTCGGAAGCTCAGGATGACGCAGAAATCTGAGTTGGTCATCATTGTGGACGATGACTTCAGAGTGCGGGAGGCGATTTGCGATTTGCTCGCTTCGCGCGATCTGGAGTCCGTCGCGTTCGAATCTGCGGCCGAATACCTTCGCTTCGACAATCCAAACGTACCTAGCTGTCTTGTTCTGGATGTCTCGCTGCCGGACATCGACGGGCTCGAACTCCAAAAGACGATCGCGCCAATGCAGCATCCACCGATCGTGTTTATCAGCGGTCACGGAGACATCCCATCATCGGTCCGCGCAATGAAAGGCGGCGCAATCGACTTCTTAACGAAGCCGGTCAATGAAGAACACCTTTTGCAGGCCATAAATATCGCCCTGAACCTCGATCGCGAGTCACGGCATGATCGGGCCGAACTGGCGACGCTTGAAGCCCGGTACGCTTCGCTTACTCCACGCGAGCGTGACGTACTGCCGCTCGTGGTCAGCGGATTGCTGAACAAACAAGCTGCTGCGGAGTTGGGAATTAGCGAGATTACGTTCCAGATTCATCGCAGCAAGGTCATGCACAAGATGAAGGCCCGTTCTCTCGCGGATTTGGTGCGCATCGCGGGAAGGCTGAACATACCCGCGCCCCATCCACATAACGCAAAAATATAATGGTCCTCGGATGCTTAGCGAGCTATGCCACGGCAAGAGGAAGAAAAAATGGTCGTGTCTTCGCCCATAAAGCCAGTCGTGGCCGTGGTTGACGATGACTACCGCGTTCTCGAATCGCTTGATGATTTGCTGGTGTCCGCCGGCTACGGGGTTCGACTGTTCGCTTCGGCGAAGCAATTCCTGGATACGGCAATTGCCGAAGTTGACTGCGTCATATCGGACATTGGCATGTCGGGCGTTGACGGATTTGCGCTTCAGGAGATCATCAGGAGTTTCCGACCAACTCTGCCAGTTATCCTGATTACCGGCCGTCATGAATTAGCAACTGCAGAGCACGCGGCGGCTCGGGGCGGGCGGCTTCTTTTTGAAAAGCCATTCGACACACGGGAATTGCTCGCGGCTATTGGCTCCGAATTGCAAACATCGCGCGGCAGGTCGTGACGACAGCACACCGACCGACCTAATTGAAAGACATTATATACACGCGCATCAACCCTGCCGTACCGTTCGTCGCCAGTGAAAATAATTTCCCGCGCAACCTGCGACTGGCCTTCGAAGAGTCAGGACGTTTCGCCAAGCAGAGTATCGACAATGAATGGCAGCAACATTGTCCGCAACACTGCGCCCGCGCGCAATTGGATCAACGGCGAATGGGTTGCCTCGTCCAAGGTAGAAAATTCAATAAACCCCTCATCCGGCGAAGTGCTCGGACAGTACTCAGCAGGTGGCCGCGCGGAAGCGACAGCGGCCATCGCCGCCGCACGAAGAGCATTCGACAGCGGGACTTGGGCTCATGACCCACAACTTCGAATGCAGGCGCTTCTTGAAATCGCCGACAGGTTAGACGAGCGAGCGGAAGCGATAGGGCTGATGATCAGTCGCGAGATGGGCAAGCCATTGAGGGATGCGACGCTCGAAGCCACTTGGAGCCCAGCAACACTTCGCTACAATGCAGGGACCGCGCTCTCGCAGACAGGCACAGCGGCCGAGATTGCGCCAGGTGTGTTCGCGACCGCCATGCGTGAGCCGATTGGCGTCGCTGGAATCATCGTTCCCTGGAATTCGCCACTGGCGCTGCTCGTCCGTGCCTTGGGGCCAGCCCTGGCGGCCGGCTGCACCACGATCGTAAAACTCCCCGGTCAGACAGCGTTGGTAAATTCTCTGGTCATGGAAGCGGTAGCGGCAGCCCAGAGTTTGCCGAAGGGAGTGCTCAATATCTTCACGGAATCCGGCAACGAGGGCGCGCCGCTAATGGTTGAATCGTCCGATGTCGACGCCATCAATTACACCGGCAGCACCAAGGTCGGTCGTCAGGTCGCCGAGAAAGGCGCGCAGACACTGAAAAGAATCAGCTTGGAGTTGGGCGGAAAAACTCCGCTAATCGTTTTTGAGGATGCCGACATCGAGACCATCGCCCCACTCGTCGTTACCGCGCTGACAAAGTTCAACGGCGAGTTTTGCATGACGGGGTCGCGCGTTCTCGTGCACCGAAGAGTTGCCGATGCGTGGCGAAGCCGCATCGCGTCTCTCTTAGAGAAGATCGTGGTCGGACGTGCTGACGATCCGAAGAGTGAAATGGGGCCTCTGATTGATCGCGCCAATGTCACTCGCATCGACCGTTTCGTCGAAGATGCAAAGCGATATGCCCGGATCATTGTTCGCGGGGGTCCCATCCTGGATGGGCCCTTGGCTGCCGGTGCATTCTATCGTCCTTCCATGCTCGAAACAAAAGCGTTGGACGTTCCGCTGATCCAAGAGGAGATATTCGGCCCAGTACTAAGCTTCGAGACGTTCGGGACAGAGGAAGAAGCCATCACCCGCGCGAATGCCACCGTTTTCGGCCTGGCTGCTGCGATCTTCACCAAAGATATCGACCGCGCTCAGAGAGTTGCGCGCGCCATCAAGGCAGGCACCGTATGGACCAACACTTGGGCAGTTCTTCATGACGCTTTCGAAGAGGGCGGCTTTAAACACAGCGGCATCGGACGCGCCCGGGGGCTACGCGCTATGGAAGAGTTTCAAGAGGTGAAAACGCAAATCCGTCTCGTAGCGCCCGAGTCAACAAGTCGTCCCGACACCTAAACATCAAGGCCTCACAGAAGCGACCTTGAAGTGATCCTTGATCGCCTCTGACTAAAGTTCAATCACCAGCAAGGAGCCGTATCATGAGCAATGACAATGTGTCCGCTGTTCGTAACGCCTATGCGGTTGCCGAACGGAAGGATCTGGAAGGCTGGATTAGCCTGTTCACGCCCGATGGGGTGTTCACGGACAATTCGGTGGGCGCGACCTACCGTGGTCGCACCCTCGCCGACCCGGTCCGCAACTACGGCACGGCGTTTTCCAAGATGCACCGCGAACTATATCGCGTCTATGCCGATGGGAATGTCGTCGTGGTGCAACTGGCCCTGCAGGGCACTCACGATGGCTCGCTGCAGACTCCCTTCGGCGAGCTGCCGGCCACGGGTAAGAAAATGGATGCCCCGTGCTGCGACGTGTTCGAACTCGAAGACGGCAAGATTAAGCGTTTCGATTGCTACCCAGAGGGGTCGGTCATCTTTGCTCAGCTCGGGGTCTTGAACAACCTCGATGCTGCTTTGAGCCCGCGCCGGTAGTTCATTCCTTCACGCAAGCACCACAAACGCCACAAACTCTTGCGGGAGAAATCTGATGCCCGTTCCCAGTCTACCCAAACTTGGCGAACCGCCTGCGCCGGTACCCTTACGAAAAATCGCGCTTGAGGAACACTTTGGCCATCCGATTGTGTTCATGCGGGACAGCGAGGGCCGGTTTGAGACCCGTAAGGAGGCCGGTGTTGGCCATCTTGGGCCTGAGTATTTTGCGCTGGTGCAGGAGCGCCTTCTAGACTTTGACACGACGCGTCTCAAAGCCATGGACGAGGCTGGCGTTGACAAAGTGCTGCTCTCCTTCGGTGCCGGGTTTCGCACCTTCGGCGTGCAGGGAATCCTCGACCGGGCTGAAGCGCAAAACACCGCTCGCACCGTAAACGACTTTCTCGCTGAACAGGTGCGCGCGCATCCGAGTCGATACGTTGGTATGGCGACCCTCGCGCTCCAGGATCCCAACCAGGCCGTGCGCGAGCTTGAGCGATGCATTACCAAGCTCGGCTTCAAAGGGGTCATGATAAACGGGTACACCCAAGTCGAGAGCCCAGACAATTTGATCTATCTTGACGATGCGCGGATGACCACATTCTGGGAAGCGCTGACAGCGCTCGACGTGCCGCTTTACCTGCACCCGCGCGCGTCGCACAAAGCTGTCATGTACGAGAACCACCCGGAGCTTACCGGCGCGAACTGGGGATTCGCCCCGGAGACGGCGACTCATGCGCTGCGCATCGTCTATAGCGGGATCTTCGATCGATTTCCAACTGCCAAGCTAGTGCTCGGTCATCTCGGTGAGTCCCTGCCGTTTCTCGCCTGGCGCATCCAGCACGGCGTCAACTTCAGTCCGAATGGCCGCTTTACGAAGAAGCGCTTGGTCGACTATCTCGCGGAGAACATCTGGGTCACCACGAGCGGAAACTTCAACACCCAGGCGCTTCATTGCACGATGTTGACCATGGGTGCCGATCGCATCCTCTTTTCGAACGACTACCCATATGAGGATTACGCGGAGGGCGGAGAGTTTATCGACACAGTCCCCATCAGCGAGAGCGACCGACGTAAGATCGCTTACGAGAATGCCATGGCACTTTACAAACTGTAGATGCGCGCCGAAGCCCATGGATACTTAACCTTCCGACCTGCATAATGGAGTCCGATATGAAGACGCCGCTTGAACTGATGCAAACACTTCTCTCGAACCCGACGAACCTGGAACATGTGCGCGGGCTCACCACCGCGGACGTCGTCTATGTCTCGCTGAACTTCGACAATCCTGAATTGCACAAGGTGCTGCCTTGGACCGGTACAAACCATGGCCCGCAAAGCATTGTTGACGTCTTCAGCGGCGTCGCCAGAGTTTGGGATACAAAGGCGTTCGAGGTCCGAGACGTGATCGCAAATGACAGCGCGGTCGCCATGTTCGGAAGCTTTACTTACAAGACGCGCACGCTTGGCAAGGAGATTACCTCGCCCTTCGCGCTACTCGCCAAGGTGACGGCCGACAAGATCAGCTACATGCAGTTCATGGAAGACACGTTCGGCACTGCTAGCACCTTCCGTGCAGCCGGGACATGGCACTTCCGTGGCGTCGCCACCGGCGGCGAAGTCAGCGTGGGATCTTGATAGCCAAGCGATGGCCCGAGCCGAACCCCAAGAATTCTTCGCGGGAGAATGCGATGCCACGAGGGCGACACACCCCTTCTCTACATTTTACGCAACGATAAGAAACGGCCGGCCGGAGACCGGGAAACACTACGACGTCTTTCACGCAGTGGAATTATTCTTTGGTCTCCAAGGCGAGTCTTCAGAAAACGGGAGTTTTCTTGGATTCGGCTGGAGACTTTTGGGAATTCTCGGCCCAAAAAGTTCGAACATCGGTCTCTAGAGACTATTGGCGATGAGAAAAGCCCGCGTTCAGCGGGCTTTTCTCATCCAAAGAAGGAAATTCTCTAAAACGCGGAACGCCTGGCTGGGGCGGGAGGATTCGAACCTCCGTATGGTGGAATCAAAATCCACTGCCTTACCACTTGGCGACGCCCCAATAGCTCCTACGGGAATGCGGCAGGACACCCTTGCCGCGGATTCCCTCCGGCCACGCCGGTCTATAGAGGGAGTTGAGCCATTTCAACAGGCTGGAACCTGAAATCAGGTTGAATCTGAGGCGGGTTTTGTCAGTCGCCGGCAGCGCAACTCTTTTGAAAGGATCCAGGCCTTTCCGAGCCGGAAAATATACAGCCGCGAGCTTGATGGCGGCTCAATTTCACCCATCAGTATGTTGAGAGACCGGCGGTTTCGTGGGAAGACGGTGGGCAGCCGTTAGCCAAAGCGAGACCCAAAAGCGAGAACTTGGTCATGACCTATCGCGCCCCGATCAACGACATGCTGTTGGCCCTCCATCATGGCGCCGGCCTCCAAGCAGCCGTGAACGCCGGCCATTACGGCGATTTCGATCATGAGATCGCGGCCGCGGTGCTGGAAGAAGCCGGCCGATTTGCCTCCGACGTGCTGGCGCCGCTCAACGCGATCGGCGACCAACACGGCATCAAGCTCGACGCCGGCAAGGTGACCACAGCCCCCGGCTGGCCCGATGCGTACAAGCGCTGGACGGAAGCCGGCTGGAACGCGGTGTCCGGACCGGAAGCCTTTGGCGGCCAAGGCCTGCCGCTCGCCATCAACGCGGCCTGCACCGAAATCTGGAGCGCATCCAACATCGCCTTCGGCCTCTGCCCGCTCTTGACGCTGAGCGCGATCGAGGCGCTCGACGCCCATGGCAGCGACGAACTGAAGAAAATCTATCTCGAAAAGCTGGTGTCGGGTGAATGGACCGGCACCATGCAGTTGACCGAGCCGCAGGCGGGATCGGATGTCGGTGCGCTGCGCACCCGCGCCGAGCGGGCGGGCGACGGCAGCTATCGCATCAAGGGCACCAAGATCTTCATCACCTATGGCGACCACGACATGACCGACAATATCGTGCATTTCGTGCTGGCGCGATTGCCCGACGCGCCGGCGGGCACCAAAGGCATTTCGCTGTTTCTGATTCCGAAATTTCTCGTCAACCCCGACGGCTCGCTGGGCGCGCGCAACGACATCTACGCCAGCGGCGTCGAGCACAAGCTCGGCATGCACGCTTCGCCGACCTGCACCATGACCATGGGCGATCGCGGCGGTGCGATCGGCTATTTGATCGGCGAAGAAAACCGCGGCATGCAATGCATGTTCACGATGATGAACCAGGCCCGGCTCGCGGTCGGGCTCGAAGGCGTCGGCATCGCCGACCGCGCCTACCAACAGGCGCTCGCCTTTGCCCAGGAGCGCCGCCAGGGCCGCGCGGTGGATAAGGTGGGCGACGGTTCGGACCCCATCATCGTGCATCCCGACGTCAAGCGGATGTTGATGCAGATGCGCGCGCTCACCGCAGCGGCGCGCACGATTTGCTATGCGACAGCGGTGGCGCTCGATGTTTCCGTGCGCGCCACGGATGCCAAAACGCGCGAGGCTGCGGCGGCGCGCGGCGCGCTGCTGACCCCGATCGCGAAAGCGTTCTCCACCGACATCGGCAACGAGGTCGCCTCGCTCGGCGTGCAAATCCATGGCGGCATGGGCTTCATCGAGGAAACCGGCGCCGCGCAGCATTATCGCGATGCGCGCATCACGCCGATCTATGAGGGCACCAACGGCATCCAGTCGATCGATCTGGTGACGCGCAAGCTCGCCGCCAATGGCGGCGAACAGGTTTGGGCCTTGCTCGACGAACTCAAGGGCACCGTCAACCAGGTCGAGGCGTCGAACGATCCGGCATTCGGCACCACGGGCGCAAAGCTGCGCGACGCATTGGCCTCGCTCGAGCGCACCAGCCGCTGGTTGCTCGAGCGCGTCACCTCGGCCCCGAACGACGCGCTCGCGGGTGCAACGCCGTATCTGCGGCTGTTCGGATCGACGCTCGGCGGATGCATGCTGGCCGCCGAGGCGCTCGCCGCGCGCAGCCTTGGTGAGGGCGATTCGCAGCGCTATGTGACGCTGGCGCGGTTCTTCGCCGAAAACATTTCGGTGCAGGCGCCCTCGCTGGAGCGGACCGTGATGGACAGCGCGGAAGCCGTGAATGGCGCGGACGTGGTGCTGCTGGGATAGGAATACCGGTCAGAGGACTGGCCTGTTTCGATCCCCTCCTGGCCTGGTTAAAGGCAGCAGTGGCTTGATTTGAATCATTCCGCGTCCTGCCGATTTAAGGAAGGATTAAATTATACCCTGTATTTCGAGAATCCAAATAATTGCAGCGGATATTTCGCCGGCCACCTGCCTCGGATGATTCGGGCGGAAGAGGCAAGTTTTGGTTTCCACTAGGCAGCATTAGATGGTCGAAACTCGGATTGCGCCTCGTTACCGCGTCACGAAAGCCGCCACGATCGAATTCATTGGCGGTCCTGTTAATTGCGTGGTGCGCGATATCTCGCTTACGGGGGCCGCGCTGGAAGTGCCCAACCAATTCGGTATCCCTGCGCAATTCACATTGGTTATCCCGGAAGATGAATTGCAGCTGCCCTGCCATGTCGTTTGGCGTAGAGAATTCCGGATCGGCGTGACTTTCGAGTAGACGTAGCGCGCCTTTCGGACCTCGCACCATGCCCGACTTAAGTCCGGGAGCAGCGGACGTCCGCCAACGCCGCTCTATTTATGGATTCACGCCCTGCCGCACCGGCATCGGTGGCCGCGGCGCCGATTCAAAGCCCGGCTCGAGCTGCTGCTGACCCGTGGTCGGCGATGGAGGTGAAGGTTCAGGCTGCCGCGGCACATAAGCCTGCGGCACGTAAGGTGCAGCGGCTTGCGCAGGCGGATATGGCACCGGCGCCGGCTTGTGCGCTCGCGCGACGACCGGCCGCGGCGGAGCCAACATCCTGGCCCGCGCGTTCTGCTCCGAAACCCTGTTCTCTGGAGCCCTGTTCTCAGAAGCCTTGCTCTCAGAAGCTTTGCTCTCAGAAGCTTTGGCCGCGTCGCGGGACATTTGCAGCTGGCTCGTCTTGAGCTGCTCGATGCTGGCCTTGAGTTGCTCGACCTCTTGCGAGACGCTCGCGAGGTCGCGAGCCATCGACTGCAGCAACCGCGCCGAGTCGGGAGACTGGGAGGCGGCGTTCGCCGCGACGGCTTCCGGTTCGGACGCTGCAAGCGCTGCGGGCTGCGACGCATCCGACGCGGACGCCTCGATCGAAGGCGAACTCGACGGCGCAGACAGACCCCATTTATCCATCGACAGCGACGTCAGGACGAACTGCGGCGTCCACTTCACGATCAGTTTTTTGCCCGCATAGCCAAAGGCCTGCCAACCAACGGCCATGGCACCGATGCACGCTGCCAGCAGCAACGCGGCGAAGGCGCGACCTATCCGCCTCCCGATCGACGGCCCGCCGCCCGAGCCGAGGACATCGTTGACGGCCGAGGGGCGAAACGTCGTGTCGACAGGTGGCACCGGTGGCGCAGCAGCGGAGCCCGACTCGGCGTGGATTTGCGGGTCAGCCTGTTGGCGCGCGGCCGCGCGCAGCAGATCGGAGAGTTCTTCCTCCCCTGGCACGACCCGAACGGCATCGGGCGGGACCACGAGGAAATCGTGCGGATCGTCGGTCGGTTTCGGCTTCACCGTGGACTGCATTGGCGCTCCGTACTTTGTCCAATGTCACCGGCGCCAGATGGCCGGGCTTACGCATATGTCCTGCCCCAGACTTCATCCGGGTTTGACCAAACCAAGGCGATACGATGGAGAGGTTGGGGCCGCTGGTGGCTGGTAGTTTCGGGGAACTGGATGTTTCAACCTCGTGAGACGTCGATGGATTGCGGTCTGCGGTGAAGCACGTCATGCCCGGGCTTAGCCGTCCGAAGGACGGCGTCGCTTCCGCTCGCCTATCCCCGGCCATCCACGTCTTGGCTGCATTTGGACAAGAAAGACGTGGATGGCCGGGACGAAGCCCGGCCATGACGAAAAGCGGCGATGACGTCTGGAGCCGTTATCGCGTTCGCGAGGATTCCACGCCGATAGTTCACCCGATCGGCTTGAGCCCAGCTTCGATCGCCGCGCGGCGCGGCTCCAGGAACGGCGGCAGCGCGAGTTTCTCGCCAAGCGTTTCCATCGGCTCGTCGGTGGCAAAGCCGGGGCCGTCGGTGGCAATCTCGAACAGGATGCCGTTCGGCTCGCGAAAATACAGGCTGCGGAAATAAAACCGGTCGACCTCGCCGCTGTTGGGAATGCCGAGTTCGCTCAGGCGCCGCGTCCAGCCGTGGTATTGCGCCTCGTCGGGCGTTCGAAACGCCACGTGATGAACCCCGCCGGCGCCCTGCCGCGCCATCGGCGAATTCTTTTGCTCGACGACGTGCAACTCTGCCGCCGGGCCGCCCTCACCCATCGCAAACACCCGAACCTCGGCCTGTGCATCGGGGGCAGCATAGTCGCGCACGTGCCGCATATTCATCACCCCGGTCAGAACCATCGAAGTGCGCGAAAGATCGTACACATTGAGCACAATCGGACCAAGCCCGCGAATTTGGTGCTCGGCCGGCACAGGACTCTTCTCCCATGGCGAAGCCGGACCTGCCCCGCCGTCATCGACCAGCACCAGACGTTGGCCTTCGCCATCCTCGAACGGCAACGTCAAGCGGCCATCGACTTCGGTGACCTCGCCGGTATGGCCGCCCGCCTTGCGCAGGCGATCCCGCCAGTATCCAAGGCTCGTTTCGCCCGCGACGCGCAAGCTCGTGCGCGAAATGCTGTTGGTGCCGCGCCGCTCTGGTGCTGCCGGAAAATCGAAGAAGGTGAGATCGGTGCCGGGATTGGCCTTTCCGTCGGCATAAAACAGGTGATAGGCGCTGACGTCGTCCTGATTGACGGTCTTCTTGACCAGCCGCATCCCCAGCAAACCGTTATAAAATGCGAGATTTTCGCGCGGTTTCGCGGAAATCGCGGTCAAATGGTGAATTCCGGTCAGCTGCATCGTTGGGCTCCTCGCGCCTCGTTGCGCCACGTCAAACCCGGCATCCCAGGTTTTGGACGCCGTGGGCGATGATGTAGGATATTTTCGAAAGACTAGCTACCCGCGCTTGCCGCTTGTCTTAGGACCGCACCATGACCGGACACCTCACAGTCACCGACGAAGACGCCGTGCGGGTGATCACGCTGCGGCGAGTGGAGAAGAAGAACGCGATCACGCAAGACATGTATCGCGGCATGAGGGACGCGATCGACGCCGCGCAGGCGAGCCCCACGATCCGTTGCATCATGATCACTGGCGGAGCGGGCGCCTTTACCGCCGGCAACGATCTTGAGGATTTCCTGAAGGACGGCACGTCGAACACCGACGCGCCTCGCGCATCCGAGGCCACGAAATTTCTTTATTCGCTGGCCGACAACGCCAAGCCGATCGTAGCTGCGGTCGACGGCATCGCCATCGGCATCGGCACCACCATGTTGTTCCATTGCGACTACGTCGTCGCCTCCACGAGTGCGACATTCTCGACGCCGTTCATCCATCTCGGCCTGGTTCCGGAAGCCGCGTCCAGCCTGCTGGCACCCCGCGCCATGGGACATCAGCGGGCATTTGCGATGCTGGTGATGGGGCGCCCGCTCAGCGCCGAGGAGGCCCGCCTCGCCGGCTTCGTCAACGCGGTGGTTGAGCCCGGGCACGTTGAAGCCGAGGCACGCAAAGTCGCGCGCGAGATCTCCGCGCTGCCGGCGGAAGCGGTCGCGATCTCGCGGAAGCTTCTGAGACCCTCGCCCGAAGATTTGACCCGCAGGATCGATCAGGAAGGCCACCTGTTCGGTGAACGGTTGCGTTCTGTGGAGGCGGTGACCGCCTTCAAGGCGTTCTTGTCGCGCAAGAAGGCTTGAACGCCCTCGTGAAATCGTGTGCTGGCCCTTTGTTGTAAAGCCATGAGATATCCGTTTTCGTTTGCCATTGCCGCCGTGACGCTGATGGTTGCGCCTGAGCCAGCCTCGCGCGCCATGGCGCAAGCTGCGTCCGTTGACCTGAGAATTTTGGCGATCAACGATTTCCACGGGTACCTTCGTCCCTCCCCCGGCGGCATCAGGATTGCCGATCCCGACGACAAGACCAAGAAGATCGCGGTGCCGGCCGGCGGCGCCGAGCACATGGCGACGCTGGTCAAGCAACTGCGCGAGGACCACAAGAACACGATCTTTGTCGCGGCCGGAGACCTGATCGGCGCCAGCCCATTTCTGTCGGCGATGTTCCACGATGAACCGACGATCGAATCGCTGTCGATGATGGGGCTCGACGTTGCCGCGGTCGGCAACCACGAATTCGATGAGGGCAGAGACGAACTGAAGCGGATGCAGAATGGCGGCTGTCATCCCGTGGACAAGTGTCAGGGGCCGCATCCCTTCCTCGGCGCGAAGTTCCGTTACCTTGCGGCCTCCACCATCGAGAAGAATACCGGCAAGACGATATTTCCACCTTACGCAATCAGGGAATTCGATGGGATTGCCGTTGCCTTCATCGGCCTGACATTGAAGAGCACGCCCGACATCATTTCGCCCGTGAGTGCTGCGGGCCTTGAATTCAAGGACGAAGCAGACACCGTGAATGCGCTGGTCCCGGAGCTGAAAGCACGCGGCGCAGAGGCCATCGTCGTGCTGATTCACGAAGGCGGCTATCCGACCGGCGACTACGATGAATGCCCTGAAATATCGGGGCCGATCGTGGAGATCGTCAAGAAATTCGACCGCGCCGTCGATGTCGTGATTACCGGCCATACCCATCAGGCCTATGTCTGCAAGATCGACGGACGGCTCGTCACCAGTGGCGACAAATACGGCACCCTCGTCACCGCGATCGACTTGAAGCTCGATCCCAACAGCCGCGACGTGATCAGCGCCAAGGCTGACAACATCATCGTCCGCACTGGCGCCTTGGCCAAGGATCCGGATCAGACCGCGTTGCTTGAGGCCTACGATCAATTCGCCGCCCCGATCGCCAACCGCAGGGCGGGATCGATCACCGAAACACTATCACGCGCACCCAACGAAGCCGGCGAGAGCGCGCTCGGCGACATCATTGCGGATGCCCAATTGGCCGCGACCCGCGCCGACAAGGACGGCGGAGCGGCCATCGCCTTCACCAATCCGGGCGGCCTCCGCGCCGACATCACGAAAAAGTCCGATGGTACGGTGAGCTATGCGGACGTGTTCGCGAGCCAGCCGTTCCGCAACCAGCTGGTGACGGTGACGCTGACGGGCAGCCAGATCAAGAACATGCTCGAGCAACAATGGCTCGATCCGAGGCGGCCGCGGATCCTTCAAATCTCGAAGGGGTTCAGCTACGCTTGGGATAATGCAAAGCCGAACGGCGAGCGCGTGATCGCCGCTTCGATGTCACTGAACGGAGAGCGCATCGATCCCGCGAAGAGCTATCGCGTGACGGTGAACAACTATCTCTCGGTGGGCGGTGACGGCTTTACCGTGCTGAAGGAAGCAACCGCGCCGCAAATCGGCGTCTATGATGCCGATGCCCTCTACATTTATTTCCAGGCCAACAGCCCGATCGCACCCAAGGCGGCCGACCGCATCACGCGATTGAATTAGGCCCTTCGTCATTCCGGGATGGTGCGTTAGCACCAGGCCCGGAATCTCGAGATTCCGGGCTCGATGCTTCGCATCGCCCCGGAATGACGGTCTCAACTCCTTGCCTTTGATCTTTCGCCCGGCTCGCTCTTTCCGAATGGCCGATGACCCCCTAGATTACCTCGTTCTCCTCGAAAAGCGCGTCGAACGCGCTCGGATACTGCATGACGCTTCTCCTGACACATCCCTCAAGCCTCGACCATTTGACGCCGCCCGGCCATCCTGAACGGCCCGACCGGATTCGCGCGGTCAACGAGATTCTCGGCGAAAGCCGTTTTGATCCGCTTGTGCGCGAATTGGCTCCCGAGGGCTCGCTCGATCTGGTCACGCTGTGTCACGACGAGCATTATGTGAGTGAACTGAGGCGTGTCGCGCCCTCAACTGGCCTGATCTATCTCGACGGCGACACCTCGATGTCGCCAGGCACCTGGGAAGCGGTGATGCGCGGGGTCGGCGGCGCGGTTGCCGCCGCTGACGCTGTGATGTCGGGCGCCCACAACAACGCGTTCGTGGCGGTCCGCCCGCCGGGCCATCACGCGGAAACCGACAAGCCGATGGGTTTTTGCTTTTTCGACAACGCCGCCATCGCCGCGCGCCATGCCCAGCGCAAGTACGGCATTGGCCGCGCCGCCGTGGTCGACTTCGACGTTCACCACGGCAACGGCACCCAGGACATCTTCTGGGCTGACAAGAGCGTGATGTATTGCTCGACGCACCAGATGCCGCTGTTTCCCGGCACCGGCGCCAAAGGTGAACGCGGCGAACACGACAATATCGTTAACGCGCCCTTGGCGCCTGAGGATGGCGGCGCGAAATTTCGCGCCGCGTTCGAAAATTTGATCCTGCCGCAGCTCGCCAAGTTCAGTCCCGAGCTGATCATCATCTCGGCCGGTTTCGACGCGCATTATCGCGATCCGCTGGCCTCGCTCAATCTCAAGGCCGAAGACTTCGGCTGGGTCACGCGCAAGTTGATGGATGCCGCCGAAGCTACCGCGGGAGGACGAATTGTCTCGGTGCTCGAGGGCGGCTATGATCTTCAAGGCCTGAAAGAGTCGGTCGCGACCCATGTCAGCACGTTGATGGGCGCAGATTCCCGTCGCAATACATCCGCATAAATATCTTTTAAGTTCGCTGCGAGATAGCGCATCCTGGAACGCAACATGGCCGAAAACACCCAAGCCGACGTCAAGAAGCTAAGCTTTGAGCGCGCACTCGAAGAGCTTGAATCCATCGTCAAGCGGCTTGAGGACGGCAAGGTGCCGCTTGAGGAATCCGTCACCATCTACGAGCGGGGCGAGGCCTTGAAGCGGCGGTGCGAGGAGTTGCTGCGGCAGGCGGAGGCGCGGGTCGACAAGATCACCACCGACGCGAACGGTCAGCCAAGCGGTACCGAACCGCTCGACGTGCAATGATGCCCCCGCAACCTGCAGCAGATGCCCCGACCGGAGGCTGATGCGATATCTCTCTGGGGAAATAGTTGGGAGCGGAGGGTCTGTCCGGCGCCCGGAACGGGTTCCAGACCTGCGCGAGCAGCCGGGCCGACATCCGCAAATTCAGGCGAAATGGAACCGTTGGCGCCTCTTCGGGTTGAAACAGCCGGTTCCGCGTCATAGGAGCCGCGTCACGACTCTTGCTGGCGGGTTGGCTTTGGCTCGTGCTTTAGTGTAAAGCTTTAAAGGCTATGGGCTGACGAAGGCGATCTCCTATCGAATTCTTAATATGTTAAGTCCTTCAAATAGCTCATAAAAATGATTTGGAAGGGTACAACCACCAAAAGTGATGTACGTCACATTGAACGATCCGGACAGCCACTACGCTACCCAATTGGGCTCCAGCCTGCCGAGGTGGCCTCCGACGTCCGGGTTATCGCTGCGCCAAACTTGCGCAACCCATCTCGCGTCGGGCCGTTGATCCCGACCTGCAAAATTGGAATATCGCTGTGACCGCATTTAGTAAGACGCCGCTACTCGACACGATCCACACCCCGGACGATCTGCGCCGGCTCAAGGTGGAGCAAATCAAGCAGGTCGCTGACGAACTGCGTCAGGAGACCATCGATGCCGTATCGGTCACCGGCGGACATTTCGGCGCCGGTCTCGGCGTGGTCGAATTGACGACCGCCCTGCACTACATTTTCGACACCCCCCGCGACCGCCTGATCTGGGACGTCGGCCACCAGGCGTATCCCCACAAGATCCTGACCGGCCGGCGCGACCGGATTCGTACGCTACGCACCGGCGGCGGGCTGTCCGGCTTCACCAAGCGCACCGAAAGCGATTACGACCCGTTCGGCGCCGCCCATTCCTCGACCTCGATCTCGGCGGCGCTCGGCATGGCGGTGGCGCGCGATCTCTCCGGCGGCACGAATAACGTCATCGCCGTGATCGGCGACGGCGCGATGTCCGCGGGCATGGCCTATGAGGCCATGAACAATGCCGGCGCGATGAATTCCCGGCTGATCGTCATTCTCAACGACAACGACATGTCGATTGCGCCGCCGGTCGGCGCGATGTCGGCCTACTTGTCGCGCCTCTATTCAGGCAAAACCTATCGCTCGCTCCGCGAGGCCGCCAAACAACTCGGCAAGCACTTGCCGAAGGTGATCGCCGATCGCGCCGAACGGGCCGAGGAATATTCGCGCGGCTTCATGGTCGGTGGCGGCACGCTGTTCGAGGAACTTGGCTTCTACTATGTGGGACCGATCGACGGCCATAACCTCGACCACCTGCTGCCGGTGCTCAAGAACGTCCGCGACATGGAGACCGGCCCGATCCTGGTCCACGTCGTGACGCAAAAGGGCAAGGGCTACGGCCCCGCAGAGGCTTCCGCCGACAAGTTCCACGCCGTGGTTAAGTTCGACGTCGCAACCGGCGCGCAGGCAAAGGCCAAGCCGAATGCTCCCGCCTATCAAAACGTCTTCGGCCAGAGCCTCGTCAAGGAGGCGCAGAAGGACGAAAAGATCGTCGGCATCACCGCAGCGATGCCGTCGGGCACCGGTATCGACATCTTCAACAAGGCGTTCCCCGATCGCACCTTCGACGTCGGCATCGCCGAACAGCATGCCGTGACATTCGCCGCCGGCCTTGCCACCGAGGGTTACAAGCCGTTCTGCGCCATCTATTCGACCTTCCTGCAGCGCGGCTACGACCAGGTCGTGCACGACGTGGCGATCCAGAGCCTGCCGGTGCGCTTCGCAATCGATCGTGCCGGGCTTGTCGGCGCCGATGGCGCCACCCATGCCGGCTCGTTCGACAACGCCTATCTCGGCTGCCTGCCGAATTTCGTCATCATGGCGGCTTCCGATGAGGCCGAACTGGTGCACATGGTGGCAACGCAAGTGGCGATCAACGATCGCCCGAGCGCGGTGCGCTATCCCCGCAGCGAAGGCCGCGGCGTCGAGATGCCCGAAGCCGGTATTCCCTTGGAGCTCGGCAAGGGCCGTATCAGTCGCGAAGGCACCAAGATCGCGCTACTGTCATTCGGCACACGGCTCGCCGAATGCGAGAAGGCGGCCGACGAGCTGGCCGCGCACGGGCTGTCCACCACGATCGCCGACGCGCGCTTCATGAAGCCGCTCGACGTCGACATGGTGCTGAAGCTCGCGCGCGAGCATGAAATCTTCCTGACCATCGAGGAAGGCGCGATCGGCGGCTTCGGCTCCCACGTTATGCAGACGCTGGCAGAGCACGGCATGCTCGATGGCGGACTAAAGATGCGCGCGATGGTGTTGCCGGACGTGTTCTTCGACCACGACAACCCGAATGCGATGTACGCCCGCGCCGGCCTCGACTCCAAGGGCATCGTCGCCAAGGTATTCGAAGCCCTCGGCAAGGACTTCAAGGTTGAGACGGTGAAGCTCGCCTGAGGTGGGCCGCGGCCGGGAAAACTTCCCCTTCCCCGCGTCATCCTTCGAGACGCGGCCTGGCGGCAGCTTCTCAGGATGAGGTATTGGACCCTCGTGGCCAAGTGGCCGCGGCTCATGAGGTGTTTGACCCTCATAGTGAGCGCGGCAGCGCCGCGCGTCTCGAACCACCAGGCCTAGACCAGCATGAAGATTTACTTGGCTGGCCCCGGCGTTTTCCTGCCCGATGCCGTTGATATCGGGCGGCGCAAGGTCGAGCT
>DASQOU010000175.1:0-3989 GCA_035644295.1 Bradyrhizobium sp.
ATAGCCTCCGAAAAAGAAGACCGCTGCACCGGCGCCGGCAAGGATTGCCAGCCCGCCAACCTTCGCAAGGAAAGGCATGTCGGTCTCCAACGCGTTGTTGTGCACACCAATGGTGGGAAATAATACATCGGCCAACGGTGCACGTGCTTTACGATATTGTGACCATGGTCTGGCCGGGGGGGCCGGAACCATGCCGCAACGAGGCTTTGACGATGACAGCGGACGCCCTCCCGCGGGGCGCGCGCGCGCCACACCACACTTCCATCGCGCTCGAAGCATGATGCGATCTGCCCGTGCTAGTTCTTCGTTGTCAGATCAAGCCGCACCCGAAAGCATTGCGATGAAACGAGAAGCCATCCGCGTCGAACCGCTGTCTTCCCATCTTGCGAAATGGCAGGCGCCGATCTCGCCGGTCACGCGTGCCGGCAATATGGTGTTTGTCTCGGGATTCCCGCCGTTCGATCCCGAGACAGGTGAGATTCTGCCGGTGCCGATCGAGCGCCAGACCGAACTGATCCTGGAGCAGATGAAGCTGTGTCTGGAGACCGCGGGCACAAGCTTGCAGAACGTGATGAAGTGCAACATCTACTGCACCTCGGCCAAGCACTTCCCGGTCGTCAATGCGATCTACGCGCGCTATTTCCCCGAAGATCCGCCCGCGCGCATCTTCGTCTGCGTGCCGGAATGGCCGGGGCCGTTCGACATCGAAGTCGATTGCGTTGCGGTGATCTGATCGGGCCGGAGGACGCGGGCTTGTCGTTCCGGCGGCCTCCTTGTTCCCGACTGGGAACGCTGCCGCTATCTACCCAGCCAAATAATGTCGGGCATCCGACACGGACTTGATTTGGATCAATCCAATGCGGGCGTCTCGGGCACATCCAGAGACATGGGCAATCGATCAGCAAACCCGCAGCAGGTTCAGGCCGACGACCAGAGCAGCGGGTATTTGTCGCGTGTCCCAATTATCATCTCCGGGGGGACGGCGCGCCGCGTGCTCGAGGCCTGCGAGCGCGAGTTGATTCAATACAAAGCCATGGAAAGACGTCTGCGCGACGCCCTGGCGGAACGCGAGGCCCGGCTTCGTCAGAAAGACGAGCTGATCCGTCGACAGGAGCTATTGAAGAGGGAGTGCGATCATCGGTTGTTGAACGACCTGCAAATGACCATCAGCCTGCTTTCGTTGCAGAGCCGGGGAGCAACCAATGCAGAAGCGGCCTCGCAATTGGCCGTTGCGGCCAATCGCGTGGCGATGATTGCGCGAATCCACCATCGGCTTAATTCCTACGGAGGTGTGCAAACAATAGAATTCAAGAAGTTCCTTGAGGACTTTGGTCTCGATTTTTCCGCGATGGTGTCTTCGCATGAGCGCCCGGAGCAGGTCGTCGTCGAGGGCATTGAAATCAATCTGCCGGTCGCCACCGCGATTCCGCTTGGCTTCATTGCCAGCGAGCTGATCACGAACGCAGCAAAGTACGGCAAGAGCCGGATCACCATCCGCCTGGAGCCGGATCCGGAATATGGCTACGCGCTTTCGGTTTCCAATGATGGCCCGGCTTTGCCGGAGGGGTTCGACCCCGCCGCCAGCGCGGGACTGGGCATGAGGATTATTCAATCTTTCGTCCGGCAGATTGGCGGCGCGTTGCGGTCCGGTCGAGGCGACGATGGCGAGGGCGCGCGATTTACTGTGCAGTTTCGCTGAATGGCCGCGGACCTCGCCGGATGGCGGCCAGCGATGGTTATCGAACAGGACAGCAACCCTCACGACAGGAGCGACGCAAATGGCTGACGAGAACAAGACCCCAATATTTGGCGACGTTGGAAAAATGCCGAGCTTCGACTTCACAAAGCTGATGAAGGATTTCAAGCTGCCGGGAGTCGATCTTGCGACGATCATGGACCGCGAAAAGAAGAATATCGAAGCTCTGACCGAGGCCAATCGTGTCGCATTCGAAGGCTGGCAGGCGCTGGTCCATCGACAGGCCGAGATTCTGCAGGATTCGATCAAGCAGGCTGTCGGCACGGCGCAAGGAGAGGATGCCGGCACCAAGCGGATGGACTTGGCGTCGCACGCTTTCGAAACCGCGCTTTCGAATATGCGCGAGCTGGCCGAGATGGCGGCCAAATCTCAGAAGGACGCGTTCGAGGTCATTCGCAAGCGCGTCGAGGAAAATCTGGCGGCCCTTCGTGCCCCCGGAACAGACGAATAGAATACGCTCGCGACCCGGATCGCCGGCGGCGAGCCTGATTTTAATGCCCGGATCGTGCGTGGCAGTTGACTGCTACCGCGCTCGCCGTAGCCCTGCGAACCGATCGTGCGACTCTCGACCAGACGGCGCCGAATGCGGTTTCGAGTCGGCGAGCGCAGGCTAGTCCCCCCTGGGTCTGCTGGCTGTCGTGCAGAACCGCGTTCAACAGTGAATGGTGCACCTCGATCTCGCCGTTGTAGCTGATGAAGCCCAGCTTGCGAAATTTGTTCGTGAAGAAGCTGACGCGCGACCGGGTGGTGCCGATCATCTCCGCCAGCGTTTCCGGGTTGATGTGATTCCCAATCGGCTGCGGACTGCTATCCTTGCCAAAGTTCGCCAGCAGCAGCAGGCGGGCCAAACGCTTCTCGCTGGAATTGAACAACTGGTCGATCAGATCCGCTTCGATTCGGCTATTCCGGTTCAACAGATAGGGTTCACAGGTCTTGCCGGGTTAGTCGCCCATACGGCGCCACCGGCCGGGCGGGCGACTTGCTTTGCGCCTCACCTCCTGTCAACGCCATCACCGAAACCGTCACCACGCGGTCGATGATCCCCTGCACGTCGTTGAGATCGCACAAGCCTTCCGACAGCTTTGTCAATCGCTCGCCGTCACGGATGGTCTGGTGCGCCATCGCGAGCGCGAAATGCAATCCCCAATAGAGCTCGACCTCGCTGCGGTCGGGTAGTGAGCGCCGCATCGCGGCGGCGAATTTCCGCAAATGATCGATTTCGCGATTCTTGATGCGGCGGATCGGCGGCACCGATTCGATCGAGGCCCGGATCATGAAACGCGCCGCCGCCGAGCGCTCGCGGTCGGGGCCGAGACAACCGCGCAGCGTCGGCCCCACCAGCGCGCGCAGAATGGAATCGATATTGGCGCGTCCGCCGCCGGCTGCTTCCGCGGCTTTCAGTTCGTTGAGCCGCTCGCGGTTGGTGGCGAGGCTGCGGGTGACGAACAGTTCGGCGATCAGCTCATCCTTGGAGCCGAAATGATAGTTCACCGCCGCGAGATTGACGTCCGCTGCGGCCACGATGTCGCGCAGCGTGACGTCGGCGAAGCCGCGATCGGCATAAAGCCGTTCGGCGGCGCTGAGAATCGCGGTTCTGGTGTGATCCGACGGCATGTCATGGGCCTATGCGACAAGTGCAAACTGACGGAGTTGCATTTCAAACAGTTGTATGAAACTATGGTTTGAAGGCCGGAATGTCAATGCGCATGACGCATCGCCACTCCGGCAGATACCACGCCGGCCGCCACCGCCGCGCTGACACGCGCGATAATAGTCTTGCGGTGAACAGGCTGCGGGGAGACAGTGCCGCCAAAGTTTTCGCCCAAAAATGTGAGGAACGCCCAATGGACTTCAACATGTCTGACCGTCAGCGCGAATGGCTCAACCGTGTGGATTCGTTCATGCACAAGCATGTGCGGCCCGCCGTGCCGATCTACCGGCAGCAGGACGAAGCCGGCGAGCGCTGGAAGGCGATCCCGATCCTGGAAGATCTGAAGAAGAAGGCGCGCGCCGAAGGCCTGTGGAACATGTTCATGCCGCCGTCGGCGCATGAGGACGATGAATTCCGCGGCGCGGGATTGACCAATCTGGAATACGCCCCGCTCGCCGAGCAGATGGGCCATATCGGCTGGGCCTCGGAAGTGTTCAATTGCTCGGCGCCCGATACCGGTAACATGGAAGTGTTGATGCGGTACGGCACCAAGGAGCACAAGAAGAAGTGGCTTCGCCCGCT
>DASQOU010000176.1:0-2872 GCA_035644295.1 Bradyrhizobium sp.
CATCGCTATCGCACCAGCGTCGGCGTGAGCTTCGATTCGGTGCTGCGCCAAGGGCTGCGCCAGAAGAAGGGGCTGGAATCCGAAGTGCAGCGGTACAAGACGAATTACTGCATCCTCGACGATTTCCTGCAGTCGGTCGACAAGCTTGCCGGCGCCGACGAGGCCAATAAGGCAAAGATCCAGGAAAGACGCATCAGCTACGTGTTGAAGACCGGCGCCAACTGGGCCGGTCCGATCAAGAACTTCCGCCTTGTCGTCGACAAGGGCCAGCCGGATCGTATCGTCAGCTTCTGCGGCGACGGCGTGAAGAAGATTTCCGCGACCGCGTTCGAAATGCGGGCAAGCGATTTCACGCCGACCCGGGACCTCAATATCATCATCGTCGGCCGCAGGTAGGGCGATCCCCTAGAGCGGGATGACTTTTCTTCGCATCGTCATCCCGCCCTAGTCTAGTTTCTGTCGCGAAATGCGTGAATTCTAGCGAGCATGGTTTCAGTTATGCCGATGAACTGGGCCTAAGCTAACCATGGTTTAGGTAAATTTGCGAGCGCTGTACGCGCGGTTTTCGCATTGATTTTGCTGTCGCCAGGTAGAGTTGCGGTTGGCGACGTGGTGAGGCGCGGCGGTTTTGTTCCAGCTGTGCCCATGATCGGCGCTGGTTTATCAGGCGGCTTTTGATCGGCGCGAGGAGCGCTTGGTCAGCAGCGCGGCAACGATCATGAGGTTGTTAGCGAGCACCGCTGCGCCGACGAACAAGGCGAAGCGCTCGGCGCCTTCAGCGCGGCAACGCTTCATGCCCCGCCCGCGCATCAGCACCGAGATGCGCCCCTCGATGCCGGCGCGAAAGCGTTGGCCTTGTTTGAACGCCGCCGATCTTTCGTAGACCTGGCGTTGCGGCGTCTTACTGCCGCCACGCTGCGGAATGCATGCGGTGTTGACGGCGCCTTGCACGCATGCCGTTACATTCTGCTCGCTGAAGAAGCCGCGATCGGCGCCGTAGAGTTCCGGCGCACGGCGGAAAGCGCGGCGGTGGCGCTTGAGCGATGGCGCCACATGAACTTCATCTGCAGGGTTTCCCTTGAGCACCTCATACTGGGTGATCAAACCTTTGGCGCTTTCGGCAAGGAACACCTTGTGGCCGAACTCAACGGGCGTGCGCACCTTGCCGCGCTTGATCAGGTCGGTATGGGGCTCGAAGATCGAATAGATTTTCTCGGCATTGGGAACCTGTTCGCCATCGAGCGCGCGGCGGCGCGCCTGATCGATCACCCGCTCGCCGAGACCGCAATAATGTGCAATCTCGTCGCGGATGGCGTCGATCGCCATGGCGGCAAATAGGTCCTTGCCGCGCATCGTGGCGGTCTTCTCAAGTGCGGTTTTGGCACTCGCCACCACCTCCTCGGCAATGCCGATCAGCGCACGGTAGATCGTGGTCTGGCGCTCTTGACGCTGCCGCGTCGTCATCCGTTGAATCTCGTACATGCGACGGTGCGCCGAACGCCGGCGATCGCGAAAACCCTTGATGCGCCGCATCTTCAGCGCCTTGGCAAGGCGGCCAACCAGACGTGTGACAACGCGCACAACGTCCCATAGCAGGGTGTTGTCGGTCGGATGATGAATGTCGGTCTCCACCACCGTGGTGTCGACCCGCAGCTTGGCGCCATCCTCCAAGCCAAGCGCGACCGCGGCTTGAACCACCATCTCATTGATGGCTTTGAGCGTCTGCGGCGTCAGCCGATTGAAGCCGCGGTTGAACGCGTCATGCTTGGGCACCGGATCGCAGTAGAAATCGGTGAATTGACGCAGCGTCACACCGTCGGCGATCCGTTCGCGCAGCTCGCGATAATCCCAGTTCTTGACGCGCATCAGAACCAGCGAGCGCAGCACCTGCGGCGCCGTCAGTCCGCGGCGGCCGTTGCCAGGCTTCTTCAGACCGCGCACGAGATCGCGCCGTACCCGCTCGATCATCTCATGCTGGCTGTCAAGGAACTTCGAAATCGCCTCCAGCAGCGGCTCCAGGCGCACGCCCTGCCGCATCAGCTCGACATCCGCAAAGCTGATCTGCCGCGCCGCCGCCCGCGCCACGGCTCAGCTCTTCTTGCGCTTCACTGCGCTCGCCCGTTCGCGCTTCAACGCCTGGACGTAGCGCGGCCCGGCTTGCACCAGCAGGTCCTGCAAGGCACGCCCGTTGTCGACAGCGCGGCGCACCTCGCTGACAAGGTCTTCGGGAACATACACCGCAAACCGCCGTCCGTTGTGCCGGCCGTACAGAACATGGCTCGGATGCTGCTCGCCGGACAGACAGGTCGGGCAGTTCGCATGTCCACACCGACTGCGGCGAAAGCTCAGCGAGCCGAGCATTGCCGGCCACAGGCCGGCCGCCTCGTTCTCGATCCAGCGAATGACATCGGCGGACGATTCAGTCTTTGCGCGAATCATCGCTGATGTGTGTCACGCCACACATCAGCGAGCAAGCAAACCTTGCAGCAAAAAAAGCCGAAAATCGCGATTCCACCGTACTATTTGGGCTTTCGCGACAGAAACTAGACTAGACTAACGAGGCCGACGAACCAGAAAGGTATTTCTTCCTCGAATTGAAGTTAGACTAACACTGACGAACCGCGACATCACTACGATCGCCGCCTCGACGGGCGGCATCGAAGCGCTTCAGCGTCTCGTTGCCGCCTTTTCCAGGGACTTGCCCCCAGCGATTCTTGTTGTCGTGCAGATGAACAACTCGTGAAATTGCCACCCGCGGCAAGTTCCGTTGTAGTCTGGAAGATTGCAACTCATTATTCAGGCGAATGTCGGAGTTGGGTCATTCGCTACAGATCGTCGGGCGCCGAAAATCGCTTCATGTCTGCAACGCCCC
>DASQOU010000177.1:0-3039 GCA_035644295.1 Bradyrhizobium sp.
CCGGATGGCGGCACGTCCAGGCGCACCGCAACACCTTCGAGTTCAGGGCTGGGGGCCGGATAGAGCTTCATAACCAGAGGATCGTGCCCTGGGACGATGTGGCCCTCGTCCGGCGCAAGTGCGAGCAGCCTGTCAAAGCCCTCCAGCATTTCTCCGATATGGAAGGCCGTTGTAAACGGCCGGCTACTTGCCATGTTCTCGTAGAAATGAGTGACGTCGGAGGCGAGCACGACAAATCCGCGGCGGGTCTTGACCCGGACGAATTGAAGTCCCGCCGAATGGCCGCCCACCGCATGCACCGTCAAGCCAGGCGCAAGCTCCGCGTCGCCGTCGTAGAACATCACGCGCTGGGCATAATTCAGCCGCACGATCCCGCACACGTCCTCGACCTCGAACGAATGGGACAGGCGCGGATAGCGCATATAGCGCCCGGTGGCATAGGCCAGTTCGCGCTCCTGGAGATGAAACCGCGCTTTCGGAAAGCGATCGAAATTGCCCACATGGTCGTAATGCAGATGGGTGAGAATGACATCTTCAACCGCATTCGCATCAATGCCGAGCGCGGCGAGCGCCTCAACCGGACAGCGTAAAAATGTGCGTTTGCGCTTTTCCGACACTTCCGCGTTAAAGCCGGTATCGATGACAAACGTTCGGCCGCCGCCCTTTGCCACCCACACGAAGTAATCCATCGGCATCGGCCCGTCGTGCGGATCGCCGCCGATAAAGTGCGCGCCGCGCCGTGCGTCACGAGTGGCATAACGGATAGCAAAGAGCTCGTAGTCGAATTCGGTCATGATGTCTCCCACTTCGCTTCGACCAGTTCGAGATCGTGCTCAATGAGCATGTGTCGAAGATGCAGAGCGAGGCGCGATGATTGCGCGCATTGCCGGCGACTACCATTGCCTCGGTGATTATCATCTCGGCACCACCGCGCGCCTGCTCAGCGTAGTAGATCTTGTCGCGCTCGGTCGAGAAGCCGTCGGTGGTGCCGAAGTTTGTTCCCATCGGGCCCATCACGACGCGGTTCTTCAGCCGTAGCGGACCCATTCGGCCCGGCTGTTGCAACAACATGGACGGCTTGCTGTCGTGTGCAAGCATCAGCCGGACTTCGCGCGTTCCGCCGCTTGTTTCACGCGCTCCGGATCGGCCGCTATCTTGACGCCTGCGCGCTCCTGCTGGAGCAGCATCACCGCGCGTGAGTCGCGTCCTTCCCAGCCGCGGTTGCACGCTTCGGTCATCTCGGCGTAGGCGAGGTTGCACATGCGCATCGGCACGCCGAGCTCGCGTCCCAGCGCGGTCGCGAGCGCCACGTCCTTGGTGGCGAGCTTGAGCGCGAAGTTCGGCGGATCGTATTTGCCGGGCAGGAACTGATCGAGCAGGCCGTCGAACGTGAAGCGGCGGCCGCCGACGCCCTGGCGCACAGCTTCCCACAGTGCCACCGGGTCCATGCCGGCTTTCACGCCCATGGTGAACGTCTCGGCGAGCGCACAGGTGATCGCATAGCCCGACATGTTGTGCACGAGCTTGGCGACCGTCGCGGTGCCGATCGGCCCGATATAGGTCGGGCGATCACCCATCGCGTCGAGGACGGGCTTGTGCCTGTCATATGCGGCTTTATCGCCGCCAACCCAGATCGCCATCCTGCGCGACGCCGCGCCGGACGGCCCCCCGCTCACCGGCGCATCGAGCATGTGCGCGCCCTTGGCGGCAAAGGCCTCGTGAATTTTCTTCACGACGCTTTGAGAGTTTGTCGACAGATCGAAGTAGGCCGTGCCCTTTTTTACGCCTTCGATCAAGCCATCGGCCCCGAGCGAGACGCGCTCGACATCCGCCGGCTCGGGCAGCGAGGTGAAGATCACGTCGGACTTCTCGGCCAGCGCGCGCGGCGTATCCGCCCATTCGGCGCCCGCCTGCAAATGATGACCCGCCGATTGTCGGTGCAGGTCGTGCACCACGACCTTGTAGCCGGCCATGAGAATGTTGGTGGCCATCTTGCCACCCATGATGCCGAGCCCGATGAAGCCGACGACAACGTCATTGGCCATCGTCATTCCCCCTTGTTGCCTTCGACCAGCACCGTGTAGGCGACCTGCGCGGCCGACATCGCGGCGGGCCAGCCTGCATAGAACGCCATGTGGGTGATGACTTCGGTGATCTCTTCCTGCGTGACGCCATTGGCGATCGCGCGCGACAGATGCGACACGAGCTGCTCCGGCCGGTAGGTCGCGACCAGCGCCGCCACCGTGATGAGACTGCGGTCGCGCTTCGAGAGAGCCTTGCGCTCCCACAGGTCGCCGTAAATAACGTCGTTGGTGTAATCGACCAGTGCGGGCGTAAACGCCTTGATGCGGTCGCGTTTGGCGGAAGGCGGTGCCTTGGCCATGCGTCTCTCCCTTGTCTCTTTTTAAATGCCGCGCGTCGTGGCGCGGCTTTTTTCGTTGCCGTTGAAGCGAAGATCAAAATTCCATTACCATCGCCGAACGGAAGTGTCGACCGGTGCAAATCGCGGAGCTGGCACGCGCGGATTGGCCCGCTGATCCAGCGACAGCAATTTCGGTTTGGGTCAAAATCCGACTCTGAAGGAAGGTCCGGTCATGGCGCAAAGCGGACGGTTGGCGAGTCCTTGTCGCACTCGCAGCAGAAGGGCCTTCGTGGTTCAGACGGGCACGCAGATCATCAATCGATCCTCAGCTTCGCGTCGCGCACAGCCTGGCTCTACCTTTCTATTTCCAGCGTGACCCGGGCGCCGAACTCATCCGGTGTCGCGCCAGTTCATCGATAGTGCCCGATCGCGACCAAAACCTAACATAGGGTCCATCGGAATTGACCGCCCGCCGGCCGCTCGCCATACTTGCCGTGAAGACGAGCGCATGAGACTCGCCAACTCCGGGAGAAGAAAATGAACAACATATTGGCCGTCCTCGCGGGGACGTTGATGTCTGCCGTGTGGCTCATACCGGCCGCCCTGGCCCAGACGGCATGCGTCACCCAGAACATGGCCGTTCCCGCCGGCGCCAACACGAGCGACAATGCGGCGCC
>DASQOU010000178.1:0-4856 GCA_035644295.1 Bradyrhizobium sp.
AAGGGTATTCAATGCGTGCAGAAGCCAACAAGCGCTTCCAATCAAAAAACATGGCACATGCACACCAGATCAGGGAGATCTATATGTCCGCTATCCAATTGCGATTGGGGGCCTTTTCGGCTGCCCTCGCGATGCTCGCCGCGACCAGCAGCGGCGCGCTCGCACAGAAGAAATACGACACCGGTGCCATCGACACCGAAATCAAGATCGGCAACATCATGCCCTATAGCGGTCCGCTTTCCGCTTACGGCGTGATCGGCAAGACCGAACAGGCCTACTTCAACAAGATCAATGCCGAAGGCGGCATCAACGGCCGCAAGATCAACTTCGTCAGCTATGACGATGCCTACAGCCCGCCGAAAACGGTCGAGCAGGCCCGCAAGCTGGTGGAGAGCGACGAGGTCCTCTTCGTGTTCAATTCACTCGGCACGCCGCCAAACACGGCGATCCAGAAATACATGAATTCCAAGAAGGTGCCGCAGCTGTTCGTCGCTACCGGCGCCACCAAGTGGAACGACCCCAAGGAATTCCCCTGGACCATGGGCTGGCAGCCCAACTACCAGAGCGAGTCCCAGATCTACGCGAAGTACATCCTGAAGGAGCTGCCGAACGCCAAGATCGCCATCCTCTATCAGAACGATGATTACGGCAAAGACTATGTGAAAGGCCTGAAAGATGGCCTCGGCGCCAAGGCCGCCTCGATGATAGTTGCCGAGGAAAGCTACGAACCCGTGCAGCCCACCATCGATTCGAGCATCGTCAAGCTGAAATCGACCGGCGCCGATGTCTTCTTCGACGTCACGACGCCGAAATTCGCCGCGCAGACGATCAAGAAGATGAACGAGATTGGCTGGAAGCCGTTGCACTTCCTCAACAACGTGTCGGTCTCGATCGGCAGCGTGATGAAGCCGGCCGGCTTTGAAAATGCGCAGGGCATCATCTCGTCGGCCTACCTGAAGGATACGTCCGATCCGCAGTGGAAGGACGATGCCGGCATGAAGGCCTTCGACGAGTTCCTCGCCAAGTATTTCCCCGAGGGCAACCGGATCGATGCCAATCTGATGTACGGCTACACCGTCGCGCAAGGCCTCGTCCACGTGCTGAAAAACTGTGGCGACAATCTCACCCGCGAAAACATCATGAAGCAGGCCGCGAGCATCCAGAACCTTGAACTCGGCGGTCTGTTGCCCGGCATCAAGGTCAACACGTCAGCCACCGACTTTGCGCCGCTCTCGCAACTGCAGCTCATGAAGTTCAAGGGCGAGAGCTGGGATCGCTTTGGCGAAATCATCAGCGCCGATGTCGGCGGCTGACGCTTTGCCAACCCGGACGCCTGTTCGATCAGACTGACGACAAAGCAAGCTGCCCCTGCGCCCTCGCCGCAGGGGCTTTTTCTTGATGGCCGCCGCCAAATGGTATTCGATCCAGTCGCTTCCTGAGAAATTTCCAATCAACAAGACAACGTGCGTACAAGCACGATCAAAATGGGAGAATTCGGAATGCCGGTTGCCACCAGCAGACTCGCAATTGCCTCGGCTGCGTTCATCGTGCTCGCCGCGTCGGGCAGCGGCGCGCTCGCGCAAAAGAAATACGACGTCGGCGCCACCGATACCGAGATCAAGATCGGCAATATCATGCCCTACAGCGGACCCGCCTCTGCCTACGGCGTGATCGGCAAGACCGAAGAAGCCTATTTCAGGAAGATCAATGCCGAGGGCGGCATCAACGGCCGCAAGATCAGCTTCGTCAGCTACGACGATGGCTACAGCCCGCCGAAAACGGTCGAGCAGGCGCGCAAGCTGGTCGAGAGCGACGAGGTGCTGCTGATCTTCAATTCGCTCGGCACCGCGATGAATTCAGCGATCCAGAAGTACATGAACGCCAAGAAGATACCGCAGCTGTTCGTCGCCACCGGCGCCACCAAATGGAACGATCCCAAGGATTTTCCGTGGACCATGGGCTGGCAGCCGAACTACCAGAGCGAGACGCAAATCTACGCCAAGTACATCCTCAAGGAATACCCGAACGCCAAGATCGCTGTGATGTACCAGAACGACGATTACGGCAAGGACTACCTGAAAGGTCTGAAGGACGGTCTCGGTGCCAAGGCGGCATCGATGATTGTGGCCGAGGAAAGCTACGAGACCTCGGAGCCAACCATCGACACTCACATCGTGAAGCTCAAATCGACCAACGCCGACGTCTTCATCAACGTTGCCAGCCCTAAATTCGCCGCCCAGGCGATCAAGAAGATGGCTGAAGTGCAGTGGAAGCCTGTTCACTTCCTCAATAACGTCAGCGGTTCGATTGGCGGTGTTATCACTCCCGCGGGCCCGGAAAACGCGCAAGGCATCATCTCGTCGGCCTACCTCAAGGACCCGACCGACCCGCAGTGGAAGAACGATGCCGGCATGAAGGCCTGGAACGAGTTTCTGGACAAGTATTTTCCGGAGGCCAATCGCACCGACGCGTCGGTGATCTACGGCTACACCGTTGCGCAGACGCTGGTCCATGTGCTGAAGCAGTGCGGCGACAACCTCACCCGTGAGAACGTCATGAAGCAGGCCGCCGGCATCCAGGACCTCGAACTCGGCGGCCTGTTGCCCGGCATCAAGGTTAACACCAGCGCCGCCGATTTTGCTCCGCTTTCGCAGCTGCAGCTGATGCGCTTCAAGGGCGACACGTGGGAGCGCTTCGGCGACATCATCAGCGCGGACGTCGGCGGTTGACGTGTTCGTTAACTGACTACTAAAGAAGCAGCCCCTCGCGCATCGCGCGGGGGGCTTTTTCTTGTGAGGGTCCCGGCAAGATGGTAATCGGGCGGCAGGGTCAACCAGAGCCTTCGATCAAGAAGGTCATGACAAATGCCACCCAAATCGTTGAAATAGGGAGACCGTAATGCCTGCTACCATGAATAGGATTGCTATCGTTTCGGCTGCGTTCGCGGTGCTTGCCGCGTCCAGCAGCGGCGCGCTCGCGCAGAAGAAATACGACACCGGCGCTACCGACACCGAAATCAAGATCGGCAACATCATGCCCTACAGCGGGCCCGCTTCCGCCTATGGCGTGATCGGCAAGACCGAAGCCGCCTACTTCAAGAAGATCAACGATGCCGGCGGCATCAACGGCCGCAAGATCAATTTCATCAGCTATGACGACGGCTACAGCCCGCCGAAGACGGTCGAGCAGGCGCGCAAGCTGGTGGAAAGCGACGAAGTTCTGTTCGTCTTCAATTCGCTCGGCACACCGCCGAATTCCGCGATTCACAAATACATGAATTCAAAGAAGGTGCCGCAACTGTTCGTCGCCACCGGCGCCACCAAGTGGAACGACCCCAAGGACTTTCCCTGGACCATGGGCTGGCAGCCGAACTACCAGAGCGAAACGCAGATCTACGCCAAGTATATTCTCAAGGAAAAGCCCGGCACCAAAATCGCCGTGCTTTACCAGAATGACGATTACGGCAAGGACTACCTGAAGGGCCTGAAGGACGGGCTTGGCGACAAGGCCTCGATGATCATCGCCGAGGAAAGCTTCGAGACCACGGAGCCCACGGTCGACAACCATATCGTCAAGCTTAAATCGACCGGCGCCGACATCTTCGTCAACATCTCGACGCCGAAATTCGCGGCCCAGGCCATCAAGAAAATGTCCGAGATCGGCTGGAAGCCGGTGCACTTCCTCAACAACGTTTCGGCCTCGGTCGGCAGCGTGATCAAGCCGGCCGGTTACGAAAACTCGCAGGACATCATCTCCGCCGCCTATCTGAAGGACGCTTCCGATCCGCAGTGGAACAGCGACCCCGGCATGAAGGAGTTCTATGCCTTCCTCGAGAAGGATTTTCCGGAAGGCAACAAGCTCGACGGTTCCGTCGTCGTCGGCTACGGCGTCTCGCAGACGCTGGTGAAGATTCTTCAGGCCTGCGGCGACAATCTCACCCGCGAAAACATCATGAAGCAGGCGGCCAGCCTGAAGGATTTCCGCACCGAAGTCCTGCTGCCCGGCATCAAGATCAACACCGGCCCCAACGATTTCGCGCCAATCAGCCAGCTTCAGCTGATGAAGTTCAAAGGCGAAAAATGGGAGCTGTTCGGCGACGTCATCAGCGCCGACGTCGGCGGCTGACGTTCGACAGCAACGCCTCGTGTTCCGGACGCGGTGCAGCGTACTTCACGCTGCGCCGCAGAGCCGGGACCTGGCCACCTGAGACTCCACGGCCCCCGCAGCATAACTGCGGGGGTTTTCTTTTGCCGGAAACGGATGGATAACCGGCGTCGCATATTTCCATCTCAAATCCCGTGAAGCCAAACGATGACCGACAGACGCCCCCTCCTCCGCGCGATCTTCGATGCCGCCGTCGCCGCCGCGCATCCCGACATCGCGCTTGCCGCGCATCTGCGCACCGCGCCGAGAGGCCGGGTGATCTGTCTAGCCGCCGGCAAGGCTGCAGCCGCGATGGCCGCGGCCGCGGAGCGGCACTATCTCGACGAACTTGGCCTTGCACCATCGCGGCTAACCGGCATCGCAACCACCCGCCACGGCCATGGCGTGCCGACCCGCCGGATCAGGGTGATCGAAGCCGGCCATCCGGTGCCCGACGAAGCTGGACTGAAGGGCGCGGACGACAGTTTGCGACTGGCGCAGGACGCCGACGTCGACGATCTGCTGCTGGTGCTGCTGTCGGGCGGCGGCTCCGCGAACTGGATCGCGCCGGTCGACGGCGTGTCGTTCGCGCAGAAACAGCAGGTGACCAGGGCGCTGTTGCGCTCGGGCGCGCCGATCGGCGAGGTCAATACTGTTCGCAAGCACCTGTCACGGATCAAGGGCGGCCGGCTCGCGCGCGCCGGGAAGCGCGC
>DASQOU010000179.1:0-3675 GCA_035644295.1 Bradyrhizobium sp.
GCCGACCATGCGCTTGATCTCGTTGAAGCGCCGCGGGCCGTTGCCGAGCAGCATGATGACGAACACGCTCCATTTGTCGCCGACCCGCGCCAATATCGAGGCGACCCCTCGACAATCGCTCTCGAGGTGGGCGTTGGGCGGGAGGACAGGCACTCTGGTGTGCTCGGGTTTCACTGATGTGCTCGGGTTTCAAAAATGTGCCTTCTTGCGGCTTTTGCCGACAGTCACTCATATAGTCTCAGTTACAAACATATACCAAGGGTGACTATCATGAAACTTCTGCATATCGACTCCAGTGTCCTCGGCCCCCACTCCGTCAGCCGCCAGGTTTCCGCCGCCATCGTGGACCGCCTGCGCCAGGCCGAGCCAAACCTTGAGATCGTGTACCGCGACCTGGCGTCGACGCCGCTGGCGCATCTCAACGGTTCGCATCTGGCCGCCGGGCAGGGAGCAGTGCCCGAAGCCTCTCTGCGACAAGACCTCGCCGCCGGTCAGGCTGTGATGGACGAGTTCCTGGCCGCCGACATCGTCGTGCTCGGCGCACCCATGTATAATTTCACCATTCCGAGCCAGCTCAAGGCCTGGATCGACCGCATCGTGGTGGCGGGCAAGACCTTCAAATACGGCGCGGAAGGTGTGGAAGGACTGGCCGGCAACAAGCGCGTGATCGTCGCGATCTCGCGCGGTGGATTCTACGGGACGGGTACAGCGGCGGCAGCAGGCGAATATGTGGAAACCTATTTGCGCTGGGTGTTCGGCTTTATCGGCGTCAAGACCCTCGAATTCATCTCAGCCGACGGCGTCCAGGTTGGACCGGAACATCGCGAGAAGGCACTGGCTGGCGCCTTGCAAGCCGCAACCAATCTTCGCGCGGCATAACTGACGGACCACGCCCGCCATCGTCGAGACCGACGGCGGCGGGCTGGTTTCGTGTGTGGCGCTTGAACGCGCCGCGTTACGATAGCTTGCGCTTGCCGCGGAGCCGGACGCGTTCCTCCGCTTCCATTTGCGTCATCTCAAGCAGACGAACGAGAACGCCAAGCTTATGCCGCCGCGCTAGTTTGGCCAGGGCCGCGACGGTCTCAGCAATGAACACTGCGGCCTCGTCGGGTCCGCCATCTCCCGGAGTGTCGTCGTTCTGCAAAGCCCTGATCCCGGCCCGAGGATCCACACCTCCTCAGGCCCCTGTCTTGAACAAAACACATCCAACCCGTGTATTTTTTTTAAGATACCGCCTGCGAGAGCGCAACTCTAGGACGTATTTCACAACTTTTCAGATAGGATCGGGATACCGCCAATCGAGCGTTCAACAGTTGTCGATTTGACAGGGGCCTTCGGTGCACCCATGTTCGGATCGAAACGGCCGACGCGAGTCCCGCGGAACCGGCCTTTATTTTTCCCATAAGCCATTGGAATGACATGAATATCGTGATTGTGGAGTCTCCGGCGAAAGCCAAGACGATCAACAAATATTTGGGTGCCTCCTACGAGGTTCTGGCTTCTTTCGGTCATGTCCGTGACCTCCCCGCCAAGAACGGATCGGTCGATCCCGAGGCCAATTTCCAGATGATCTGGGAGGTCGACCCCAAGGCGGCGGGCCGGCTCAACGATATCGCCAAAGCGCTCAAGGGCGCCGACAAGCTGATTCTCGCGACCGACCCGGATCGCGAGGGCGAAGCGATTTCGTGGCACGTGCTTGAGGTCCTGAAGGAGAAACGCGCACTGAAGGACCACGCGATCGAGCGCGTGGTGTTCAACGCCATCACCAAGCAAGCGGTCTCCGAGGCCATGAAGCATCCGCGCCAGATCGATGGCGCGCTGGTGGACGCCTACATGGCGCGCCGCGCGCTGGATTATCTGGTCGGCTTTACGCTCTCGCCGGTCTTGTGGCGCAAATTGCCTGGCGCGCGCTCCGCCGGAAGGGTGCAGTCGGTGGCGCTGCGCCTGGTCTGCGACCGCGAACTCGAAATCGAAAAATTCGTACCCCGCGAATACTGGTCGCTGGTCGCGACATTGGCGACCGCACGCGGCGAGACGTTCGAAGCGCGCCTGGTCGGTGCCGATGGCAAGAAGATCCAGCGCCTCGATATCGGCACCGGCGCGGAAGCCGATGATTTCAAGAAAGCAATCGAGGCCGCCAACTTCACGGTAACAACCGTTGAAGCGAAGCCGGCACGGCGCAATCCGCAGGCGCCCTTCACCACCTCGACGCTGCAGCAGGAGGCGAGCCGCAAGCTCGGCTTTGCGCCGGCGCACACCATGCGGATCGCGCAGCGGCTCTATGAAGGCATCGACATCGGCGGCGAGACCACCGGCCTCATTACCTATATGCGAACCGACGGCGTGCAGATCGATGGTTCCGCGATCACGCAGGCGCGCAAGGTGATCGGCGAGGATTACGGCAACGCCTACGTGCCCGATGCGCCGCGCCAATATCAGGCCAAAGCCAAGAATGCTCAGGAAGCGCACGAAGCCATCCGACCGACCGACCTGTCGCGGCGGCCTGCCGACATGCGCCGGCGGCTCGATACCGATCAGGCCAAGCTTTATGAACTGATCTGGATCCGCACCATCGCAAGCCAGATGGAATCGGCCGAGCTCGAACGCACCACCGTCGACATCGCGGCAAAGGCGGGTTCGCGGGTGTTGGAACTTCGCGCCACCGGCCAGGTGATCAAATTCGACGGCTTCCTGGCGCTCTACCAGGAAGGCCGTGACGATGACGGCGACGATGAAGACAGCCGCCGCCTCCCCGCCATGAGCGAGGGCGAAGCATTAAAGCGCAACGGCCTCGCGGTCACCCAGCATTTTACCGAGCCGCCGCCGCGATTCTCCGAAGCATCGCTAGTCAAGCGCATGGAAGAGCTCGGCATCGGCCGCCCCTCGACCTACGCCTCGATTCTGCAGGTGCTGAAAGACCGCGGCTATGTAAGGCTCGAAAAGAAGCGTCTGCATGGCGAGGACAAGGGCCGCGTCGTGGTCGCGTTCCTGGAGAATTTCTTCGCACGTTACGTTGAATATGATTTCACCGCAGCGCTGGAGGAGCAGCTCGACCGCATCTCGAACAACGAGATTTCCTGGCAGCAGGTGCTGAAGGATTTCTGGCGCGACTTCATCGGCGCGGTCAACGAGATCAAGGACCTTCGCGTCACCCAGGTGCTGGACGCGCTCGACGACATGCTCGGGCCGCACATCTACGCGCCGCGCGAGGACGGCGGCGATCCCCGGCAATGCCCGAGCTGCGGCACCGGCAAGCTCAACCTCAAGGCCGGCAAATTCGGCGCCTTCGTCGGCTGCTCCAATTATCCGGAGTGCCGTTATACCCGTCCGCTCGCCGCCGACAGCGAGGCCAGCGCCGATCGCATCCTGGGCAAGGATCCGGAAACCGATCGCGACGTCATCGTGAAGGCCGGACGGTTCGGGCCCTACATCCAGCTTGGCGAGCAGAAGGATTACGCCGAAGGTGAGAAGCCGAAGCGCGCCGGCATTCCGAAGAACATCTCGCCTTCCGACATCGAACTCGATATGGCGCTGAAGCTGTTGTCGCTGCCGCGCGAAATCGGCAGGCATCCGGAGACCGGCGAGCCGATCACCGCGGGACTCGGCCGCTTCGGACCCTTCGTGCGGCATGAGAAGACCTATGCCAGTCTCGAGGCAGGCGACGAGGTATTCGAC
>DASQOU010000180.1:0-6336 GCA_035644295.1 Bradyrhizobium sp.
CTGCACGACAACATGAAGAAGGGCGCCGCTTTGGTGTTCGCCCACGGCCTCAACGTGCATTTCAACCTGCTCGATCCGCGTTCCGATCTCGACGTGCTGATGATCGCCCCGAAAGGCCCCGGCCACACCGTGCGCTCGGAATATCAGCGCGGCGGCGGCGTGCCCTGCCTGATCGCGATCGCCAAGGATGTCTCGGGCAACGCGCATGATCTGGGCTTGAGCTACGCCTCGGCGATCGGCGGCGGCCGCGCCGGCATCATCGAGACCTCGTTCAAGGAAGAATGCGAAACCGACCTGTTCGGCGAGCAGGTGGTGTTGTGCGGCGGCCTGGTCGAACTGATCAAGGGCGGCTTTGAGACGCTGGTGGAAGCCGGCTACGCGCCCGAGATGGCGTATTTCGAATGCCTGCACGAGGTGAAGCTGATCGTCGACCTGATCTATGAAGGCGGCATCGCCAACATGAATTATTCGATCTCCAACACCGCCGAATACGGCGAATACGTCACCGGCCCGCGCATCGTCACCGAGGAGACCAAGCAGGAGATGAAGCGCGTGCTCGCCGACATCCAGTCCGGCAAGTTCGCCCGCGACTGGATGCTGGAGAACAAGGTCAACCAGACCTCGTTCAAGGCAACCCGCGCCAAGCTCGCCGCCCACCCGATCGAGGACGTCGGCGCCAAACTCCGCGACATGATGCCCTGGATCAAGAAAGGCGCGCTGGTCGACAAGACGAAGAACTGATGGTCGTTCCCCGGATGCTGCGCAGCGCGTTAGCGGTGCGCTGCTGATCCGGGGTCCATCCATTTCGAGTGATTAGGTCCCGGCTCTGCGGAGCGGCGTGAACCACGCCGCACCGCGTCCGGGACACGAGACATTAGCCAAGCCGCCGCTGACCGACGCGCTACACCGCGGCGATACAGTCGATCTCGATGTCGAAAGGCCCGAACCATTGCGGCACGCAGACGAAAATGCGCGCCGGCGGGTTTTTTGGGAAATACCGCGCATAGATCGCGTTGACCGCAGCGAACTTTTCGGCCGAGGTGCAGTAGACGTTGCATTTGAGGACGTTCTCCAGCGACGATCCGGCGGTCTCCACGCAGAGCTTCAACTGCTCCAGCACCAGTTCGGTTTGTCGCTCGATCTGCACTTTCGCGATTTCGCCGGTTTGCGGGTCGAACGGCGGAAGCCCCGACACGTAGACCGTCCCGGCATGCCGCGTCACAACCGATGCTGGCGCCTTCACCCGTTCCAGGTAGGTCGACAACGGCTCGACGCGGATTACTTCTCTCTTCATCGATACTCTCCATTAGAGCGTTTTCGAGCGAAGTGGTACCGGTTCGCGTGAAGAAAACGCGTCAAGACAAAAACCTGAGCGTCGGTTCTGATTCAATCAGAACCGATCTGCTTTGATGATGCGGCCCGTTCTTATTGCATCGCTCGATGCGAAGATGCTTCGATCATGATCGAAGCATTCCAATCGTTTTGTGGGACATGGAAGCCCGGGCCGCCGCCTCAGGGCAGGGTGTTGCGCTGGGCCCGGGCGAGCGTGGCGGAAGGCCGTTCGCCGAACGCCTCGCGATAATCTCTTGCGAAGTGACCGAGGTTGCCAAAGCCGCAAGCGAAGGCGACCGCTGTCACCGATGTTTCCAGATCCGGCGCAGAAAGCTTTTCCCGGGCGTGCCGGAGGCGGACCATCCTGGCAAAAGCCATCGGCGAGTATCCGCGGCTTTGCTGGAATCCCTTGAATATTGTCCGTGCCCCGACCCCGGTCGCCTCCGCCAGGTTCTCGATCGTGATCGCCTGATCCCAACACGCTTCAATATATTCCTCCGCGCGGCGCACATGCGACGGCAGGATGTCCTTGTCTTCCCGATCCAGGAGATGGCTGAACGTATGGCGGTTGGCGTGCAGGAACGCCACCAGGATGGCCTGTTCGAGTTCGCGAAGCACGACCCGCGGCAGCTGGTCGGATTGTGTATCCAGCAGCTCGGAAAAAAACCGGATAAGCCGCCAGAGATTTTTAACCTGCGGGTTTTCTCGATCGACGGTAGCGGCGAATTCAAGCTTGCCCCTTGGCCGCGCGCCCAGAAGATAGGTCAGCTTCTGTTCGAAAGCGCAGGGGTCGATGCGAAGGTTGAACCAGCGATGACCGGCTTCCGTGGCAAGGCGCATGGGTTGGCCCGGTGAAACCATGCAGGACTGGTGCGCGTCGATCCGGGTCGTCTTGCCGTTGATGGTCGCTTCGCCCCCGCCGGCCACGGCCGTCAGCAACCGGAAGCGATCGGCCTCGGGATAATCGACCGAAACGCCGACGCTGCTGGTCCCGTACACCAACCCGATGCTGTGAAGCTGGGCGAGATTTCCCTGCGCCAGAAAGTTGGCGGGAGATTTCATCTCCGTTCTGCGCGCGCCGAACCGCGTCAGAAGCGCGTCCCTGAACTCTTCAGGATCGGCGGTTCTGAAAATCGGAAATCGCCGCAGTGGATCGGCCTGGTGCTCGGGAGTCAGATCCGGGGATGCCATGGTTCAGCCTGCTCGCGCCCAATTCCCAAAACGCGTGTTTCGTGAGGTCGATTCTAGTATGGCGGGCGGACAAAGGCCATATGTGAAAAAGTGCCATAAGCTGCCTAAACGCCGGGCTTTTCCGGCTTTGTGGAGATTGCCCTGAACCCCATTCAGGTTACAAGGTTCCCGGCATTGAAAAGGGAGGCCATCATGCGATCTGTGGTCATTACGGGAGCATCCACCGGCATCGGCTGGGCCACGGCGAAGCTCCTATTGATCCGCGGATTTCGCGTGTTTGGCAGCGTGCGCAAGGCGGCCGATGCCGATCGCCTGCGAGGCGAGTTGGGCGCGAATTTCACGCCACTGGTGTTCGACGTGACCGATGAGGCCGCGGTGCTGGCGGCCGCACGCGAGGTCCGCTCGGCGCTCAACGGCGAAACGCTGGCGGGGCTTGTCAACAATGCCGGCATCGCGGTGGCGGGGCCGATGCTTGAACTCTCCGCCGACGAATTCCGTCATCAGATGGACGTCAATGTCATGGGGCCAGTGATCGCCACCCAGGCTTTCGGTCCGCTGCTCGGTGCTGATGCGTCGCTGAAGGGACCGAAGGGGCGGATCGTGATGGTGAGTTCGGTCGCCGGCAAAAACGGCAACCCGCTGATGTCGGCCTATTCGGCTTCCAAGCACGCGATCGAAGGCCTGTCGGAAGGCCTGCGCCGTGAAATGATGCTATTTGGTATCGACGTCATCATCATAGCGCCGGGCGCGGTAAAGACGCCGATCTGGAGCAAAGCCGACGAAGTCGACATTTCCCGCTACAGGAATTCGCCGTTCCTTCCGGCGCTGGAAAAAATCCGCAAATTCATGCAGCAGCTCGGCGAGAACGGCTTGCCGCCCGAGAAGATCGCGGAAGCCATTGCTAATGCGCTGACCTCGGCGCGGCCCAAAGTGCGCTACGCGATCACGCCGGATCCGATGCGGCACATCATCACCACCCTCCTGCCCAAGCGGACCGTCGACCGGATTATCGCCAAACGCCTCGGGCTGTTGCCACCGGCATGACTCCGGCGAATGGGCGCGACCATCGCCAGCGATCAAGGACTCTGTGATGCCGATCCATATATGCACCACGTGCGGAACGTCTTATCCGGATACGCGTGAGCCGCCCTCCGGCTGCCCGATTTGCCAAGATGAACGGCAGTTCGTGCCGCGCGGCAGACAGGTTTGGACAACACCAACCAGGCTTGCGGAGGAGCACGTCAACGCCTGGCGGCGGCTGGAGAGCGACCTGTTCGAGATCCATACCCATCCCGGCTTCGGTATCGGCCAGCGGGCGCTGTTGTTGCGGACCCCGAAGGGTAATGTTCTCTGGGACTGCGTTGCGCTGCTGGACGATGCGACCGAAACGCTGGTTCGCGCCTTGGGCGGGCTTGCCGCGATCGCGATCTCCCACCCGCATTACTATACGTGCATGCAGGATTGGGCGCGCGCCTTTGGTTGCCCCGTCCACCTGCACGTTGCCGATGCCGAGTGGGTCATGCGTCCCGATCCGGCGATCCGCCATTGGAATGGCGAGGTGCTGGAGATCGCGCCAGGTGTGACCTTGCTGCGGTTGGGCGGTCACTTTCCGGGCGGCACGGTGCTGCATTGGGCTGAGGGCGCCGACGGCCGCGGGACGGTTTTGAGCGGGGATATTTTACAGGTGGCGGCGGACGTGCGCCGCGTCTCGTTTCTCTGGAGCTATCCGAACATGATGCCGCTCGCCGGGGCGACGGTTCGCCGTATCGCCGATACCGTGTCGCCGTGGCGGTTCGACCGGATTTACGGGGCCTTCCCCGGACGGCAGGTGATGGCCGACGGCGCGCACGCGGTGCAGCAATCGGCGGCCCGTTATATTGAGCTTCTGGAGGGCCGGCAGCCGTAAAGGCGGCCCGCCTTGAGCGGCCGCTAACGCTGTCATCGTAAAATTTGCCCCTGAGCAACCCCCGGTTGTCGATTCTGTTGCGTCGGAATGACAGTTACACTACATTTTTATGACACGTCGCGGGTTCCGGCTGCGCCGTGCGCCTCCTGGTCGTCACCAGCCGAGGCTAAGAGGTCGCGCCGGCGAGAGTTGCGTCTTAAAGCCATGGCGATCCCGCCAAATTCAGGCCCCTCCGTTACATCCGCCGCTGCTCTCGCCTCGGTCGGCATCTGGCGGTTGCTCGCGGTCGCAGCCCCCCATCTGGCGGCGCTGGTCGTGATGTTGCAGACCGAGGCCGACTTCGGTTCGCGCATCGGCTTCCTGTTGTCGTGGGGAATCCTGAACTTCCTCTGGATTGCGCTGTTGCGCCGTCCGGCCCTGTCGGGCGCCTTGTCGCTGACGCTGGTCGTGGTGCTGATCCTGCTGTCGCGGCTCAAGCACGATATTGTGCAAATGACCGCGAACTTCGTCGACCTGATGGTGATTGATCGCGATACCGCGGCGTTCCTGTTTACGATCTTTCCCAATCTGCGCTGGTCGGTGATTTCGGCCGCCCTGGTCATTATCCCCTCGATGTATGCGCTGTGGTGGCTCGATCCGTTTCGCATCCGCCGCCTGCCGGCGCTTGCCAGCATGCTCGCCTGTGTGGCGGCACTGGTCGGATATTCCATCACCTGGCCCGACGAAGCCTGGCGCGGCTACTACGACGACGGGTATCTGTCGAAATTCGCCCGCTCGGGCGTCAACGCGGTGTCGGATTTCATCAATTACGGATTCATGGAATCGGACGCGGTCGCGACCGAGCGTCTCAAGGTGCCGCTCGTGGATTCCTGCCACCCCGCGGGACGGCGGCCGAACATCATCATGATCCATGATGAGTCCAGTTTCGATATAAGGCAGGCCGATGGCATCAAGGTGCCCGCGGGCTACGGCAGCCATTTCAAATCTTTCGACGGCAAGGCGCGCAAATTCCTGGCCGAGAGCAATGGCGGCCCGAGTTGGTTCACCGAATATAATGTGCTCGCCGGGCTGTCGTCGCGCTCGTTCGGCCGCTTCGCCTATTTCGTGACCCGGATTGCCTCGGGCCGCGTCGAACGCGGGCTGCCGCTGGCGCTGCGCCGCTGCGGCTACGACACGGTTTCGCTCTATCCCGCCTTCGGCGCATTCATGAGCGCGCGCAGTTTCCAATTGACCACCGGCATCCAGCATTTCTACGACGCCCACGATCTCGGCGCCAAGGACGTCGAGCCCGACAGTTTCTTCTACGACAAAGCCTTGGGGCTGATGTCGCAGCGCGCCCCTACCAAGCCGCTGTTCATGTTCGTCTATCTTGCCGCCAATCACTTTCCCTGGGAGACGCGGTTTCGTCCCGACCTGATGCCCGCCTGGCGCAACCCCGGCAACGAGCCGGTGGTCGATGAATATCTGCGCCGGCAGGCGATGAGCGCCGACGACTATGCTTCTTTCGTCGCCGGGCTGAAAAAGAAGTTCCCGGCTGAGCCGTTTTTGATCGTGCGTTACGGCGACCATCAGCCGGAATTCTCGCCGCACGTTCTCGATCCCGATCTCGACGAGGCCGGTGTCGGCAAGAAACTGGAGAATTACGACCCGCGCTATTACGCGACCTATTACGCGATCGATGCGATCAACTTCGAACCGGTGAAGAGTCCCGCTGTGATGGAGACCGTTGATGCGCCATTTCTGCCATTGGTGATTCAGGAAGCCGCCGGCATCCCGCTCGATCCCTCGTTCGAAGAGCAGAAGCAGATCATGTTACGATGCAAGGGCATGTTCTATGCCTGCAAGGATGGCGCGGAAGCCCGCCGCTTCAATCGATTGCTGATCGACGCCGGCCTGATCCAGGGGCT
>DASQOU010000181.1:0-33465 GCA_035644295.1 Bradyrhizobium sp.
AGTCGCGCGAGTAGGATTGGCCCCGCGGCCGCGCCGACCCGAGCCGCTCCTCAAACCCCTTCAATTCGTCGAGCGCGGTGAGAAGCGTCCAGGCTTTGAGCTCGTTGCCGTCAGTGGCATCGGGGATCAGCCGCAATATGCCGCTGCCGCGGCCTTGGGTGGTCTCGAACTTGAAAATCGCTTCGATGGTGTCGGTGCCGGCGCGGGTAACGCGGCGCGGCGCAGCGCGATCGGGGTCGATTCTGAAATGGCGGGGTTGGGTGCGGCGGCTAAGGCCTTGCAGCTCTTCCAGGATGGCCTCGGCGCCGTTGATGGTCTGCAGGTTCCAGCTCAGCGCCAGCACGTCCCGCCAATAGCTGTCGGGATGAAACAGGGTCTTCAGTGAGCCGCCGCCGGGGCTAGCGAGCGCGCTTTCGAAGTGCGCCAGCCAGTTTTCGGCTGATATCGAGACGTCGTCTGTCCTGTCCAGCATGGGCGACCTCGCTTCGGCCGTCTTTCGCGGCGTTCCTCGACCGCAACGCTATACCCTTTGCAATCACGCAGAAAGCGGGTCAGCCCGCCACCGACAGCATATGGCCCTGCTCCGGCGGAATATGCCCGCTGAGCGTGTCGAGATAGACCTGCCTCACCGCAACACTCCCGCGGCTTTGGCGGTCTTGGTTTTTTCTTTTGCTCCGATCACACCTTCGCGCTTCTTGATCGCCCGGTAATAGGCCCACCACAGATGAGCCGCTGCGCCGCGCATCGGGCGCCACGGCTCCGCCAGCGGGGCCATCTCTTTCGCGGTCGGGCGCCTCTTCAGCCCAAGTCCGATTTTCACCGCTTCCTGCACGGCGAGATCGCCGGCCGGCCAGGCGTCGCCATGGCCGAGGCAAAACAGCAGATAAACGTCGGCGGTCCACGGGCCGATGCCGTGCAGCGAGGTCAGCGTGTGGTGCGCGGCGTCGGCATCCTCGTTCGCCAGCACGTCGAGATTGAGACGTTCCGCGGCGATCTCGCGCGCCAGGTTCTTCAGGGTTTTGATCTTCGCCGCCGACAGTCCGAGCCGGCCGAGGCGATCGGAACGGGCGAGGCGCAACGTGTCGTGGTCGAACGGATCGAACGCGGCCTTGAGGCGGGCCCAGATCGCCGCGGCGCTCGCGGTGGATAATTGCTGACCGCAGACAATTGCAGCTAGTCCAGCATAGCCTGGCTCGCGCCGCCGCAACGCCGGCATGCCCGCGAGCTCGAACACGGGATTGAGCCGCGGGTCCTGTTTCACCAGCGCGAGGACGGCTTCATCGAGGTCGGCCTGGGTGTTGAGGTGGAGGGTCATTCTCTCGTTCTTCGTCATGGCCGGGCTTGTCCCGGCCATCCACGTCTTGCAACAGTGCTACATGGAAGGCAGCCGTCAAATTAGATCGTAACCCATGCAGTCAGCCTCCATTATTCCGTCGTAGCAGGAATTACCTGCCTGTTTGCGACTTACAAAACGTGGATGGCCGGGACAAGCCCGGCCATGACAAGGTCTAGCTGATGCCGCCACCCGTCTTCCGCTTTGCGCCAAGCCCGAACGGCTATCTGCATCTCGGCCACGCCTTTTCGGCGTTGTTGAATTCCGATTTGGCCAAGCGGGCCGGCGGCCGGTTCCTGCTGCGCATCGAGGATATCGACGCGACCCGCTGCAAGCTCGAGTTCGAGGACGCGATTTATCAGGACCTTGGCTGGCTCGGCATCGCCTGGGAGACCCCTGCGCGCCGCCAATCCGAACATCTCGCCGACTATCGCGATGCTATCGAAAGGCTGACGGCGCAGGGTCTGGTCTATCCGAGTTTCGAAAGCCGTGCCGAGATCGCCCGCCTGGTCGCGCAGCAGGACGCCGAAGCGCCGTGGCCGCGCGACCCCGACGGCGTTCCGCATTATCCTGGAATGGCGCGATCGCTTTCGCCCGACGAGCGTGCGCGGTTGCTTCGATCGGGTGTTCCTTACGCGTTGCGGCTCGATATGGCGGCGGCCTGTGCGCGCGTCGGCGACCTCGACTGGACCGAATACGGCGAAGGCCCTGCGGGTGAAACCGGCACGGTGGCTGCCCGGCCCGGCGCGTGGGGCGATGTCATCCTCGCGCGCAAGGAGACGCCGACCAGCTATCACCTCGCGGTGGTCGTCGACGACGCGCTGCAGGGCGTGACGGAGGTGGTGCGGGGCCACGACCTGTTCTGGTCGACCAGTGTTCATCGGTTGTTGCAGCAGCTTCTTCAGCTGCCGCAGCCGACCTATCGGCATCACCGGCTCATCCTTGATGACTCGGAGCGAAAGTTGTCAAAATCGACCGAGGCCACCGGCTTGCGCGAGCTCCGCGCCGGGGGTGCGACGCCCGCCGAAATTCGCCGCCTCGCGGGCCTGCCTTAAATTTGGCCTGCCTTAAATTACCCCGCTTTGCGGGAGTTCGATTCGAAAGGAAAATCCGCTTCAGCGTGACTCCGCAAGGGTCGCCATGGCATGGTGGGGCAGCCAGGGTCGGGGGAATCATGGCGTCGAAATCGCGCCCACGGCGCACCACGCGACGGCCGAAGAAACATCCGTCGAGGAAACGCGCTGCAACTGCCGCCGCCGCAAAGGCGCGCAAGCCCGCTGCCAAGACGGCCGCTCCCGGCATCGTTGAGACGGCGCTGGCCACGTTCGCGCACGAGGTCCGCACGCCGTTGACCGGAATTCTCGCCATCAGCGGTTTGCTGGCGACGTCCGATCTCGACGAGCGCGAACGGCGCTGGGTAGACACCATCAAGGCAGGCGCCGAACATCTGGCAAGCTTGGCGACATTATTCGTCGACGCCGCCAGGAGCGGCCGTTCCGGGTTTGGTGTGCGGCGGGACTTCTTTGACTTGCGGACGCTCGCCCGCAACGCCGGCGATTCGCTGGCCGGCCGGGCAACGGCCAAGGGTCTGCAATCTCTGGTCGAGATTTCCGAGAAACTGCCGGCATTTGTGATCGGCGATCCGGTCCGGCTGCGTGCGGCATTGGAAAACCTGATCGATAATGCCATCAAATTCACCGAGCAGGGCGGCGTCGCGCTTGTGGTCAGGCCGATGCGCGGTGCAAAGGGCAAGATTGACGTCGCGTTTGCGATATCGGACAGCGGCATCGGGCTTTCGCTCAAGGAGATCAAGCGCCTGTTCCGTCGGTTTTCGCAGGCCAATGTCAGTATTGCCTCGCGCTTCGGGGGCGCTGGCCTCGGATTGTCGTCGGTGAAGCAGCTGGCGCGGGCGATGGGAGGCGAAATCGTCGTCATGTCACGGCGCGGTGGCGGGACCACATTCACGTTGACGGTGTCCCTGACCCTGGCCAAGTTTTCGAAAGAGTCGGGCTTGGGATTGGATACCGAGATCTCGCCGGATCAGGCGCAGGGGCTGCGCGTTCTCAGTGTCGAGGACAATCCGTTCGGCCGCGTCGTGCTCAATGCGGTGCTTACCGAACTTGGTCATCAGGCGGAATTCATCGGGCGGGGCGAGGCTGCAACCGAACGTATTGCACAAGGCGATTTCGACGCAGTACTGATGGACATGGTGTTGCCGGGCATCAACGGCATCGAGGCGATCCGGCGGATTCGCGCGCTTGGCCCGCCGCTCGGCCGCATCGCGATCATCGGGGTGTCCGGCCGGGGCGAGGATGAGGCGGCATCGCGGGCGGCCGGCGCGGACGCTTTCCTGGTCAAACCGGTGAGTCCGAGGGCCTTAGCGACTGCGCTGCTTGAAGCGACACGCCGTGCGGCAGCCGCGACTTGATGATCGCCGCGTTCAGTTCGCCGCCATAGACGAAGATCGCGGCGATAAAATAGAGAAACACCAGGGCGATAATGACCGAGGCGAGGCCGGCATACATCGTCACGTAGTTGTTGGCGAAGCGCGCGAGATACTGTCCGAACACGATACCCGACACCAGTGAGGCCACCAAGGTGAAGATGATGCCCGGCAGGATCTGCAGAAATCCCCGCCGGCCGGCGGGAAGCCAGGCGTGCAGGACAAAGAGCGCGACAATCAGCGCGGAGATCGTGATGCTGTAGCGCGAGACATTGAGGAAATTCTCGTTGGTTTCAACCACCAGCGGAACATGCCGCCGCACCGCCTCGATGATCAGCGGGCCAAGCACGATCATGAAGGCCATCGCCAGCGATGTCACGGCGGCAAGCAGGGTGTAGCCGATCGATTCCAGCCGCAGCACGTACCAGCGCCGCGGCTCGACCACCGAATAGGCGCGGTTGAGGGCAACGCGCAGCGCTTCAACGCCGTTCGAGGCAAAATACACCGCGAGCACCGCGCCGATGGTCAGGATGTCACCCCGGGTCGTCGTCAGCACGTCGTGGACTTCCCCCGAAAGGGAATCGCTGACCTGCTTCGGCCAGATCTGGAGCAACAGCCCCGCGGCCTGATCGGCGAGTTCCTTCGACCCGAAGAAGCCGGCGAGCGACGTCAGCACGATCAGAAACGGAAACAGCGCCATCAAGGTCGACAGCGCGATGTGACTGGCGATCGCCCAGCCGTCATCGGCAAGAAACGTGTAGAACGCGTCCATCCCGACGTGAAAGATGTAGCGAATCTGCCTCACAATTGACCTGGGCTCAGAGAGGGTGGTCCATCCGGCGAACAACCTACCTTCTGATATTATTCCGCCAAAGGCCAGATCGTTGCAGCGAAGTTCGGTTCAACGCGGGTAATGGCGGATCGCTTTAGGCGGTGTTATGTACGGCAAATGGCCTCATTCCTGGGTACCTTCGTTCTCCCTGTTGCTGTCGCTGCCGTCGCACTCGTGCTGCTGCTTGGCCTCATCAATATGATGCGGGGCGGATCGCCGAACCGGTCCCAGAAGCTGATGCGGTTGCGGGTATTGCTGCAGTTTGTCGCGATTGTCATCACCATGCTCGCGGTCTGGACGATGGGCCGGTAGAAAAAACGTGGATATAGTTTCCTGCTACCTCGACGAGGCCGGCACGCTTCGCTCCCCGGATCGGAGAGGTGGCTAGAACTCTGGAGCTACGAATGGTCGTCCTCAACCGTATTTACACGCGAACCGGCGATGATGGCACCACGGCGCTTGGCAGCGGCGAGCGCCGACCGAAATACGATCTGCGCATCGCCGCCTACGGAACCGTCGATGAGACCAATGCCGCCATTGGCATTGTCCGGCTCCATCTGGCGGAGGCGCCCGAACTCGATGCGATGCTGGGCTTGATCCAGAACGACCTGTTCGATCTTGGCGCCGACCTCGCGGTGCCCCAGCATGAGGGCAAGGCGGAACGATTGCGGATGCTGTCGAGTCAGGTCGAACGCCTTGAGCGCGACATCGATGGCTTGAACGCGCAACTTGCGCCCTTGACCTCGTTTGTCCTGCCCGGCGGTACGCCAGCGGCGGCGTATCTGCACCTGGCGCGCACGATATGCCGCCGGGCGGAACGGATCATGGTGGAACTTGCGGCCAAGCCCGAGGAACCCGTTAGCGAAGCCGCAATTCATTATATGAACCGGCTGTCGGACTTCCTGTTCGTCGCCAGCCGCGCCGCCAACAATAACGGCGCCGGGGATGTGTTGTGGGTGCCCGGCCAGAACCGCTGACCACGTCTCTTGGGGGCCGATTTTTGGCCCACGCGCGTTGACCGGGGTTGGCGGGACCTTTAGGTTCCGCGCCCAAAGCTGTCAAACCTTAGGAACTCAAGCAAAAGAGGGTCGATGAAGGTCCTGGTACCGGTAAAACGGGTGGTCGATTTCAACGTCAAGGTCCGCGTCAAAAGCGACGGAACCGGCGTCGAACTGTCCAACGTCAAGATGTCGATGAATCCGTTCGACGAAATCGCCGTCGAGGAGGCCCTGCGCCTGAAAGAGGCCGGCAAGGCGACCGAAGTCGTGGTCGTGTCGATCGGGCCCGCGCAGGCGGCTGAAACCATCCGGACCGGACTCGCCATGGGCGCCGACCGCGGCATTTTGGTCAAGGCGGAGGGCAACGTCGAACCGCTGACGGTGGCAAAACTTCTGAAAGCCATTGCCGACGAAGAGAAGCCCGGCCTCGTGATTCTGGGCAAGCAGGCGATCGACGATGACAGCAACCAGACCGGCCAGATGCTGGCGGCCCTGCTCGGATGGTCGCAGGCAACCTTTGCCTCCAAGCTTGAGGTCGACGGTTCCGATTTCAAGGTGACCCGTGAAGTCGATGGCGGGTTGCAAACCGTGAAACTGAAGGGGCCGGCCATCGTCACCACCGATTTGCGGTTGAACGAGCCGCGTTATGCCAGCCTGCCCAACATCATGAAGGCGAAGAAGAAGCCGATCGCCGACAAGAGCGCATCCGACTACGGCGTCGATCTCACGGCCCATCTGGAGATCCTCAAGACCACCGAGCCGCCGGGCCGCAAAGGCGGCGTCAAGGTCAAGGACGTTGCCGAGCTGGTGTCGAAGCTGAAGAACGAAGCCGGGGTTCTCTAAATGACCACGCTGTTGATCGCCGAACACGACAATGCATCGATCAAGGACTCCACCAACAAGGCGCTGACCGCCGCCGCCGAACTCGGTGGCGAGGTGCATGTGCTGGTTGCCGGCGAAAACGCCAAGGCTGCGGCCGACGCCGCGGCCAAGCTTGCCGGCGTAAAGAAGGTATTGCTTGCGGATAACGCCGCCTACGCTCACGATCTCGCCGAGCCGCTCGCGGCGCTGATCGTGGCGCTGGCGCCTTCCTATGACGCTTTCGTCGCGCCCGCGACCTCGCGCTTCAAGAATGTCATGCCGCGCGTGGCTGCGTTACTGGACGTCATGCAGGTGTCGGAAATCATCAAGGTGGTTTCGCCCGACACCTTCGAGCGGCCAATCTATGCCGGCAACGCCATCCAGACCGTGAAGTCCAAGGACGCCAAGAAGGTCATCACCGTGCGGACCTCGACATTCGCAGCGACCGGAGAGGGCGGTAGCGGGCCGATCGAAAATGCCGCCTCAGTGGCCGATCCTGGTTTGTCCAGCTTTGTCGGCGAGGAAGTCGCCAAGAGCGATCGTCCCGAACTGACTTCGGCAAAGATCATCGTCTCCGGCGGACGCGCTATGCAGAGCCGCGAGAATTTCGCCAAATATATCGAGCCGCTGGCGGACAAGCTCGGCGCCGCCGTCGGCGCGTCGCGCGCCGCGGTCGATGCCGGATATGCGCCAAACGACTGGCAGGTCGGCCAGACCGGTAAGGTGGTGGCGCCGGAACTCTATGTAGCGATCGGCATTTCCGGGGCGATCCAGCATCTCGCCGGCATGAAGGATTCCAAGGTCATCGTCGCGATCAACAAGGATGAAGACGCGCCGATCTTCCAGGTCGCCGATTACGGCCTGGTCGCCGATCTCTATCAAGTGGTGCCCGAACTGACCGAGGCGCTCGGCAAGCTCGGAAAGTAACGAGGATTTTCGCGGCGTGTATTTTCGCAGGAGTGACGACCGGTTTTGCGATAGACTGCGCGCCATCGCGAGATTGGGAGCGGTTTTCCGGAAAAGAAGATGTTTGCCGGATAGCATGGTTCAACCGGTGTCGATGCAGAGGAATGGGCGGCGCGGGGCGCGCGTCGTTCGGGTGAGATGACAAAATGGCGGTTATGATCAAAAAGGTCGGTGTGATCGGTTCGGGCCAGATGGGTAATGGCATCGCCCATGTGGCGGCGCTGGCGGGCTTCGACGTGGTGCTCAACGATGTATCCGCCGACCGCCTGAAGTCGGGGATGGCGACCATCAACGGCAATCTGTCGCGTCAGGTCGCCAAGAAGATGGTCACCGAGGACGCCCGCAAGGAGGCGCTGGCGCGGATCGCGCCCGCCGAGACCGTGGAGGGATTGTCCGACTGCGATCTGGTGATTGAGACCGCGGTCGAAAAGGAAGACGTCAAGCGCAAGATCTTTCACGATGTTTGCGCGGTGCTGAAGCCCAGCGCGATCGTCGCCTCCAATACTTCGTCGATCTCGATCACCCGGCTAGCCGCATCCACCGACCGGCCCGAGCGTTTCATCGGCATTCACTTCATGAATCCGGTGCCATTGATGGAACTGGTCGAACTGATCCGCGGCATTGCCACCGATGACATGACGTTTGACGCCGCCAAGGACTTCGTCACCCGGCTCGGCAAGCAAATAGCGGTGTCAGAGGATTTCCCGGCCTTCATCGTCAACCGCATCCTGCTGCCGATGATCAATGAGGCGATCTATACGCTGTACGAGGGCGTCGGGAACGTCGAAGCCATCGATGCCGCGATGAAGCTCGGCGCGCACCATCCGATGGGACCGCTTGAGCTTGCCGATTTCATCGGACTGGATACCTGCCTGTCGATCATGCAGGTGCTGCACGAGGGTCTGGCCGATTCCAAATACCGGCCGTGTCCGCTGCTGGTGAAATATGTCGAGGCCGGCTGGCTCGGTCGCAAGACCCAGCGCGGCTTCTACGATTATCGCGGCGACAAGCCGGTCCCGACGCGGTAGGGACCGTCGTTGTCGGCCGGCCCGGCAAACCTCGCTTCGGAAAATTCGTTCTCGGGATGATGGCACGCCGGTTAATCCCTCGCCTGATGCTCTGTTCGTTTCCTGGTTGTGTCGACTATTTTCGCAATCTTCCAGCATTCGTTAACTCCTGCCGGGTAGAGTGCAGGCGACGGAGGGGCGGCGTATGTCAGATATTGCGAGTTTGGCTGGCAGTTTGATCGCTGCCCAGGCGGGAAACACGCAGGTGCAGGTCGCAACCAGCATCTTGAAATCGAACATCGATGCGGAGAAATCCACGGTTCTCACGCTCCTGGGTGCTGAAACCCCCTCGCTCGCCAATGTCGGCCCCGGTGTCGGCGGCAACGTCAACGTCAAGGCTTAGAGCTGCCACTCGGCAAACGCCTGTTCGGATCGGCTAGCTACCGCCCAGCCTTTTGCTCCCTGCGCAAGGGCGGGAAATTGTCTCACCAGCATTGCCCCCTATCACTGGGTGCGATAGCGAGATGCACGTCGCCGATATGGCGCGACGTTCCCTGAGTACCCCGTCTCCAGCGCACCAGGACATCCGATGAAGTTCGCAAGTTTCAAAATCAACGGCGCCACCAGTTGGGGCCTCATCGACGGCGCGGAAGCCGTGGACCTCGGTGCGGCGCTGCGCGACCGGTTTCCCGATTTGAAATCCGCCATTGCGGCGGGAGCACTGATGGAGGCGGCGGCTGCGTCGGCGAAGGCCACGCGGCATCCGCTCAAAAACATCACCTGGCTGCCAGTCATTCCCAATCCCGACAAGATCCTTTGCATTGGCCTCAACTACGAGACGCATCGCAAGGAGACTGGCCGCAGCGAGGTCGAGAACCCCACGGTGTTCGGCCGCTTTCCCAACAGCCAGACCGGGCATCTTGCCAACATCATCCGCCCGCGTGTGTCGAAGGATCTCGATTTCGAGGGCGAACTTGCCCTCATCATCGGCAAGCCGGGCCGTTATATTTCGCGCGCCTCGGCCTTTGACCACATCGCCGGATACGCCTGCTACAACGAAGGCAGCGTCCGCGATTTTCAGCGCCACACCCATCAATTCACGCCCGGCAAGAATTTTCCCGACACCGGCGCGTTTGGCCCCTGGATGGTGACGCCGGACGAGGCTGGCGATCTGGCGCCGCTGCGGCTGCAGACCCGCCTTAACGGTCAGGTGGTTCAGGATGCGACCATCAGCCAGATGATCTTCGGTATCCCGCAACAGATCGAATATTGCTCGTCGTTCACGCGGCTGGAGCCCGGCGACGTGATCGTGACGGGCACGCCGGGCGGCGTTGGCTCGCGGCGCACCCCGCCCTTATGGATGAAGCCCGGCGATGTCGTCGAGGTTGAGATCGACCGGATCGGACTGCTCCGCAACGGCGTCGCCGACGAGGCATAAGCCGCCCGAACGGCCAAAGACCGGCGGTGGCCCTGTCTAGGAACGCGGAGGCGCTGTCGCCGCCGTGATCAGCTTGATCGCGTCGTCGCTATCCCATTCCGCGGGGCCGGCGATGGTGGCGAGCTCGCAGCCCTGGCCATCGACCAGCACCGACGTCGGCATGCCCAGCGCCCGACCTATGGCCTTAAGATCCTGAAAAACCTTGGCTTTCTGATCGCTAAAGTAGCTGAGTCCAGTCAGATGGGCGTCTTTCAGAAAACCTCTCGGCTTTTCGGGATCACGGGTGTCGATGTTGATCGCGACCACCTCGAAATCCTTACCGCCGAGCTTGGTTTGCAGGCGGTCCAGTGCGGGCATTTCCTTGCGGCAGGGCACGCACCAGGTAGCCCACAGGTTCACCAGCACCGTGCGGCCGCGCCAGTCCGAGAGCTTCTTAGGCTTGCCGTCGGCGTCGTCGAAGGCGAGGTCGGGCAGCCGCAGCGGCGCGGTCGCCATGGTCAGGGCAGCCACCTCGCCATGCGCCAGAGGCGCGAGCTTGCGCGAAAGGTCGACCGCCGCACTACAGGTCGAATCGCCGGCTACATTGCGTTTCAGCCCGCCAATCCCGTATATCCCGGCAAATCCGATCGCCGTCCCCACCAGAACTGCCCCGATGACATAGGGAATCCGGCGCGTGGCGGCGGGGGCAGGCGAGGGTCGTTCGGGCATATCGTTTGTCATCCTGTATCAGATACGGCTATGCAGGGTTTCGGTTGCGCCCGCGCACGGCAAACGTGGAGCTAACGGGCGCGACAATGAGCGGCAGGCGAGAGAAATAGGTCATGAGTAGCGGGTCATGAGCAACAAGATGTGGGGCGGCCGGTTCACCGAACGTCCGGACTCGATCATGGAGGAAATCAACGTCTCCATCGACGTCGATCGCCACCTTTACGCGCAGGACATCGCCGCGTCCAAGGCCCACGCCGCGATGCTGTCGGCGCAAGGCATTATCACGCCGAACGATGCGAAAAATATTGCCAAGGGTCTAGACACGATTTTGTCAGAAATCGGCAAGGGATCGTTCGATTTCAAGCGCGCGCTCGAGGACATTCACATGAATGTCGAGAGCAGACTTGGCGAGCTGATCGGGCCCGCCGCGGGGCGGCTGCACACCGCGCGCTCGCGCAACGATCAGGTCGCCACCGATTTTCGGCTTTATGTCCGAGACATCGTCGACGAGACCGATGCCGCACTGGCCTCATTCCAGCACGCGCTGGCGACGCGGGCGCTGGAACATGCCGCGACCGTGATGCCCGGGTTCACGCATCTGCAGACCGCGCAGCCGGTCACGTTCGGGCACCATCTGCTGGCCTATGTCGAGATGGCATCGCGCGATCGCGGCCGCTTTGCCGATGCACGCAAACGTCTGAATGAATCGCCGCTCGGCGCCGCGGCGCTCGCCGGTACATCGTTCCCGATCGATCGCACGGCGACGGCCAAAGCGCTTGGGTTCGAGCGGCCGATGGCCAATTCGCTCGATGCGGTCTCAGACCGCGATTTCGTGCTCGAGAGTTTGTCGGCGGCGGCGATCGCGTCGGTGCATCTGTCGCGCTTGGCCGAGGAAATCGTGATCTGGACCTCGCCGCTGGTCGGGCTGGTGCGGCTTTCCGACAAGTTCACGACCGGCTCCTCGATCATGCCGCAGAAGCGCAACCCGGACGCGGCCGAACTGGTTCGCGCCAAGACGGGCAGGGTGATCGGCGCGCTCACCGCATTGCTGATCGTGATGAAGGGACTGCCGCTCGCCTATCAAAAGGACATGCAGGAAGACAAGCCGGGCGCGATGGAAGCGTTCGCCGCGCTTTCGCTGGCCATTCGGGCCATGACCGGAATGGTCGCCGACATGGTGCCCGACGAAGCGCGAATGAAAGCCGCTGCCGGTGAAGGCTACGCCACCGCCACCGATCTGGCGGACTGGCTGGTGCGGACGCTAAAAATGCCGTTCCGCGACGCCCACCACGTCACCGGACGCATCGTCGCCAAGGCGTCCAAGGATGGCGTGGCGTTGCATGAGTTGCCGCTGAAGGCGATGCAGGCCATCGAGCCGAAGATTACTTCCGCAGCGCTCGCGGTGCTTTCGGTCGAGGCCTCCGTGAAGAGCCGCACGAGTTTTGGCGGAACCGCCCCGAAGAACGTGGCGTCGCAGGCCAAGGCCTGGCTCAAGCGGCTGGAAAAAGAGCGAAATTTGGGCTGAGCCGCGATTCTCGCGGGAAATTCACTTGGCCCCAGCCTCTCGCCAGGACAGGTCAATCTTTGTATGGTGCCGGCGCATGGGGATTTTGACGTGACGAGCAACTACCGCCCAAAATTTCGGGGATGGGCCCTTGTTCTGCTGGGCGCGAGCGTGCTTGCGCTCGCAGGCTGCGGACGCAAGGGACCGCTCGATTTGCCGCCGACCGCGTCGTCGCAGCCGGTCGCATCCGTCCAGGGTGATCCCGCGGCCGATCCGGCGGGCAAGCCAAGCGTGTTCAATCCGAGCTATGGCGCCGATGCGCCGCCGACGGCCGGTAGAGGCCCCAAAAAACCTTTCCTTCTTGACCCGCTGCTGAACAGCAACTGATCCGCCGAGCCCGTCATGAATCACTTCGACTATCGCAACGGCGTGCTTCACGCCGAGGCGGTGAATCTGATCGAACTGGCTGAAGCGGTCGGCACGCCGTTCTATTGCTATTCGACCGCAACGCTGGAGCGCCATTACCGGGTGTTCAGCGAAGCCTTTACCGGCGAGAAGTCGCTGGTCTGTTACGCCCTGAAGGCCAACTCCAACCAGTCGGTGCTGCGCACGCTGGCGAAACTCGGCGCCGGCGCCGACGTGGTTTCGGGCGGTGAGTTGAAGCGCGCGCTCGCCGCCGGCATTCCGCCCGAGCGGATCTTGTTCTCCGGGGTCGGCAAGACCGAAGCCGAACTAACAGCGGCGCTGGCGGCAGACATCCTCTGCATCAACGTCGAATCCGAGCCGGAACTCGAATTGCTGTCGCGATTGGCGAGCGAGCAGGGGCGCCTGGCGCGGATTTCGGTTCGGGTCAATCCCGACGTCGATTCCGGTTCGCACGCGAAAATCTCGACCGGCAAGTCGGAGAACAAGTTCGGCGTGCCGCTCGAGCGGGCGCGTGCGGTTTACGCCCGCGCCGCAAAGCTGCCTGGCATTCGCGTGACCGGCGTCGATATGCATATCGGCAGCCAGATCACCGATTTGGTGCCGCTGGAAGCCGCTTTCAGGCTGCTGGCCGAATTCGTGCAGACGCTGCGCGCCGATGGCCACAGCATTTCGCACATCGATTTCGGCGGCGGCCTCGGCATTCCCTATCATGCGGACCGCGTCGCGCCGCCGTTGCCTTCCGCCTACGCCGCCGTGGTCAAGCGGGTGACACACAATCTCGGTTGCACGTTGGTGTTCGAGCCCGGCCGAATGATCGTCGGCAATGCCGGAATCCTGGTGACCCGCGTGATCTATCTGAAGCACGGCGACGCCAAGAATTTTGTCATTATCGACGCCGCCATGAACGACCTGATCCGTCCCACCTTGTACGAGGCCCATCACGACATCCTGCCGCTTCGGCTGGCCGCGCCAGGCGCGCGCAGCATCGTTGCCGATGTGGTCGGGCCGGTCTGCGAAAGCGGCGACTATCTCGCGCTCGGGCGGACCATGGCCGAGCCCAAGGCCGGCGATCTGCTGGCCGTCATGACCGCCGGCGCCTACGGCGCGGTGCAGGCCGGCACCTACAACACCCGCGCGCTGGTGCCGGAAGTCCTGGTCAAGGATGATCAGTACGCGGTGGTGCGGCCACGCGTCGAAGTCGAGGCGCTGATCGCGATGGACAAACCCGCGCCGTGGTTGTGAGCGCCGTCACTTCGCCGCGTGAGCGCCGCCTTTGCCTCCCACCACGACGCCCGCCGCCTTCTCGATCGGCTTGATCGCCGAGGTGAAATCGGACTCCGCGCCCATTTCGCGGAACACCACTTCCCAGAGCCGTCCGACCGCTTCGGCGACTTCCATCGAAAGCCCGAGCGATTTCGCTTCCTCGAGGCAAAGCCGCACGTCCTTGACCATCAACCCCGTGGCAAAGCCAAAGTCGAAGGTGCGCGGCAGGATCGAACGGGGAAACTTGTCGCGGCTCGCCGTGTTCATGCCCGAGCCCGCATTGATCACGTCGATCATCACCGCGGGATCGAGGCCCGCTTTGACGCCCATCACGACGGCTTCCGAAGTCGCCACCACAGCGGTCGCCGACAATAGGTTGTTGGCAAGCTTCATGGTCTGCGCCGAGCCAGGTTTCTCGCCGATGAAGAACACCTTGCCGATCACGTCAAGCGCAGGTTTCGCTGCTTCGAAATCGGCACGAGGGCCTGACACCATCACCGCGAGCGTGCCCTTTTCGGCGCCGCCGACGCCGCCGCTGACGGGACTGTCGAGCTGCACCAGGTTGCGCTTGGCTAACAGGTCGTGAATCCGCACCGCCATCTGCGATCCGACCGTGGAGAGATCGACGAAGCGCCTGATACGCTTGCCTTCGATGACGCCGTCCTTTCCGGTCGCAACCTCAAGCGAGGCCTGCAGCGAGGGCAAGCTCGCCAGCACCGTCTCGGCGCGGTCGGCGACATCCCTCGGTGAGGAAGCCGCTTGCGCGCCAAGCGCAACCAGTTTGTCCACGGCCTCCTTGCGTTGGTCGAAGACCACGAGCTGATGTTTGGCCTCGATCAGGCGGCGGGCCATGGGGAAGCCCATTTTTCCCAGGCCGATGAATCCGATATCCATGGTGTTTTTCCTCAACGAATCTCTGGAGACGATCCTCCTCCTGAGGAGGCCGCATCGCGGCCGTCTCGAAGGATGAATTTTTAGCAGGCTCTCCCGGCCTCTTGGTTCTCAAGGCGATGCGAAGCATCGTCCGGAGACGGCGCAAGCGCGCCTCCTCACCATGAGGGTGGAAAGCTCAGCCCTTGTCCAACTCAGCGAACACTTCGCGCGCGATGCGGAAACTGTCGACGCCCGCGGGAATGCCGGCGTAGATCGCGACCTGCATGAAGACTTCGCGAATCTCGTCGCGGCTCACGCCGTTGGTCAGCGCGCCCTTGATGTGCGCCCGCAATTCGTGAGGCCGGTTGAGGATCGAGATCATGGCGAGGTTGAGCATGCTGCGGGTCTTGCGCGGCAGTTCCTCGCGGCCCCAGATCGCGCCCCAGCAATATTCGGTGACCAGCTCCTGAAATGGCCTGTTGAAGTCGTCGGCGTTTTTTAGCGCGTTGGCGACATAGGCCTCGCCCAGCACCGCTTTGCGAATCTCCAACCCCTCGTCGTGCGTCTTCTTGTCCATGGCGTTTCCTTGGGTAAGTTTTCTGGGTCGGCGCGACGTTACGGGGTCGTGGCGGCACAGTCACGCCTTCGTGTTATGCGTATTTCCGGGTGTGGGTTACCGGTCCCGAGTGGGTGCCTCACTGCCGCCGTTGTGCTAGGATGTGATCCGGGCAACCTGGAGAGATTGTTGAGCGGCACCACCCCCGACCCGCCAGAGCCACTGCGCAACCCTGATGCCGTCTCGCGGCTGCAACTGGCGCAGGCCTTGCGGCGAGCCGAATTTGCGATCGCATGGGAGCGAAGCTGGCCGCATTTGGCCCGGCTTTTAACCGTTGCTGGGCTGTTTCTGGTGGTGTCCTGGGCTGGCCTTTGGCTGGCGCTGCCGTTCCTGGCCCGTGCCATCGGGCTCGGCCTGTTCATCGCGCTTGCGTTGGCGGCGCTGTTCCCGCTGGTCGGGTTTCGCTGGCCGAGCCGGCAAGAGGCTCTGAGCAGGCTCGATCGCGGTGCCGGTATCCGCCATCGCCCAGCAACGACCCTGACCGATACGCTGGCGACGCAGGATCCGGTCGCGCTGGCGCTGTGGCAGGCGCAGCGTGAGCGCACTTTGGCGTCGATCAAGCGCATCCGCGCCGGCCTGCCGTCGCCGCGGCTCGTGATCCACGATCCCTGGGCGCTGCGGGCGCTGGTCGTGGTGACGTTGGTCGCTGCCTATGTTGCGGCAGGTGACGAGCGCAGGATGCGCGTTGCAGCCGCCTTCGACTGGAATGGCGTGCTGTCGGCGACCAATATCAGGGTCGATGCATGGGTGACGCCGCCGCTCTATACCGGTAGGCCACCGATCATTCTGTCGGCGGCAAACAAAGAGGCCGCGATACCCGCCGCGGGGCCGCTAGCGGTCCCGACAGGCAGCACGTTGATCGTACGATCGAGCGGGGGCGCCCTCGACGTCGTGGCCGGCGGCGGCGTGAGCGAAGCGGTGCCGGCCCAGCAGGCGCCCAAAGGCACCAACGAGAAGCATTTTACCATCACCGGCGATGGCACGGCCCACATCCGTGCCCCCTCCGGTCAGCCGCAGTGGAAGTTCAGCGCCACACCCGACCGTCCTCCGACCATCGCGCTCGCGAAAGATGCGGAGCGCCAGGCCCGCGGTTCGCTGCAGCTCTCCTACAAGATCGAGGACGACTATGGCGTCACCGAAGCCCGGGCGCTCTTTGCGGCCCGCCGCGCCGAAGCTGCGCAGGGCGCCGAGACGCGGCCGCTGTTCGACCCGCCGCAGTTTTCGCTGGTGCTGCCGAATGCGCGGACCCGCAATGGCGTCGGCCAGACCGTCAAGGATCTCAGCGAGGATCCCTACGCCGGCGCCGAGGTGACGCTGAATCTGACCGCCAAGGACGAAGCCGGCAATGAGGGGCGCAGTGAGCCGTTCAACATGCGCCTGCCGGAGCGGCTGTTCACCAAGCCGTTGGCGCGGGCGCTGATCGAGCAGCGCCGCATTCTGGCGCTCGACGCCAATCAGAATTCGCAGGTCTATGCCGCGCTCGACGCGCTGATGATCGCGCCGGAATTGTTCATGCCGGAGACCGGGCAGTATCTCGGTCTGCGCAGCGTCGCGCGCCAGCTCGAGACGGCGCGGACCGACGATGCGATGCGCGAAGTCGTCGCGAGCCTCTGGGCGCTCGCCGTCACCATCGAGGATGGCAACATTACCGATGTGGACAAGGCGCTGCGCGCCGCGCAGGAGGCGCTCAAGCAGGCGCTGGAAAGAGGCGCCAGCGACGAGGAGATCAAGAAACTCACCCAGGATTTGCGCGCGGCGCTGGATAATTTCATGCGCCAGCTCGCCGAGCAGCTGCGCAACAACCCGCAACAACTGGCCCGGCCGCTCGATCCCAATACCAGGGTGATGCGCCAACAGGACCTCAATAACATGATCGAACGCATGGAGCGGTTGTCGCGCTCCGGCGACAAGGACGCCGCCAAACAATTGCTCGAACAGCTGCAGCAGATGCTGGAAAACTTGCAAATGGCGCAGCCCGGCCAGTCCGGCGACGGCGACATGGAGCAGGCGCTGAACGAGCTCGGCGACATGATCCGCAAACAACAGCAGTTGCGCGACAAGACCTTCAAGCAGGGCCAGGATTCACGGCGCGACCGGCAGCGCGGCAAGCAGGGCGATCAGGGCATGAGCGATCTGCAGCAGGATCAGCAGGGCCTGCGCGACCGCCTCAGGAAATTGCAAGACGAGCTTGCCAAGCGCGGCATGGGACAGGGCCAGCGCGGCGAGAAGGGGCAACAGGGCCAGAAAGGCCAGAAAGGCCAGCAGGGCCAGCAGGGTCAGGACGGCGATCCGGGCGATGGCGAGGATGGCCTCGGCGAGGCCGACAGCGCGATGGGCGATGCCAGCGGCAAGCTCGGCGAGGGTAACGCCGACGGCGCCGTTGATTCGCAGGGCAAGGCGCTGGAAGCCTTGCGCAAGGGCGCCCAGAGCCTCGCTGAAGCGATGCAGCAGGGCGATGGCGAAGGCCAGAGTGACGGCCCCGGCGCCCGCGCGGGCCGTCAGCAAAGCGGCGGCAATCAGAGCGATCCGCTGGGACGTCCGCTGCACGGGCGTGAATTCGGCGATGATCTGACGGTGAAGATTCCCGGTGAAATCGATGTGCAGCGGGTGCGCCGGATACTGGAAGAACTCCGCCGCCGCCTCGCCGATCCCCAGCGCCCGCAGATCGAACTCGATTACATCGAGCGGCTGTTGAAGGATTACTAGGGCTATTTTCGCACAGACAGCGTCGCCATGACGAGAGGTGTCATACGCGGGCTTGACCCGCGTATCCATCGTCTTCACGTGACTTTTTTCGAGGTAGATGGATTGCCGGGCATAGGCGAGCGGAAGCGACGCCGTCCTTCGGACGGCTATGCCCGGCAATGACGAGTTGAAGGACGTGGTTTTGCTACTCGGTCTTCCGCGATGCCAGCGCGTCAGCCACTGCGGTGCGGATATCGGCCACCGAGAAAGGCTTGGTGACGACGTCATGGGCGATGGCATTGAGGCCCGATGCACGCTCACGCTGTTCGGCAAAGCCCGTCATCAATAAAATCGTGAGCTCGGGAAAATCACGGGCGGCCGCCAGTGCCAGCGCGATCCCGTCCATCACCGGCATCTGGATATCGGTCAGTAGGAGATCGAAGGCGCCCTGTTCGCTGCCCAGGATCTCCAGCGCTTCGGCGCCGTCGTCCGCGGTGACCGTTTCGTGGCCATCCATGGCAACGGCCCGCGCCACCAGCATGCGCATGGAATCTTCATCGTCGACGATCAGCACGCGTGGCATCGAAGCACCTGTGTCGGGAACGGGATCAGGCGATCCGGCTCATACATGGCCACCGGTGATATCCCGCCTGCTGAAAAAGCGTACATCAATGTTACGCCCCTCCGGCGGCGGCGAAGCCAGCCGCGACTTGAACCAGGCCTTTTCGCCGGGTCTTAGCACGGGCTGCTCCAGCACCGTGTTCCAGGCATAGATCTCGGCACCCTGCGCGTCACGAACGCTGAAGCGCAGCCGTGGCAGCTCCACCGGCTTGCTGGATTCGCCGGTGATGACGCCCTCGATCACCAGCACTGGTTTGCCTTCCACCGTCTCGGACGTGATCTTGACGTCCTTGAACCGCAGTCCGCGCAAATTGACGTCGAGGCCGACCAATTTGTAGAACGCTGCGGTTTGCGGCAGCAACCGAACCACGTCGATGCGCCAAATCAAGAGCGCCAGCACCAGCGCCCCCATCGCGGCGCAGCTTGTGGTGAGGTTGACCGGCCACCTTCTATGCCCGCCAGGCAGGCCCCTCGGCGTGCGTTGGCGGCGCGTGTCGTACTGATCGTTTCGGGCGACCGAAGGCCAGTCCGTGTCGCTGGTCGTGGAGCCTGCGCCGTCGGCCGATGCCCCCCAGTCGGCCGCTATCGGGGGACTGTCGACGTGCGGGGCTCCGCCTTCCTCGCCGGCTTCCTCGCGCGCGAGCGCGTCCCATTCGGAGGCGGCGTCTTGCTCGGCGGCCCGTGGGCCGGCGTCCGCCATCGCCGGCCGCTGCGTTGCGATCTCGGTCGCATCCTCCGGCCTCGCTAGCCAGACCTCCTTGCAGCGGGAACACCGCACGGTGCGGCCATCCGCGCCCAAACTAGCCAAATCAATGGCATAGGACGTTGAACAATGCGGGCAAACGATGTGCATGGAGCCAATCTCCACCAATGATGCTGGTGAAATGCTACAAGGCGACCGTTAACGAATCGGAAACCATAAACGAAGCACAACCACTTTGTTTGGTTCGCGGCCGCAGCGAAACCGGCGGGCTAGTGTGGTGGTTCAGAAGTTAGGGTGCGAACTTCGGATTCGGGACACAAGGGGGCAACCGGTTTCGGGTTTCCGGTCACGCCCCTCATCGAACGGAGCTGGGCTTGGTTCGGTTCGAAAATGTCGGCTTGCGTTACGGGCTTGGCCCGGAGATTTTGCGCGACCTCAATTTCCTGATTCCTGCCCACTCCTTCCAGTTCCTCACCGGTCCGTCCGGCGCCGGCAAGACCTCGCTTTTGAAGCTGTTGTTTTTGTCGCTGCGGCCGACCCGCGGCCTGGTCAACCTGTTCGGCCATGACGTCTCTCTGCTCGGCAAGGATCAAGTCGCTGATCTGCGCAAGCGGATCGGCATCGTATTGCAGGATTTCCGGTTGCTCGACCACATGACCACCTATGAAAATGTCGCGTTGCCATTCCGCGTGATGGGCCGCGAGGAGTCGAGCTATCGCAAGGAGGTCATCGATCTCCTGAAATGGGTTGGTCTTGGCGAGCGAATGGACGCGTTGCCGCCGATCCTGTCGGGCGGCGAAAAACAGCGCGCGGCGATCGCGCGCGCTGTCATCTCGCGGCCGCGCCTGCTTCTGGCCGACGAGCCGACCGGCAACGTCGATCCGACCCTGGGGCGGCGATTGCTGCGGCTCTTCATCGAGCTGAACAAGTCCGGCACCGCGGTGGTTATCGCGACCCATGATATGACCCTGATGGATCAATATGACGCGCGGCGGCTGGTGCTGCACCAGGGACGGCTGCATATCTATGAGTAGGACCGATCATCAGCATGGGCCGTTGGTGGACCTCGGGCAGGAGCGTCCGCAGGTGCCCGCGCGCGCGCGCAATATGTCGCCGATCGTGCCCCGCGGATCGATCGCCGGCCGCGCGCTGATTGCGGTCGTCGCCATCATGACGTTCCTGGCTTCGATGACCACCGGCGCCGTGCTGCTGGTGAGCGCGTCGGCGGCGGAGTGGCAGTCGGAGGTTGCAACCGAAATCACCATTCAGGTGCGGCCCGCCCCCGGGCGCGATATCGACCGCGACGCGGCGGCGGTCGCCGACGCGATACGGGCGCAGCCGGGCATCGTCGAGATCCGGCCCTTCACCAGGGAGGAATCCGCCAAACTGCTGGAGCCTTGGCTCGGCAGCGGACTTTCGCTCGACGATCTGCCGGTGCCGCGCGTGATCGTCGCGCGGGTGCAACCGGGAACCACGCTCGATCTGGAGGCGTTGCGCCGTCGGGTGAGGCAGGTGACGCCCTCGGCCAGCGTCGATGATCATCGCGCCTGGATCGAGCGGATGCGGTCGATGACCGGTGCCACCGTGATCGCCGGCATTGGAATCCTCGCTCTGGTGATTATCGCAACCATCATTTCGGTGTCGTTTGCGACACGCGGTGCGATGGCGGCCAACCGCCCGATCGTGGAAGTTCTGCATTTTGTCGGCGCCGGCGACCGCTATATCGCCAACAGGTTCCTGCGGCATTTTCTCCGGCTGGGTTTGGAGGGCGGGATCATCGGAGGCGGCATTGCCATGCTGGTTTTCGGTTTCTCTGAATCGATTGCCGGCTGGTTCACGGGCACCCCCGTCGGGGACCAGTTTGTCGCGTTATTGGGGACGTTTTCGCTGCGTCCTTCGGGGTACCTGGCGCTGGCGGCGCAGGCGGTGCTGATCGCGGCAATCACGGCCTGGGCTTCGCGGCGAACGCTGTTTGCAACCCTCAACGAGATCGACTGACGCGGCCATGCCGTGCCATCCGGACTCCACTTCCTCCGAAAAGCTTCTAGTGTGGTGGTTCAGAAGTTCTCATCATCAGTGGGGCTAGTCCGTCATGCGAGCTTCTGAACCAAAACCACACTAGAATCATGGGTTTCTAGTGTCGTTTCGAATCCGAAGTTCACAAAGGTGGGTGCTGCGAGGGGGTGCGAACTTCGGATTCGGCACACTGGACTTGAGCAGGGGAAGGATCGCCAGATCAGCATGAGCCGGCCGACCGACGATAAATCGCCCGCCGCGCCGATGGTCGCGCCGCGGAGCCGGCTGCGCGCAATGATCGTTGCGGTACTGGCGATTGCGTTCGTGGCTGCCGGAATGGGCTTCGTCGGATTTCTTTCGCAGTTGCGCGGGGCCGAAACCAAGCCCGCCCGCACCGCCGACGGCATCGTGGTACTCACCGGCGGGTCTTCGCGCGTGTCCGATGCGATGGAATTGCTGGCCGATGGTTATGGCAGGCGGTTACTGATCTCCGGCGTTCATCCGACCAATGCCGCAAGCGACATTTCACGCTCGCTGACCGACAATCAGTCGTTGCTGAGCTGCTGCGTCGATCTCGACCGCTCCGCCGTCAACACCCGCAGCAATGCGGCGGAGGCGCGGCGCTGGGCGCGCGAGCGCGGGTTCAAGTCGCTGATCGTGGTAACGTCGAACTACCATATGCCGCGCGCGATCCTCGAATTGTCGCACGCGATGCCCGATATTGCCCTCATTCCGTTCGCGGTGGTCGGCGACAAATGGCGCGACGAGCCCTGGTGGACCAATGGCGCGACGGTGCGGCTCTTGCTATCGGAGTATGTCAAATACGTCGCCGCCGAAGTGCGGGTGCATCTTGCCGATGCCGGTCTCGAAATGATGCGCGAAGCCGTGGAACCGTCCGGTTCGCTCGCGCTGCGCAAGCCGGCGACGGCCCAAGCCAATTGATCGGGTTATCGATGGTCTCCATTTTCCTGCGTTCGCTGATCTACAACGTGCTGTTCTATCTGCTGCTGGCGTTCTGGGTGATCGTCGGAATCCCGACCTTCCTGATGCCCCGCTCGGGTATCATGACGATTGCCCGATATTGGGCGCGCAGCAGCATCTGGCTGATGCGTGCGATCTGCAACATCAAGGTGGAGTATCGCGGGCTCGAGAAAATTCCAAAGGGGCCGCTGATCGTGGCGTCGAAACATCAGTCGATGTGGGAAACCTTCGCGCTGCTGCAATTCTTCGATTCGCCGCTGTTCATCTACAAGCGCGAGCTGGCCATGATTCCGTTTTTTGGTTGGTATCTGGTGAAGGCCGGGATGATCGGCGTCGATCGCGCCGGCGGCATGCGGTCGCTGATGAAGATGGCGCGGCGAGCGCCAAAGGAAATTCGCAGCGGGCGACAATTGATCATTTTCCCCGAAGGCACCCGCACCCCGGTCGACGCGCCGCCGGACTATTTGACCGGAGTGGGGCAGATCTATGCCAGCAGTGGCGTGCCGTGCATTCCGGTCGCGTTGAATTCCGGCTTGTTCTGGCCGCGCCGGACGTTCATGCGTTACCCCGGTACGCTGGTGGTCGAATTCCTCGATCCGCTGCCGCCCGGCCTGTCGCGAACTGAATTTCTCACGCGCATTGCCGCCGTGATCGAGGAGGCCACCAACCGGCTGGTCGAGGCGGCGCGCCATGAGCAGGCGCAATTGTTCGGGCGGGTGCCGGCGTCGGCGAAGGCGTAAGGCTCAGAATTTTACCCTCTCCCCTTGTGGGAGAGGGTGGCGCGATGCGAACGCAGTGAGCAGCGCGACGGGTGAGGGGTTGCATCCGCGGATACAGACCCCTCATCCGGCGCGGACTTCGTCCACGCCACCTTCTCCCACAGGGGGAGAAGGAAAGAAGAGATGACTCAGCGATGCAGGGACGCTTCATCGTGCAGCACGAGCGCGAGTTGATGCAGTTGCGGGTCGCGGAAGCCTTGCGCCTCGATCGACTTTACCGTCGACAGCACATAGTCGCGGTTGTTGCCTGAACGACCATGTCCCTGCCGGACGTAGCGCAGTTGTTCGGCGAGCGACAGCCGCCCGGCATATTGGACGTGGCCACGGTCGACCACATAGGCGAGCGCGCTGACCCGCTGCCGGGCTTCGTTTTCCAGCCAGACCGAACGCATGACTTCGCGATAGACATGGGTGGTCTGCTCGCGGCTGCGCAAATAATCGATGGTGTCATCACGCCGCTTTGCCGCGACCCGGAACGCGATGCCGCGACAGGCGCCGCCGCGGTCGAGGCCAAGCACAAGGCCGGGCTTTTCCGGGGTCCCGCGATGGTCGAACGAATAGACGCACAATGCGCGGTGCTCGCCGATCAGCCGTGCCGGCACCTGCTCGACGAACTCGAAGCCGGGGCGCCACATCAGCGATCCATAGCCGAACACCCACAGGTCGTCTTTGGACGGTTCTGTTCTGGAGAGCATTTCAGTCGACATCGAGCGCACGGCTATCAGAATGACGGAGCCAAACGAAGCAGAAATTCCGTGTCTTGTGGGTCCCGGGCCGCCGCTTAGATTTGACAAAATCCTCAGCCAATGGTCGCTCTATGATTGACATGGCCCTTGCACCCCGCCGGCGTCCGCTGTGGCGCCTTTTCCTGCCGCCCATCCTGCTCCTGATCGCCGCTGTGGCATGGAGTGCGTTCTGGTTCTATGCCGCCTCCGAGGCCGAGGTGAAGGCCGACGCTTGGCGCGCGCAGGAGGCGAAATCGGGCCGGGTCTACGATTGCGCCAAGCGAACGGTAGCCGGCTTCCCGTTCCGCCTCGAAGTACGTTGCGACGGCGCCAGCGTGTCGCTGATCTCGCAGACCGCCGGCCAGGCCGCGGCGCAAACGCCGATCACGGCCAGTCTCGGCGAGATCCTGGTGGTCGCGCAGGTCTACGATCCGAAATTGCTGATTGCGGAATTTAAGGCGCCCGCGAAGATTTCCGATTCGCGCGGGACCTCGTCAATGCTGGTGAACTGGAGCAAGGCGCGTTCCAGTGTAGTGGGATTACCGGCCGTGCCGCAGCGCGCCTCGATCGTCTTCGATGACGCCTCGGTCGATCGCATCAATGGATCGGTGCAAGTGCCGCTGGCGCGCGCCAAGCATATTGAGCTGCACGGCCGGCTCGTGGAGGGTGCGCCCCTCGATCATCCCATGATCGAAACCGTGCTGAAGATCGAAGCGGGCAGCGTGCAAGAGGCACATCCGCTGCTCGCGCAGCCGTTCGATGCAGAGGTGCGGACGATGCTGAGTGGCTTGAAGGACCTGGCGCCAAAGCCCTGGCCGGACCGGTTTCGTGAACTGCAGGCCGGTGGCGGCCATGTCGAGATTGTGCAATCCCGCATCCAGCAGGGCGATCTGATCGCGGTTGCCGCCGGCACGCTCGGGCTCAGCGCGCAAGGACGTCTCGACGGCGAGTTGCAGATGACGGTTGCCGGCATCGAGAAGGTTATTCCGGCGCTCGGCATCGAGAAAATGCTGGATGAGGGCGTGCCGCAGGCAACGCTCGACCGCGTCGCGCCCGGCGTCAAGACCCAGGATGTCAGCAATCTGCTTGGCGCGCTGGACCGCGCGATTCCCGGTCTCGGCAAGGTGGTCAAGCAAAACGCCAACGTCGGCGTTGCTGCGGGGGTCAACGCGCTCGGCAAGGAAGCGGTGTTGGGAGGCAAGAAGGCGCGGGCCTTCCCGCTGCGCTTCGTCGATGGCGCGGTTTATCTCGGTCCGCTGAAGGTCGGAGACGTGCCGCCGCTGTTTTGAGGATTTCCGTGTCCCGGACGCGGTGCAGCGCCCTTGGCGGTGCTCCGCAGAGCCGGAACTGATATCAGTTGCGCCTGAAACATGGACCCAGGATCAGCAACCTCCGCTACGCGTTGCGCGTACCGGCCTATTTCCGAGGCCGGCCTCCTAGATTGCTCACTGCTCGGTCTCAAATCGCAGTATTGTTGGGCTGCCGGATCATCGGCAAGCAACTGGGAGGAAGTCATGAAAATTTATACGATGACATTACTCGCTGGCGTCGCAATTGGTGCTATCGCGCTGCAGGGTCTCCACGCCCAAGGCGCCAAGCCGAAAGCCTACTCGATCAGCGAAATTGAAACGCTCGATGCGACAGCCCAAGCCGCCTACCTCCCTACCGCCCGGAAGGCAGTAGAAGCAGCCCATGGTCGAGCTTTACGCACCACGGGCGGACGGGTTGTTCAAATAGACGGGGGCTCTGCTCCCAAGAGCGTGGCCATCGTCGAATGGGACAACCTCGACGACGCAGTAGCATTTTATAAGTCGAAGGCCTGGACGGATCTTGCGCCTCAACGTGACAGGGCAACTAAGGTCATACGGCGTTACGTCGTCGAAGTCGAGAAGTAGCCTGTTGCCGGGTTCTGCCGTGCGCGCGGTCGGTACTCAAAACCGGCAACAACTGCTTACGCTCTGGTTGAGGTATGGGAGGCCAGACAGACGATCTCCTGATCTCGTTGAAGCACAAGGGCGGGTTAGCGACGGACAGCGTAATCCGCCATCGCTTGCTAGCGCCGATTGCCGTATCCGGATTGCGTCGGTTGGCTTTTGCGCTACATTAAACACACAACGGATCGGGTCATGCGCTCGACGACTTTCACCGTGCGGATCGACGCTGCTGCCAAGAAGCGGCTGGAGCGATTGGCAAAAAGCACGGGCCGCAGCCGTTCTTTCCTCGCGGCCGAGGCGATCAACGAGTACCTCGACGTTAAGAGTGGCAGGTTGCCGGGATCAAGCGGGGCGATCGCGTCTCTCGATCGCGGCGAAGGGGTTTCCCACGAGCGGGTCAAAGATTGGGTCACATCCTGGGGCGGCGGTAGAGAGCGGCCGATCTCCAAGCACTCATGACCTTGGTCTGGTCCCTGAGGCCATCGATGATCTCGTCGCGCTCCGTGCCTATATAGAACAGGACGATCCGGCGGCCGCGCACCGCGTCGCAATTCACGTCATCCAGAACGTAGAAACATTACTGCCTGGCAATCCCGAAATGGGGAGACCCGGCCGGGTTCCGGGAACACGCGAACTCGTGATCCCGAGGACGTCGTTCATCGTGCCGTACCGCCTGGTGGGTAACTGACGCTTTCTGCGCGCCCAGCGGCGACAGGACGAACGTCCAAGCGGCGCCGGGTAGCCTGAGCAGAAGCCGTAGCGAATGCGGAAAAGAAACGGGGTGTTCACGCGCCGCGATGCAGACGTGGCGAACTTAGCCCATGGATGACAAGGCAGCCGTCGCCTTGCCGGCGATAGCTATGAGGGCGGTTGAAGGCCACAACCTCTTTTCTCGGACCGCATCTCAAATCGCGGATGCTATGAGTCCGACCCTCATATCCTTGGCGACATATATGCATGCGTCGTCGGCAAACACACGGCCATTCGCAATCCCGAGAGCCAGTTTGCCGCGCCTTACTTGGCGCATACTCACCTCGTAGCGCACGCGCTTGATGGCTGGCGTTATATCCCCCCGGAACTTCACCTCGCCGACGCCGACGGCGCGGCCTTTGCCCGGCGAGCCCGACCAGCCAAGCCAATAGCCGATGATCTGCCACATGGCGTCCAGGCCTAGACATCCAGGCATCACCGGGTCGCCGGAAAAGTGACAGTCAAAAAACCAGAGGTCCGGCGCGATATCCAGCTCACCTATCACATGGCCCTTGCCGAATTCGCCGCCGTCCAAGCTGATCTCGATGATACGGTCCATCATTAGCATGGGCGGTGCTGGCAGTTGAGCGTTGCCCGGACCGAAATAGCCGCCTTGGCTCGATTTGAGCAGATCTTCCTTTGTGTAGGACGATTGCGGAGCGTGAAAGTCGCCTGGGTTGGACAAGACAATATCCTTCTCTGCTTGGCTGGCGGTTACTGAACCTAGGGCGTAGCGCCACTCGTGCGATGATACTCTTGGAAATTATATCGCGCTCCGCGTCATTTTCCTCCAATCGCCGCGCCGGTTGAGACAAGCGCGCCGACCTGAAAGCGGGTAGCCTGAGCAGAAGCCGTAGCAGTGGCCCTAACCTTTGCCCCAGTACCGATATTCACCCGGGAAGGGAGTCGGGTACATGCGCTCGCGGTACCGATGTTCGCGGTGATAGGCGCGCAGAGCGACCGCGCCGGCCGTTGTCGTCGGTCGAATGTTCACGACCTCGGATTCGGCGACCAAGACTGCCTCGTGCAAACGCATCTGATCGTCATCGTGGGGCGCGCTCTTGAGAGTCTCCCAGGCTTGCCGGTGATGCTCGATCGCGGCGAAAATCGGGTCGGGCTCCGGAGTCGCGAGAGCGCCCGCCCTCGGAGCCACGAGGGTCGCGAGCGCTGCGGCCATCATGGTCCGCCGACTGATGCGCCGCGCGGAACCCGCAATGTAACCAGAGCAATACGCGCGTTGGTTTTCGCTTGGCGATCGCCTGCCCGTGAGGCCGTCAGCGAAACCAGCCCGCCACGGCATTGGGTCCTGACATTCCGTTTCAGATTCCATAGTTATCTCCATTTGGTTAGCTTACAATTCGAAAGTGGCTCCGCTCCTTGCTGCAGCACGCTCGACGATGTCCCTTATCACCAGGGCAGGCTCATGACCTGCCAGCGCGAGGGTGCCCAAGAATTCCGAGTAAGGAGTCATGAGCGGGTCGGGGGTGATTTCTATGATCAGCAGTTCGCCGTCCCACAACCGGCCATCGAGTCGAATCAAGTCTATTGTCTTGAGATCCGCGGTAAGCTGAACGATTTTCGAGAGCAATTCGTCGGTCATAAACTCGACGGAGCGTAACGCAACCCGTCGGTCACCCGAAAATTTGAGATTATAGTCGTAGACATGGTTTATCAGAAAACTTGATTCTTCCCCGACAATCCTTTCAGAACACCCCCACCGAAAGCTCCCACCTTTATCGAACGCAAGGCTTATGAACACCTCCGGACCAGACACGAACTCCTCGACTATTATTCCCTCCGGGAAGTTGCCCAGCCTACGTAGCGCTAAGTCTTTGGCTTCTTCCATCGTTGTGCAAATCGACTCTTGGTCGATGCCGATCGATGACCCTTCCATATTGGGTTTAACGATCACGGGGACGCGAAGGGCGCTGATCAGGTCAGTTTGCGTTGGGGTTGCAACTAAGACGGACGCCGGCGATTCCAGACCCGCTCGCCTGAGAAAGACTTTGGAAAGAGATTTGTCGTTGGCAATCAGCCGGGCATAGGGATCGGGCCCGACGTATCGCAGTCCATAGATCTCGCAGATTGCTGCCGCATATCCGGTGCGATTGCGATTTCTTGAACCATTCCAATGTGGCCATACGACAGCATCATGGAGTTTGGGAGCCTGCTGGATAAAGTCTGCCAAATCAAAGAACACGGTTACATCGTCCACGGCTGACTTCATCAGATCTCTTATGTGAACCGCTTGTTCAGGTGTCGTCATGTCCAGGTCACGAGATCCGAGCGATAGCAAGGAATTCTCTCGCTCGCGGCCTTCTGTTATGAGTGCGAGCCGAAGCGGTAATGGGTCCGCGGTGAAAGGCATGACGTTTCCTGGCTGTCCGCGGCGCTGCACTCGCAATACGCTCGCGAACCTGAAACTCATCCCTACAGCGCAGAACCGCGCCTCCTAGACGGCGGTCTCTGCTGCAGGCCTGCGCCAACAAATAGGATACCATATCGGCTGGCAAATGTCTTTCGTCGCTGGCCGCCATTTGACCGATCTTGCCCTGCGTGACCGACGAAAATCGGGCGCTCCAGTCAATTTCGGAAAATCAGAATTTCGCTTGACGGCCGGGTAGAAACAGGAGTATCTCGATTCGCATCCCACCCCACAGAGGGGCGTATCGCGATCGTCACGAACGCGGGGCGGGATGCGGTGGACGCGGATGGCGCCTTTGACGAAAGCGCTTGAGGCGGACGGAGAAGTCGTGTGGTCCTGGCGCCCCGACGCTGGTGTCAAGCCGGCGGAGCAATTCGCCGGCGAGGGTGGCAAACAAGCCCGGTCACCCGGGAGAGCACGAAGTAAACCGTTAAAACCATTGCGTGCGGAACGCCGGGCGAACTGGTGTATCTGCGGTGAATTTGCTCGTGTGTTGTTTTATTTTCACACACGAGGCTGCGGGTGCAGCGGGCGCCCGGCGTTACGTACGCCCTCTGATTTTCAGAAGGCAGGACGTTCACAGCAAAACCCGGGCGCTATCCGCGCCGCGGGATCGCGAACGTGTAATATAATTTTCGTGGCTGTTTGAAAATTGAATCCGAGGCGGCGAGCGAAACTCGTCATACGCGGGCTTGACCCGCGTATCCATCGCTCTTTGTGAGAAGATGGATTGCCGGATCAAGTCCGGCAATGACGGTTAGGGCTTCTTCCCCAGTTGCGCGTGCGGGCGGCCGAAATCGGGCGCGGCGGAATCCTGGCCGGTCTCGACGATGCCGCGGCGGATCGCGCGGGTGCGCGTGAAGTGTTCGAACAGCGCCTCGCCGTCGCCGCGGCGAATCGCGCGGGTCAGCTTGGAGAGATCCTCGTTGAAGGTGCCGAGCATTTCCAGCACCGCATCCTTGTTGGCCAGAAACACGTCGCGCCACATGATCGGATCGGAAGCTGCGATGCGGGTGAAATCGCGAAAGCCGCCGGCCGAGAATTTGATCACCTCTGACGACGTCACCTGGGCGAGTTCGTCGGCGGTGCCGACAATGGTGTAGGCGATCAAATGCGGCAAATGGCTGGTGATCGCCAGCACCAGGTCATGATGATCGGGCGTCATGATCTCGACCTTGGCGCCCAGCGCCGCCCAGAACGCGCGCAGTTTCTCCACCGCGTCCGGGTCAGTGCCTTCGGGCGGGGTCAGGATGCACCAGCGGTTGATGAAGAGTTCGGCAAAACCGGAATCAGGCCCGGAGTGCTCGGTACCGGCCACCGGGTGCGCCGGAACGAAATGCGCAGCGGCGGGCAAATACGGCGCCATGTCCCGCACCACCGCGCCCTTGACCGAGCCGACATCGGAAACGATCGCGCCAGGCTTGAGATGGCCAGCGATTTCTTGCGCGACCGCGCCGCAGGCGCCGACCGGGATGCAGAGTATGACGAGGTCGGCTTCCTTGACGGCCTCCGCATTGGTCTCCAGCACGCGATCGACAACGCCGAGCTCCAGCACGCGGGCTCGGGTCTTCTCCGAGCGCGCGGTGACGACGATTTCGCCTGCAAGTCCCTGCTCGCGCGCGGCACGCGCGATCGAGCCGCCGATCAGCCCGAAGCCGATCAGCGCGATCCTTTTGAAGGCCGGCGCGGCGTTCACTTCAACCCCATGAAGTCACGCAAGCCATCGACCACCAGCCGATTGGCCTCTTCGGTGCCGATCGTCATCCGCAAGGCGTGCGGCAATCGGTAATTGTTCAACGCGCGCAGCACGAGTCCGCGTTTGGTGAGGAAGGCGTCGGCGTCGGCTGCGGTCTTGCCGTTGTCGAGCGGGAAATGGATCAGCACGAAATTAGCCACGCTCGGCGTCACCTTGAGGCCGAGCTTGGTCAATTCTTCGGTCAGCCAGTTGCGCCATTTCTCGGTGTGGGTCTTCGACATCTGATGGTGCGCCGTATCCTCGATGGCCGCGACCGCCGCTAGCATCGCCGGCGTCGAGACGTTGAACGGCCCGCGGATTCGGTTCAGCGCATCGACGATATGGGCCGGAGCGAACATCCAGCCGACCCGCAGCGCCGCAAGGCCGTGAATCTTCGAGAAGGTGTGGGTCATCACGGTATTCTCTGTGGTCGCCACCAGCTCTAGTCCCATTTCGTAGTCGTTGCGCGACACATAATCCGAATAGGCGGCGTCGAGCACCAGCAGCACATGTGGCGGCAATCCGGCGCGCAGCCGCTTGATCTCGTCGAACGGCACATAGGTTCCGGTCGGGTTGTTCGGGTTGGCGAGCCACACGAGCTTGGTGCGCGGCGTGACGAGTTTGAGGATCGCATCGACGTCGGCGGTGAAGTCGGTCTCGGGCGCAACCACATTGACGGCGCCGTTGGCCTTGGTCGCGATCGGATACACCAGAAAGCTGTGGGTGGTGGAAATCGCCTCGTCGCCGCGGCTGAGATAGGCGTGCGCCAGCAGATTGAGGAGTTCGTCGGAGCCGGCGCCGCAGATGATGCGGTCGGGGTCGAGCCCAAAGGCGCGGCCGATGGCTTCCCGCAGCACGCGCGAGGTGCCTTCCGGATAATCCGCCAGATGCGCCGCCGCCTTCTCGTAAGCAGCGATCGCCTTCGGCGAGGGGCCGAACGGCGTCTCATTGGCCGACAGCTTGAATACCTTGCGGCCCGGCTCCTGCACCGGGCTCTTGCCCGGCGTATAGGGCGCAATGTCAAGAATGCCGGGGTTCGGCACGGGTCGGGGCATCTTCAACTCCGGATTGGCGGTGCGGCTATTTTGCCGTTCCGTTCGGGACCGTATAGCGCGTTGCGTGGCTGCCGACGAGAGCCGATGATCGCACCGATGCGCCGGCCTCGATCAATGCCGCCTTGATCTTTTCAAGGCTGCTTGAGCCTGCAACCGAAACCAGGAGCGCCGCGCCGTCGAAGGCGGTATCCGGCACCGCGACGATTTCCGCCAGCGGCGACAGCGCGCGGGCGATTTCGGCGTTCCAGCCGGACACGCGCACACTCCACATCTCGACTTCGGTCACCATCGCGCTGTCGGCGACGCGTGACACCACGAATACCGGCAGCGCCGCCGGATGATCGGCGCGCTCGACGAACGGCAACCGCGCGATGATCTTCGGCGCGCCCTTGGCTTCGAGCGCGATCCACCAGGGCGTACGGCTGGAGGTGGCGGAGACCAGTGCCAGATCGCCCTTGGACTTGGCCACCGCGTCGACCGCGGCAGGCGCGCTGAAGTGCGAGACATAGGGTACCGTAAACCCGAAATGAAACCGCGCCGAATCCCGCATCGCGGACTCGCCCAGCGCAATGTCGGCATGCACCGAGAATGGCGCCTGCACGTAAGTGAAGGTCGAGATGATGACGCGCCAGATGCTCTCGACGGTATCGAGCGGCAGGATGCCGCGGTGCCGCTGCACCAGGCGCCGCATCATGTCGGCTTCGCGGGCGGGGCGGAACGCCGAGCCGACCTCCTGGGTCTGCTTCACCTGGATCAGACGATCGATGATGTCGCCGCGTTGCATCAGAAGGCTGTGCATCTGCGCGTCGATGGCGTCGATCTCTTTGCGCAGCACCTCGAGCGAGGGCGGGGCGGGGGGCGATTGAGACATCTGAGAAACCTGATGAAATATAGCTCCTCATCCCCGGATGAGCGCATTTGCGCTCACTCGGGAGGAGCGCGGAACGCGCGTCTCGAAGGATGTAGGCCCGTTCTCCCCCATGGTTCGAGATGGCGCAACAGCCAAGTTTACGCAGGCTGCGTACACTTGCCTGCGCGCGCCTCCTCACCATGAGGGCACTTAGACTCCGTTAACCCTAGGCTTGCCTTGACGATAGGGCCGCTTGGGACTAGCATTTCGCCTGTTCCGTGGTCATTTGAGCCGGCCGGCTTGCAGCCACGTTAAACAAATCGCTAAACAGGCCGGGGACAGATGTGATCCCGGCCGAACTTATTGTTCAGGCCGGATTTTTTTGGCCTGATTTCCGTGGCGGTTTTTCGAAATCCGCCAGAGGGGTCGGTATCAAGATGGTAAGTGTGCAGTCGGTGCCAAGTCCGGCGGTTCATGCCGACGAGCGGTCGCAGGAGGCGGACCATCCGAGTTCGCAAGTAGCGTTGTTCGGCACGGACCAGCCGTTACCGCTCGATTGCGGCATCGATCTCGCCCCGTTCCAGATCGCCTATCAGACCTACGGTGTACTCAACGCCGACCGTTCCAACGCCATTCTGGTCTGCCATGCGCTGACCGGCGATCAGCACGTCGCCAATGTGCATCCGGTGACGGGCAAGCCGGGCTGGTGGGAAACCATGGTCGGTCCTGGCCGCCCGCTCGATACCGACAGCTATTTCATCATCTGCGCCAACGTGATCGGCGGCTGCATGGGCTCGACCGGGCCGGCCTCGATCAATCCCGCCACGGGAAAAGTATGGGGACTGGATTTTCCGCTCGTCACGATACCGGACATGGTGCGGGCGCAGGCGATGCTGCTCGACCGTTTGGGGATCGACACGCTGCTCTGCGTTACCGGC
>DASQOU010000182.1:0-5286 GCA_035644295.1 Bradyrhizobium sp.
GTCGAGAACCGCAATTTCGACCTCGGCCATGGCGACGTGGTGATCGCCGCGATCACCTCGTGCACCAACACCTCCAATCCGAGCGTGCTGATCGGCGCGGGACTGTTGGCGCGCAACGCCGCCGCCAAGGGCCTTACCGCATAACCCTGGGTCAAGACCTCGCTGGCGCCGGGCAGCCAGGTGGTCGCCGAATATCTTTCCAACTCCGGACTGCAACTCGATCTCGACAAGGTCGGCTTCAACCTGATCGGCTTCGGTTGCACCACCTGCATCGGCAATTCCGGGCCGTTGCCGGAGGAGATTTCGAAGGCGATCAACGATAACGGCATCATCGGCGCCGCCGTGCTGTCGGGTAACCGAAACTTCGAAGGCCGCGTCAGTCCGGACGTGCAGGCCAACTATCTGGCGTCGCCGCCGCTGGTAGTGGCTTATGCGCTGGCGGGTACGGTGACGAAAAATCTCGCGGTTGAGCCGATTGGCAACGGCAAGGACGGCAAGCCGGTTTATTTAAAGGACATCTGGCCGACGACCAAAGAGATCAACGCCTTGATGAAGAAGTACGTGACCGCGTCGATCTTCAAGAAGCGCTACGCCGACGTGTTCAAGGGCGACACCAACTGGCGCAAGATCAAGACCGTCGAGAGCGAGACCTATCGCTGGAACATGAGCTCGACCTATGTTCAGAACCCGCCTTATTTCGAAGGCATGAAGAAAGAGCCGGAACCGATCGTCGATGTCGTCGATGCACGTATTCTGGCGATGTTCGGCGACAAGATCACCACCGACCACATCTCGCCGGCCGGCGCGATCAAGCTGACATCCCCCGCCGGGAAATATCTGTCGGAGCATCAGGTGCGCCCGGCCGACTTCAATCAATACGGCACGCGTCGCGGCAATCATGAAATCATGATGCGCGGCACCTTCGCCAACATCCGCATCAAGAACTTCATGCTGAAGGGTGCCGACGGCAATATTCCCGAGGGCGGCCTGACCAAGCACTGGCCCGACGGCGAACAGATGTCGATCTACGATGCCGCAATGAAGTATCAGGCCGAACAAGTGCCGCTGGTGGTTTTTGCCGGCGCCGAATACGGCAACGGCTCGTCGCGCGACTGGGCCGCGAAGGGAACGCGGCTGCTCGGTGTCCGCGCCGTGATCTGCCAAAGCTTCGAACGCATCCATCGCTCCAACCTGGTCGGCATGGGTGTGCTGCCGCTGACCTTCGAGGATGGCGCGTCGTGGCAGTCGATCGGAATGAAGGGCAATGAAACGGTAACCATACGCGGGCTGCAGGGCGATCTGAAACCGCGCCAGAAGCTGACCGCGGAGATCGTGTCCGGCGACGGCTCGCTGCAGCGCGTTTCGCTGCTGTGCCGGATCGATACGCTCGACGAGCTCGAATACTATCGAAACGGCGGCATTCTGCATTACGTGCTGCGCAAGCTGGCGGCGTGATGCGGTATTTTGATCTGCGCCTCACCGCGAAGTGAGTGGCGAGCCCAGGGGAGGCGGCCTATGAAGGGTCGCCTTCTCGGCGGGGATCGGCGCGATCCAACGCTGCAAGTGTCGGGACGATGCGCGTGGTTTTCGGTTTTCCAGTATGACAGCGATGATGGCCTATAGTTGTATTTCGCGGTGGTCGGGTGCGCTTGGCGTCTGCGCGATTGTTGCCATCATTCGTCCGGCCCATGCCGACCCGCGCGCGGTGGTTGAGCTGTTTACGTCGCAAGGATGCTCGTCATGTCCGCCCGCCGACAACATCCTCGGTGAGCTGGCCAAGGATCCATCGGTCATCGCGTTGAGCATGCCGATCGACTACTGGGATTATCTTGGCTGGAAGGACACGCTGGCGGATGCACGGTTTTCCGCGCGTCAAAAAGCCTATTCCCAGATGCGAGGCGACCGCGAAGTCTACACGCCGCAGGTTGTCATCAACGGATCGGCGCATGTGGTCGGCAGCGATCGCGAGGGTATCGAAGACGCCATTGGCGGTACCAAGAAGGCCGATGGCGTGATGTCGGTGCCGGTGGCGATGTCGCTCGCCGGCAAACAGATACATGTTACGGTCGCGGCCTCGGGCAAGGGGCCCGCCGCCATGCACGGCGAAGTCTGGATATGCGCGATCTCGAAGGCGGTGTCGATCGCCATTGGGCGTGGCGAGAACAGCGGGCACGAAGTCACCTATCACAATGTGGTGCGCAACCTGCTTAAGGTGGGCGACTGGAATGGCAGCTCCGGGAGCTGGACGGTGCCGCTGGAAAATATTTCCCGCGACGGCGTCGATGCCGCGGTGGTCTATGTCCAGGACGGCAATCGCGACAAACCGGGTCCGATGCTAGGGGCAGCGTTCACGTCGCTGCACTGAATTCGGCTCTATCTCGCTCGGGCTTTATCCCCGTTTTGTCCTTGCGCTTCCGGCCGGTGTGCCATCGCGCAATCGCGCCTGAACGACAAAACCTAGATCATGATGCGATTAAGTGGAATCGCATCATGATCTCAGCTCTATGTTTGAGCATGATCTTATCGGAAAACCGGTTTCCACTTTTCCGGATCATGCTCTAAAAACAAAAGGACCAACTCGCGTTGGTCCAGTATGAGGATAAACTACCGGCGAACAGGCCCGGTCCCGACGACCCCGGGGGGCTGGGGGCTGAGGAATCCGGAACCGAAAGAACCGGGCCAGCGCAGTGATTCCTTATCGCAATGCAGAAGGGCGGTCGCTGGGCGGAAGTTGGGCGGCTTTATGATTACGCTAACGATGCCGTGACGTTATGTCTCTGGCGGGAGAGGCATTTCGGTCGAAGCTTGAGAGCCAACCGAGGCCTTAAGGCCCCCTTGCGGCGGCGTGCCGTTGGCGCGATCATGTCGGTGGGATGACACCGAAAGGGGAAACCGAGCCTTCGGAAAGCGTCATGCCCGAGATGACAGGGGACGCCCCATGAGCCTGATGCCGGAGGAAGCCGATCCAAGCGAAGTTCGCGCAGCGGCGCGCAATGCCGCTGCGGCTCCAACGCCAAGCCGGGTGACGTTCAACCGTTTCGAACTCAATCGAATTCTCAATCTATATGGCCGCATGGTCGCCGATGGTGAGTGGCGCGACTATGCCATCGACTTTCTCAAGGACCGCGCGGTGTTCTCGGTGTTCCGCCGCGCTTCCGAAGTGCCGATCTATCGCATCGAAAAAGACCCGCGGCTCGCGCGCAAGCAGGGCATCTACAGCGTGATCTCGGCCAGCGGCTTGATCTTGCGCCGCGGCCACGAACTCGACCGCGTGCTGCTCGCGATCGACCGCAAGCTGGCGGTGGTGTAATTACAAGATCGGAAGGGCCGGATCGTCCTTCGGCAATGTGCTTGCGCCCTCGCCGAGGGCGCGCTGCATCATAACCGTGTCGAGCCAGCGGCCGAACTTGAAGCCGACACTGGGATGCGTCCCGATCATCTGAAATCCGCATTTGGTGTGCACGCCGATCGATCCGGCGTTGGCGGAATCCCCGATCACCGCGATCATCTGCCGATAGCCGCGTGCCTCTGATTCTCCGATCAGGCGTTGCATCAATTGCAGGCCGATCCCGCGCCGATGGATCGCAGTCTCGAGATAGACCGAATTCTCCACCGTGAAGCGATAGGCCGGCCGTGGCCGGTGCACGCCGGCATAGGCGTATCCGACGATGCGGCCTTCGAGCGCGGCGGCGAGATAAGGAAAGCCGCCGTCCCTCAACGCTTCGAAGCGCCGGGTCATCTCGGCAAGATCAGGCGGGATCAGTTCGAAAGTTGCGGTGCCGTGGAGTACGGCTTGCGCATAGATCTCGGTAATGGTCGGGAGGTCGGCCGCGGCTGCGGGCCTGATTTCAAGCGAGGACATGCTTCAAGATTATTTTTGCTTCGGACAAAAGAAAAGCCCCGGCCGGTGAGGGCCGGGGCTTGGATTTCTCGCAACTCTTTAGTTGAGCATGATCTGCGCGCAAACGCGTTTCGCGTTTGTCGCGTGGAAAACCGGTTCCCACTTTGCGCTAACGCGGCCCTGCGGGTCCGGATCATGCTCCAGCGATCAGTCGCGCTGACCGAGCAACTGCAGGAGCAGCGTGAACAGGTTGATGAAGTTCAAGTACAGCGACAAGGCGCCGGTGATCGCCGCGCGCTCCGCGATGTCACCGCCCTGCGAGGCATAGCCGTAAATGTAGTCGTTCTTCAACCGCTGGGTGTCGTAAGCGGTGAGGCCCGCGAACACCAGCACGCCGACCACCGACACCACGAATTGCAGCATCGAGCTGGCGAGGAAGAGGTTGACCAGGCTTGCGATAACAATGCCGAACAGGCCCATGATCAGGAACGAGCCCATCGCGGTCATGTCACGCTTGGTGGTGTAGCCGTAAAGGCTGAGCGCGCCGAAGGTGGCCGCGGTGATGAAGAACACCCGCACGATCGAGGTGTGCGTATACACCAGGAAGATCGAGGAGAGCGAAATGCCCATTAGCGCCGAAAACACCCAGAACAGCATCTGGGCGGTCGCCGGCCGCAGCCGGTTGATGCCGGCCGAGATCGCGAACACCATGACAAGCGGCGCCAGCATGAACAGCCATTTCAGGGGGCTGACGAACATAGCGTAGCCGAACGGCGTCAGGAAGGCGTTGCCGATCTTGGCCGCGGCGCCCGACGGATCGGTCGTCACTGCCGCCATATAAACGCCGAGCGCGGCGAGGCCGGTGATGGCAAGGCCGATGCTCATGTAGTTGTAGATGCGCAGCATATAGGCGCGCAGACCGGCGTCGACCGTCGCGGCGTCGATGCGCCCGGCGGCCCGGCCGAAGGGGGAAGCATAGTTGCGGTCTAGGTCCGACATGGTCGAATTCCCATTGGTTGCCCGGCGGAGCGCAAAGAGGGTTTGTGGCGCCGGTTCGAAAAATCTATCCCAGATACCGCGATTTGCTGACATTAATTTTACGTCATCAAACCGGCGGCTGAGCTTAAGCGGTATGTGGGAAATTAGCACACGCGCTGCAAGCTTCCATGCGCGGCTGAATGTCGCTCCGGGACGGTTTCGGACATGGCGGTTGCCAGGCCGCCCGCCCGGCCCTTGCTTAAAATGATCATAAATTCCGCAATACGGTGGCCGGCTTCTGGTTCAGGGCCAGTAGCGTGCCGGCGAGCCCGAGCCCGACCGTGACGATCAGCGCCGCCGCGACCACGCCCACCGCGCTGCCCGCCTGCCAGACGAAACTCAACGTCATCAACCGGGTCACGATCTGCCATGCCGCGATCGAGCCCGCGATGATGCCGAAAACCGCG
>DASQOU010000183.1:0-9741 GCA_035644295.1 Bradyrhizobium sp.
CTGCAGCGGCTTCGCGCGATGCGGCTGTATTGTCTGCTCGAGGTGCTCTACGCCACTGGCTTGCGCGTCTCGGAACTGGTGACCTTGCCGCTATCGGCGTCGCGCCGCGACGTCAGCATGATCGTGGTGCGCGGCAAGGGCAACAAGGAACGGCTGGTGCCATTGAACGAGGCTTCGCGCCAGGCGATGGCGGATTATCTTGCGGCGATCAAAGCGCTCAAGGAAGCCGGTCCCAAAAAAACCGCCGGCGTCTCGAAATGGTTGTTTCCCTCGTTCGGCGAAAGCGGGCATTTGACGCGGCAACATTTTGCGCGCGACCTCAAGGAACTGGCCGCTTCCGCGGGCCTCGCACCGCGGCTCGTCAGCCCGCATGTGCTGCGTCACGCCTTTGCAAGCCATCTTCTGCATAACGGCGCCGATCTGCGCATCGTTCAAACGCTGCTCGGCCACACCGATATCTCGACGACGCAGATCTATACACATGTGGTCGAGGAGCGCCTGAAAAGCCTGGTGCGGGACCTGCATCCGCTGGCGGAGAAATAGCGTCGTGCCGGCTTTTGCGAAGGCAAGATCAGGGATCGCGACTCGTCTTGACTTCGGAGGCATCTCACCCGAAACAGCCCATTCCCATCACTGCTGAACTGGCAACGATGCCTGGATGCGCTCTAAACAATTGAAAACGCGCACTTTCTTCACGCGAACCTAAATCCGCTTCGCACGCCCATGTTCGTCCCTATACTGATTTAATGCCGGATCAGATGCGCAGTTACCTTGATTTCGAAAAGCCCGTCGCCGAACTCGATGCCAAGATCGATGAATTGCGCGCGCTGGCGGCTTCCGGCAGCGACATCGGCGAGGAAATCTCGCGAATAGAAGACAAGGCGGCGCAGGCGCTGAACGATCTCTACGGCAACCTGACGCCGTGGCAAAAAACGCTCGTGGCGCGCCATCCGCAGCGGCCGCATCTGACCGATTTTATCAATGCGCTGATCTCGGAATTCACGCCGCTGGCGGGCGATCGAAAGTTCGGCGAGGACGCGGCGCTGGTCGGCGGCTTCGGCCGCTTCCGTGGCGAGAGCATCTGTGTGATCGGCCAGGAAAAGGGCGCCACCACCGAATCGCGCATCAAGCATAATTTCGGCATGGCGCGGCCCGAGGGTTATCGCAAGGCGGTCCGGCTGATGGAGATGGCGGACCGATTCGGCATTCCCGTGCTGTCGATCGTCGATTCCGCCGGCGCCTATCCCGGCATCGGCGCGGAGGAGCGCGGGCAGGCCGAAGCCATTGCGCGTTCGACCGATGCCTGCCTGTCGCTCGGCGTACCCAACATCGCGATCATCACCGGAGAGGGGATGTCGGGTGGCGCCATTGCCATCACGACGGCGAACCGCGTGCTGATGTTCGAGCATGCGATCTACAGCGTGATCTCGCCGGAGGCCGCCTCCTCGATCCTGTGGCGCGATGGCACCAAGGCGCAGGAGGCCGCGACCAGCATGAAGATCACCGCGCAGGACATGTTGCGGTTTGGCGTGATCGACCAGATTCTGAAGGAGCCGGCCGGAGGCGCGCATCGCGATCCCGCCGCCGTGATCGCCACCACAGGCGATGCCATCGCGCTGACCCTGAACGACCTGCGCCACCTCGATTCCGCCGCGATTCGCGCGCAGCGGCGGCAGAAGTTCCTCGATATCGGCCGGAAGTTGGGGTGAAATCGGCCCCGTTTTCGCAAGACGCCGCGGGCAGCGGGGCCTCGAGTCCTCAGCTTTTCCAAAATTCGGCCATTTTGGCCGCAATTAGGCCCAGACAGCAATATTTAAGCCCTATTCACCACGCCCGAGATGGCTCCCGCCGTAACGCCCGCCGTGGCTTGCGACCAGGGGGGCTTTAAGGATAATATTTTATTCAATGGCTTCAGGGCATGGACGCCGTTGTGGGGTTGCGAAAATTGCGCGTCGAATTGCTCTAGGGGTGTGGAGCTTTGCATTGATCGGTCGCTCGCTGGTTCGCGCGCTCGTGACATCTGCCGCACTTGCGGCTGGTGTGCTGCTGGCCGGCTGCAACGGCGACGAAATCTCGCTCGCCAATAACGCCAAAGCCAACCAACCGGTCCCGCCAAAGCTGATCGCCAAGATGGAGGCGCAGGACATGGACCTGCAGTCGCCGATCCTGGTCCGGCTGTTCAAGCAGGAGGCCGAGCTTGAAGTCTGGAAGCAGGATCGCTCGGGCCGCTTCGCGCTTCTGAAGACCTATCCGATCTGCCGCTGGTCGGGAGACCTCGGACCCAAGGTACGCGAGGGCGACCGCCAGGCCCCCGAAGGCTTCTATTCGATCACGCCCGCGCAGATGAACCCGCAGTCGGCCTACTATCTTTCCTTCAACACCGGCTACCCGAACGCCTACGACAAATCGCTCGGACACACCGGCTCGGAGCTGATGGTGCATGGCGACTGCTCGTCACGCGGCTGCTACGCCATGACCGATGAGCAAATCGCGGAAATCTATTCGCTCGGGCGGGAATCCTTCTTCGGCGGTCAAAAGTCGTTCCAGCTGCAGGCCTATCCGTTTCGGATGACGCCGCTCAACATGGCCAGGCATCGCAACAATCCGAACATGCCGTTCTGGAAGATGATCAAGGAAGGCTACGATCATTTCGAAGTGACACGGCAGGAACCGAAGGTCGATTTCTGCGAAAAGAAATACGTCTTCGATGCCGTCAAGCCGCCGGATGCCAAGCGCGAGCCGGCGTTTGACGCCTCGGCAAAATGCCCGGTTTATATGGTGCCGGATGAAGTCGCCGAAGCCGTCCGCGAAAAGCAGGAGACCGATCAGGCCGAGATCGCCAAACTGGTTGCGCGTGGAACGCCGGTGGCGCGGGTCGGCACCGGAATTGACGGCGGCATGCACAAGGTATTCGCGGCCAAGCTGCCCGGCGGCAATACCGGGCTCTCGGAAGGCGGCCAGGGCCTGGCGCTGCTTACCCTTGAAAAGGCGCCCGGCACCATCCCCTCGCACGTCAATATTCCACGTGGGCCGGTTACCTCGCCGGATGACCCATTTGCGGCGTCGCTAGGGACGGCCGCTTCACCCGAGCCCGCGACGCGGGTGGCGTCCGCGGCGCCAAGCGCGCAATCCCAGATTACCTCATCCCAAAATACCCAATCTGAAGGCTTCTTCTCCAGCCTCGCCCGCAAGGTTGGCCTCGGCGGCAGCGCGGATACCACCGCGACTGCATCTGCGTCTGCCACGGCCAAGCCGAAGGCTGCCGAAGCCAGGCTTCCGCGCCCGGAAGCCGCGATGTCGAAGGCCTCGGCACCGAAGGCCGATACCAAGCAAGCCGCCGCACGTCCGCCCTTGAAGCCAGCGCTAACCGATACCGCAGCGGCCACGCCCGCCCCGGCCCCCGCCGCACCCAGCCTTGTCGCCGGGGCGCAACCGATCGTGTCAGCGAATTCGTTTGAGAGCCGCTTCTCGGCGGTCAAGTAAGCTCATCACCGCCCGATCCTCGCCATCACGCCTGCGACAGCGGTCCGGCCGCCGGCTGCATCATCGCCGTAAGCGTGTCATCGGCAACGCTTGAGGGCAGATCTGGATTAGACCTTGTCGATGCCGTAGGCTCTCGCCGGCTTCCATAGCCTAGAAAAAACGGGGAGAACGCTCATGGCCGAATCGGAATTGGCTGCATTGCATCGCCGTCGATTTTTGAAAGGAATGGTCGTCGCCGGCGGCGCATCCATCACCGCCCCCGCAGCTGCTCAATCGCGGACTCCAGAGAAGCCGAACGGCAACGCGTCACCGCCTACCGCAGCCGCAAGAGCCAACGAACGCGAACACCCACCGGAAGTCGACCGACTGACAACGGAAAAGTCCGGCTCCGACTTCATGGTCGATGTGTGCAAAACGCTCAACCTGGACTACATCGCCTCCTGCCCAGGCTCGACGTTTCGGGGCCTGCAGGAAAGCTTCATCAACTATGGACAGAACAAGCGTCCGGAATGGCTGACGTGCCTGCACGAGGAAGTGTCGGTTGGCATGGCGCATGGCTATGCCAAGGTCGCGGGCAAACCCATGGCCGCAATGGTGCACGGAACAGTTGGCACCCAGCATGCGGCCATGGCCATCTACAATGCCTACTGCGACCGCGTTCCGGTTATCATCTTTACGGGTAACGCCGGTGCGCTCAACGAACGCCGGCCGGGTGTCGAATGGTTCCACAGCGTGCAGGACGGCGCGGCCACCGTGCGCGACTTCGTCAAGTGGGACGATTCTCCGATGTCGCTTCAGCATTTTGCCGAGTCCACGGTGCGTGGCTATGCGCTGGCCTGTGCGCAGCCTCCGGGGCCGGTATTCATCGTCGCGGACACCAAGCTACAGGAAGACCCGCTCGATGAACGCGAGCAACGCCGGCTCAAGATTCCACGTTTAGTTACACCCTCGCAACCGATAGGCGACGCGAACGCCGTGCGCGAGGCCGCCAAAATGCTGGTGGCTGCCGAAGCGCCCGTCATCATTGCGGATCGTTATGCACGCTCGCAAGCGGCGATGGACCAGCTCGTCAGGCTTGCCGAGCTTTTGCAGGCTCCCGTCGTCGACAACCGCTCACGCATGAATATGCCGAACACGCATTATCTTTGTCAGTCAGAGCGGGCGGGCGGATTGATCGCGTCAGCCGACTGCATTCTGTCGCTCGAACCGGTCGATCTCTACGGCCAGCTCAATGCCATGCGCGACCAGTTGGAACGCACCGAGATATCGAAAGCCAAGGCGGGGGTGAAGGTGATCACCATCTCGACCCGCGATCTGCTGGTCCATTCCAATTACCAGGGTTTCCAGCGCTACGTCAGCGCCGACATCAATATCACGGCGGACGCTCAAACCACGTTGCCGTTCCTGATCGAAGCCGTGCAGCGCGAGATAAGCTCCGGCGGCAAAAACTCCATCGCGATGCGCGGTGAGAAGATGCGTGAGGCCTATGACGGCTTCGCCGAGCGTGCGCGGGCGGAGGCGGTGCTCGCGTGGGACACGACCCCGATTTCGTCGGCGCGCATGTATATGGAGCTCTGGGAGCAGCTCAAGCAGGAGGATTGGGCGCTGGTCTCGGATGGCGACTTCTCATCCAGATGGCCGCATCGGCTGTGGCCGCTGGAAAAACACTACCGCTTCATCGGCGGCTCGGGCGGCTATGGTGTCGGCTATCAGCCGACTGCCGCGCTCGGCGCGGCGCTTGCGCATCGCGACGCCGGCGGACGCGTGGTCGTCGGCATCACCGGCGACGGCGAGTTCAACATGGCGCCGCATACGCTGTGGACCGCCGCGCACCACGGCATTCCGTACCTGACGATCATCCAGAACAATCGCGCCTATCACCAGGAGGTCATGCACGTCCAACGCATGGCGAACCGGCACAACCGCGGTCTGCGCAACGTCCATATCGGTACCACGATCGACAACCCGAACATCGACTATGCCAAGATCGCGCAAGCGTACGGCGCGGTCGGCATCGGGCCGATCAGCGATCCCAATGATCTGTCCGAGGCGTTCCGCAAAGGCATTGCCGCCGTCAAGGCCGGCCAGCCCGCCCTGGTCGACGTCGTCATGCAGCCGCGCTAAAGCATGATCCGGAAAAGTGGGAACCGGTTTTCCGAAAAGATCATGCTCAGACAAAGATAAGGAGAGAGCCATGAAGCTGATGATTCTCGCCTTTGCGGGCTTGACCCTGGCCGTCGGCCCGGCATGCGCTCAACAGGCTTCTGCGCCGGCGGGCAATGTCGAGAACGGCAAGACGCTCTACGTGCAGACAGGTTGTTATCAATGCCATGGCTATGCGGGCCAGGGTGCGCCGATGACCGGCCCGCGCGTCTCGCGGACCGAGTTTCCCTTCGAGGGCTTTCTGTTTCAGCTTCGCCACCCGGTCAGTCAGATGCCGCCGTATCAAGCCACCATTCTCTCCGACCAGGACGCGGCGGATCTCTACGCTTATTTGAGGCAGATGCCCGCGCCGCGCGATCCCAAGAGCATTCCTCTGCTCAAAGCCGGGCGTTGAGAGCCATAAGGCGGCCAAACAGGGAAGGTCGCGCTCGGTCAGGCGGCGGGCACGGCGCCAGAGCGCCCTTTCCCACCCTGCCGAGAGTAAGCTTCACGCATACTTGCCGTGACAGTGTTTGAATTTCTTGCCTGAGCCGCATGGACAATCCTCGTTGCGGCCGACCTTGCCCCAGCTCGCCGGATTCTTCGGATCGCGGTTGGCGGTGGCGGTGGGCACCAGCGAGGCACTGGCGAATGCCATCTCGTCTTCGCCGGTATTCGGATTGAGCTTGTGCGCCTCCATCGGCGGCAGAGCCGGCTGCTGATCCTCAGGCGGCACGATTTCGACGCGCATCAATTGCGCCGTCACCGCCTCGCGCAGATGCGCGATCATCGCTTCGAACAGGCTGAACGCTTCCGACTTGTACTCCTGCAGCGGATCGCGCTGGCCGTAACCGCGCAGGCCGATCACTTGGCGCAGATGGTCGAGCATCACCAGATGCTCGCGCCAGAGATGATCCAGCGTCTGCAGCAGAATGGTCTTCTCGACGTAACGCATCACCTCCGGGCCCCATTGCGCCACCTTGGCGGCCATGTGCTCGTCGACACGGCTCTCGATGCGCGTCAACAGCTCCTCGTCGGCAATGCCTTCTTCCTTGGCCCATTCATCGACCGGCAAGTCGATGTCGAGCACGCGCTTGAGTTCTTCCTTGAGGCCGGCGACGTCCCATTGCTCGGCATAGGCGTGTTCGGGCACATGCTTGGTGACGACGTCCTCGACGAAGGCGCGGCGCATGTCGGCGACGGTTTCGGCGACGCTTTCGTCCTTCATCAGATCGATGCGCTGGTCGAAGATCACCTTGCGCTGGTCGTTCTGGACATTGTCGAATTTCAGGAGGTTTTTGCGGATGTCGAAGTTGCGGGCCTCGACCTTCTGCTGCGCCTTTTCCAGCGCCTTGTTGATCCAGGGATGGATGATCGCCTCGCCTTCCTTGAGGCCGAGCCGCGTCAGCATGCTGTCGAGCCGGTCGGATCCGAAAATCCGCATCAGATCGTCTTCCAGCGACAGGAAGAATTTGGAACGGCCGGGGTCGCCCTGACGACCGGACCGGCCGCGGAGCTGGTTGTCGATGCGCCGCGATTCATGGCGTTCGGAACCAATGATGTAGAGTCCGCCGGGCTTGGTCGCGGTTTTGGCCGGCTTCGGCCCCTTGGCCGGCTCGACCTCGATGGTTTCTTCGGCCCTCAGCACGATCTCGCGGAAGCGTTCGACATCCGCCTTGATGCGTTCGATCTTCGCCGCGCGCTCGGCCTCGTCGGTGATCCCTGCGGTCTCGTGCTGGATGCGCATCTCGAGCGAGCCGCCGAGCTTGATGTCGGTGCCGCGACCGGCCATGTTGGTCGCGATCGTGATCGCGCCGGGCACGCCTGCTTCGGCAACGATGTAGGCTTCCTGTTCGTGGAAGCGCGCATTCAGCACCGCAAACAGCTTGGCCGGCTTGCCGGCGCGCGCCGCGGCGTAAAGCTTCTCCATCGCGTTTTCGTTGCCGAAATCGATCTGTTTGTAGCCGTGCTTCTTGAGATATTCGGCCAGCACTTCGGATTTTTCGATCGAAGCGGTGCCGACCAGCACCGGCTGCAGCCGCGCATTGGCGCGTTCCACCTCAGCCAGGATAGCGGCGTATTTCTCGTTCTGGGTGCGGTAGACCTCGTCGTCCTCGTCAAGGCGCGCCACCGCCACATTGGTCGGGATTTCCACGACCTCGAGCTTGTAGATGTCGGCGAGTTCGTCGGCCTCGGTCGCCGCGGTGCCGGTCATGCCGGCCAGTTTTTCGTACATCCTGAAATAATTCTGGAAGGTGATCGAGGCCAGCGTCTGGTTTTCCGGCTGCACCGTTTGATGTTCCTTGGCTTCCAGCGCCTGGTGCAGGCCCTCCGAATAGCGCCGGCCCGGCATCATGCGGCCGGTAAACTCGTCGATGATGATCACCTCGTCATCGCGAACGATGTAGTCCTTGTCGCGGGTGAACAGCGAGTGCGCGCGCAGCGCCTGGTTGATGTGGTGGACGACCGAGACGTTCTCGACGTCGTAGAGTGAATCGCCCTTCAGCAGGCCGGCGTCGCGCAGCAGCGTTTCGATCTTTTCCATGCCGGCTTCGGTCAGCGTCACCGTGCGCTGCTTCTCGTCGACGTCGTAATCGCTCTTGTCGAGCCTGGGAAAGAAAGTGTCGATGGTGTTGTAGAATTCCGAGCGGTCGTCGAGCGGTCCGGAGATGATCAGCGGCGTGCGTGCTTCGTCGATCAGGATCGAGTCGACTTCGTCGACAATGGCGTAGAAGTGCCCGCGCTGGACCATGTCCTCGAGCCGGTACTTCATGTTGTCGCGCAGATAGTCGAAGCCGTATTCGTTGTTGGTGCCGTAAGTGATGTCGCGCGCATAGGCTTGCTTGCGCTCGGCGTCGTCGAGACCGTGGACGATGACGCCGGTGGTCATGCCGAGGAAGCTGTAGATCTGACCCATCCATTCGGAGTCGCGCCTGGCGAGATAGTCGTTCACGGTGACGACATGGACGCCTTTGCCGGCCAGCGCGTTGAGGTAGACCGCCAGCGTTGCGACCAGCGTCTTGCCTTCACCGGTCTTCATCTCGGCGATATCGCCTTCGTGCAGCACCATGCCGCCAATCAGCTGCACGTCGAAATGGCGCTGGCCGAGCGTGCGCTTGGCCGCCTCGCGGACAGTGGCGAAGGCGGGAACGAGAAGGTCGTCCAGCGTCTTGCCCTCAGTGAGTTCTTTGCGGAATTCGGCCGTGCGCGCCTTCAGCGCCTCATCCGAGAACGCCGATAGCTCGCTCTCCAGGGCATTGATGGCGTCGACCCGGGGCTGATATGCCTTAATCCGCCGGTCATTGGCGGAACCGAAAAACTTGCGGGCGAGCGCGCCAATCATACCAAATTCCTGTCTTTGCGGTCGGCAAAGCTGCCGTGCGGTAGTCCATTTGGTTGCCTATCAACTCATCGTGACGCGGCGCGGGCCAGCCCCAAATCGGGGACCATCCGTCGAATGAGTGGGAATACAGCAATCCAAGGTTCAACGGCCAGAAACGCAGCGAAATACGCGCTATAACCATTGACTTAGGTTTGGCAGAGATATGGCTGGGCCAAAGGCTTGTCAACGGCAGCCAGGGCCGCCGATTTGGAGGCCTTGCAGCGGTTGCGGCACGCTTAAATCGGGGCTTCAAAACGATAAACAGCAAGGACGCCGCAGGGATCACCAACGTTCCGAAAACGCGGCGCTCACCTGTCAAGGATTTCATCATTTTGACAGACTTTTCGCGTTGCCAAGGCCCCACGATTGGGCGAGTGTCGCGCGGCCCCAAAACAGCCTTGCTGCCCCAAACCGCCACACGGCTTTGAAGATAAGGATTTTTCATGACCACGTCGTCATCAGAAGCGAAATTCGGCATGCGCGCCCGCCTCGCCTCGGCCGCCACCGGCTGCCTTGCGATGGTGTTGCTCGCAAGCCTGCCGGTTCGGGCCGAAGAAGCCAACCCCGTGCTCGCCAAGGTGAACGGCGCTGAGATCCGTCAAAGCGACCTGGCGCTCGCCGAGGAAGAACTTGGGCCCAGCCTCGCCCAGATGGACCCTTCGACCAAAAAGGAAAACGTGCTGGCCTTCCTGATCGACATGAAGATCGTCGCCAAGGCCGCCGAAGCCAAGAAG
>DASQOU010000184.1:0-3504 GCA_035644295.1 Bradyrhizobium sp.
TTGAACACCTGGGAAAGCAAAGGCGGCCATCCCCCGCCGCCGGGAACCACGGGACTGTTTCATACCGCAATTCTTTATCCGAGCCGCCCGGCACTGGCGGATGCGCTGCATCGCGTGATGCAGGCCGGCATTGCTCTCGACGGCGCCAGCGATCACGGCGTCAGCGAAGCGCTTTACCTGCGCGACCCCGACGAGAACGGTGTTGAACTGTATTGGGACCGGCCCAACGAGCAATGGCCGCGCAAGCCGGACGGATCGCTGGCAATGTTCACCCACCGGCTCGATCTTGAGGATCTGTTGCGGCAGCGGGAGGCTTAGCCTCGTAGCCCGAATGGAGCCAGCGAAATCCGGAAATCTCAAGGCGAGGCTACGCCAGCCCCGGATTTCGCGGAGCCTGTCATCGGGCGGCGCTTCGCGCCGACCCGTTGGCTCCATCCGGGCTACACAGATTTCCCCCGCCCGCGAACCATGATCAGGACGGCGGCGAGAAGCTCCACACCGATACAGCCGTAGAACGGCAAGGTATAACTCCCGGACGCATCGCGCAGCAGGCCGATAACGCCGGGGCCAAACGCATACGTGACCTGATTGATCGCCGTGATCAGACTGATCAGCACGCCGAACGAGCGTGGATCGAACTCGCGCTGCACGATCAGCGACGGCAGCGTGATCAGATTGCCGACCGAAAACCCGAACAGCGCGCAGGCCGCAATCAACGCAATGTCGTTGTGCAGATTGATGATGATGATGGCCAGCGCCACGGCCTGACTGACGAACGAGATCGCCGACGCCAGCCGCTGGTTGAGCCGGTCGATCACGGTCGAGAACAGCACGCGGCCGACCACCGCCATCGCGGTCAGGACCGCGACCGCAAATGCCGCGCGGTCGCGCCCGGTCACCGAATCGAGAAACGAGATCAGGTGAACGATAAATCCGACCTGCGCGAACAGCACCAACGCGAATGCAATCGAGACCGAGAGAAAGCCGAGGTCACGAAACGCCTGCGCACGGATCCGCGTGGCGGATGGCGCATCCGCTGACGCCGCTGCAACCGTGACACTTGAATGGACAGGCGGCCGTCCCACCAAAATCAGGATGATGGGAACCATCAGCACGACCATGACGATCGCCGCTACGATCATGGCGCCGGAAAACCCGAAACTCCCGATCGCGGCCACCAGCAGCGGCACGCCGGTAATGCCGCCGAAGCTCGCGCCATTCAGCGCGAGGCTGATCGCCATGCCGCGCTTGTGGTCGAACCAGAGGCCGAGCGTATTGGTGATGATCCCGAGACTGGTGCCGGCCCAGCCGAAAGCAAGCATGGCATTGGCGGCGTAAAGTTGCCACGGCTCAGTGACCTGGCCGATCAAGACGGCGGCCGCCGCCATCGCTACCACCCCCGCCAACAGGCAGTTGCGCGGGCCGAAGGAACGGATCGCCTCGCTGACGAAGGCGACCAGCAACGCACCGAACAAATAGAAGAAGGTCGTGCCGCTTGAGACCAACGAGGCCGGCCAGCCGTGCAGACGATGCAGCTCGGCGACATAGACACTCTGTCCGTAGAAACCGAGCCCCCAGCCGAACGTCGCCACCAGAAAGCAGACCACGACAATCCGCCAGCCTTCGTAACGGGCTGAGGTCTCATCGACGGATGCTTGCTTGGAGCTGTCCAGCATTTGTCTCTCTAGTATCCACCGTCATGGCCGGGCTTGTCCCGGCCATCCACGTCTTGGTATTCAGGCACAGGAAGACGTGGATGCCCGGGACATAGGCGAGCGGAAGCGACGCCGTCCTTCGGACGGCTGTGCCCGGGCATGACGACAAACTAGCGCTCCGTCATGTGAAAAGCTTCGACCGCCGACGAAGTGTCACGCGGTCGCCATCAGGTCTTCGGCCCGGACGGATCGTAGAAGAAACGCTCGCGGAATATCTTGTCGCCGCGCCACTGCTGCAGCGCGACCTCGTCGACCCGCCGTACTTTCCCGGATTTATCGGTGAGCTCGAAAATCCAGTGAATGGCGACATTGTCGCCTTCGACCACCGAGGACATCGCCTTGGAATAGACATGCGTCATGCGCGCCAGAACGCCGCGCTCGTGGGCCACCAGCAGATCGCGGCCGACGCGGGGCGGCGCCGCGTTCTCCTGCATGCTGGAATCTTCGGTGTAGTAGCGCTCGATAGCGCCGGCATGGTCGCCAGCCTCAACAACGGCGATAAACTCATCAAGACGCGCTCGCGACGGCATGAAACCTCCAACGCTTCAGGTAACCATTGCAGTATAAAGCGTTTTCAAGCGAAGTGGAGACCGGTTTCGCGTCAAGAAAACGCGTCAAATCAAAAATCTAGAGCCCCGTTTCGATTCTATCGAAACGGGGCTCTAGCAAATCAGATACTCGGGTCGGGAAATTCTGGAACTTGCTGCGGCGCCGCGCGCCGTTTCGCGAATGACGCCGCCACCAATACGGCGAGCCCCAGCAACACCGGCGGAAACACCACCATGTTAACCGCCGACCAGCCGTAATTCGCCAGCAACTGGCCCGACGAGAACGATCCCACCGCCATCATCCCGAACACCAGAAAATCGTTGAAGGCCTGCACCTTGTTGCGCTCCTGCGGCCGATGCGTCTCCAGCACCAGCGCGGACGCGCCGACAAAACTGAAATTCCACCCCACCCCGAGCACGATGAGGGTGGCCCAGAAATGCATGGCGGTGATACCGGACAGCCCGATCATCGCACCTGCGGCTTCGAGCGACAGGCCAAGTGCGACAATGCGAGGTGCCCCAAAGCGGGCGATCAGCGACCCCGTAAAGAAGCTCGGCCCGTACATCGCCACGATATGCCATTGGATGCCGAAATTCGAATCGCTCACGCTCAGTCCGCACATCTTCATCGCCAGCGGCGCGGAGGTCATGACGAGATTCATCATGGGATAGGAGACGATGCCGCAAAGCGCCGCCGCGATGAACCGCGGCTGCCGCACGATGTCGACCAGCGGGCGGCCACCGTGAAGATCCGACGGCGCGGGCTTCGGCGCATCGACGCCGACCAGCACCGCCATCGCGATCAGCGCAACCGCTGCCTGCACCACAAAACTGAACGCGAACAGATAGGGCGGCCAGATATCCATGGTCCACTGCACCAGCTGCGGGCCGAGTACCCCGGCGAACACGCCGCCGGCCATCACCCACGACACGGCTTTGGGACGAAACGCCGCGCTGGCGCCGTCGGCGGCGGCAAAGCGATAGGATTGCGACACCGCGCCATAAAGCCCGCCAAGGAAGGTCGCGCAGCAAAACAGCACAAACGAACCGCGCAGGATGGCGAATGCCCCGACCAGGCCGGTCAGCACGCCGCATCCAGTGCCGATGATGAAGGCGACGCGGCGGCCATAAGCACGCGAGATCGCGCCGGTCGGCAGCGTGCCGGCGGCAAGCCCGACCACATACATCGAGAGCGGCACCGTCGCGAGCGAGATCGACGGCGCCAGCGTCGCACCGACGAT
>DASQOU010000185.1:0-6576 GCA_035644295.1 Bradyrhizobium sp.
TCTGGTCGGCCCGGAAGGCGGCGTCTTCATTCTGATCGTCCTGGTAATCGGCGCCTTTCGCTGGATGCCGGTCGCGCGCCTGGTCCGGGCGCAGTTCCTGTCATTGCGCGAGAAGGAATTCGTCGAAGCGGCGCGGGCGCTAGGCGCGACGACGCCGCGTCTGGTTATCAAGCATATCCTGCCAAATTCGCTGGGACCGGTCATCGTGGCCGGCACCATCGACATCGCGGCGGCGATCATCGCGGAATCGACGCTGTCGTTCCTGGGCCTCGGCTTTCCGCCTGATATTCCGACCTGGGGCCGTCTGTTGTTCGATGCCAAGGATTATCTGGACATCGCGCCGCATTGGGCGCTGTTCGCCGGCGCCGCCATTTTCCTGACCGTGCTTGCCATCAATTTCATCGGCGACGGATTGCGCGACGCGCTTGATCCCAGGAAAGTCATGTAGATGTTGGATGAGCCGCCTGTGATGGATATCGAGGAGAAACCCGCGGGCGAGGCCGCGCTGCTCGACATCAGAGGTCTCGAGACTCACTTCGCCACCGACGATGGCATCGTGCATGCGGTGGATGGTGTCGATCTCACCGTCGGACGCGGCGAGACGGTTTGCGTTGTCGGCGAGTCCGGCTGCGGCAAGACAGTCACTGCGCTATCGGTCCTGAAGCTCATCGCGATGCCGCCCGGACGCATCGCCGGCGGGCAGATCTTGTGGCAGGGCCGCGATCTCGTTCCGCTCGCGGCGGACGAGATGAATCGCATCCGTGCCAAGGAAATCGCAATCGTGTTCCAGGAGCCGATGACTTCGCTCAATCCCGTCTATACCATAGGCGATCAGATCGGCGAGGTCATCGCGCTGCATGAAGGCTTGAACCGTCGCGCCGTGTTGGAGCGAACCATCGACATGCTGGCGCTGGTTCAGATCCCGAATCCGAAGCGCCGCGTCAACGACTATCCGCATCAGTTTTCTGGGGGCATGCGGCAGCGCGTGATGATCGCGATGGCGCTGTCGTGCCACCCAAAACTCCTGATTGCGGACGAACCGACGACCGCGCTCGATGTCACGATTCAAGCGCAGATCCTGGATCTGCTGCAGGACATGAAATCCCGCTTCGGTATGTCGATCCTGCTGATCACCCATGCCATGGGTGTCGTGGCGGAGGTCGCGCAGCGCGTCGTGGTGATGTATGCGGGCAAGGTCGTGGAGCAAGCGTCGGTCGAGCTGTTGTTTGCAAATCCCCGCCACCCCTATACCCAGGGCTTGATCCGCTCGATCCCGCGCATCGATATCGCGGCTGTCCGCAAAACCCGCCTCCAGACCATCGCCGGCGCCGTGCCCAAACTGATAAACCCGCCAGCCGGCTGCCGCTTCGCACCGCGTTGCAACTTTGCGACAGATGAATGCAGGCGCTCGCAACCGGCCTTGCGCGAGCTCGAACCGGGTCACAAGGTTGCGTGTATCCATGCCGAAGAGACGGCTGTTCGATGAGTGAGCCGTTGCTCAGAGTCTGGAACCTGACCAAGCAATTCCCGCTCAAGGGCGGCTTGTTCGGCCGTCAAGCCGGCAGCATCCATGCTGTCGACGGTGTCGACTTTCACATCGAGCGCGGCGAAACCCTCGGGCTGGTTGGCGAATCCGGCTGTGGTAAATCGACCACCGGGCGTTGCGTGCTTCGCCTGATCGAACCGACCTGGGGCGAGATATATTTTGAAGGCAAGAATGTCAGGTCGCTGGCGGCCGGCGAGCTTCGCACCCTGCGCCGCGACATCCAGATTATCTTTCAGGACCCCTATGCATCGCTCAATCCGCGCATGAACGTCGGCGCGATCATTGGCGAAGCCCTGATCATTCACCAGTTGACGAAAACCAGGCGCCAATTTGAAGAGCGTGTCGTGAATTTGCTCGAGACCGTCGGTCTGCAAGCGGATCACATGGGACGTTATCCGAATGAGTTCTCCGGCGGTCAACGCCAACGCATCGGTATCGCGCGTGCGCTCGCCGTCGAGCCTAAACTGATTATCTGCGATGAGCCGGTGTCGGCCCTGGATGTATCGATCCAGGCCCAGGTCATCAATCTGCTGGAGGACCTGCAGCAGAAATTCGGGCTCGCTTATCTCTTTATTGCCCACGATCTGTCGGTCGTCGAGCATATCAGCAGGCGCGTTGCCGTCATGTATCTCGGGCGCATCGTCGAGACCGCGCCAGCCCGCGAGCTTTATACCTCGCCGCTACACCCCTATACCGAAGCGCTGTTGTCGGCGGTCCCGATTCCCGATCCAAAAGTGAAACGGCGGCGCATCAGATTGGCGGGCGAAGTTCCCAGCCCTATCAATCCACCACCCGGCTGCCATTTTCACACCCGGTGCCCCATCGCGCAGTTTCCGCGTTGCAAGAGCGAGACGCCGGCGCTCAAGCAAAGTTCCGATGGCCATTGGGTCGCCTGCCATTTCCGCTGAAACATCTGGGCTCATCAAGCTTAACCCAGTTCTTATGCGTCATGACGTGCGACGCCACATCGAAGGCCGCGCCTTCACAGGATCCAATAGCGACCAGTCACCCTGCTCCAGCGCATACCCTTGTGGAAATGGCGGGCGAAGCTCCAACCCGAGCGAACGCAGGATACGATCGTCGCGGTAATAGCATTGCAGCACGACGCGGGTAAGCGTCGCCGCAGCAGGTCCGCCCGATGCGCGGAATTGCCCGGCCACCGCCTCACGCGCCGTCTCGCCAAGGTTTGCAAGCGGCATCCCGGCAAGGCGCGCGAGATGATCGAGCGCATCGCGCACCAGTTCGGCGTCGCGGCCGAGCGTGGCAAGAATGTCGGCTTGAATGGTCGCGTCGTCTGCCCCAGGCACACGGTATTCCACACTCGCCGGGATGATCATGCCGGCAACGACACGCAAATCGTCGCGCTGAAGGGAGTTAAGAGTTACTTCCGCGGACATAACCAGCCTCAATCGAACAGATTGGCAAGGCGCTGCTTCATCTGATCGGCGATATAGAGCGCGATGGCCTGAATGGTGGAGGTGGGATTCACGCCGCCCGACGTGACAAACACGCTGCCATCGACGATGAACAGGTTTTTCACATCGTGCGATCGTCCCCATTCGTTCACCACCGAACGCTTGGGGTCCACGCCCATGCGTGCCGTCCCGAGCAGATGCCAGCCGCCATACAGGATCGGACAATTGATGCAAATGTCGGTGGCGCCGGCGGCCGCGAGAATCTCCTTGGCCCGCGCGACGCCGTGTTCGAGCATTTTCGCCGAGTTCGCTCCGATCGTGTAGTCGACCCGTGGCGCAGGGATCCCATGGCTGTCCTTCAGAACGGGATCGAGTGTGACGCGGTTACTCTCCTCCGGCAGATCCTCGCAGATCGCCGCCAGGCTGAGGCGATGGCCGTTGAGCCGGCGGAATACCCTGTGGTGCTCAACTCCCCAGGGCAAGATACCCTTGGCCTCGCTCATGACGGCTTCCACCACAGGCCCGACGCCGCGGCCGAACTGGAACGCATAGCCACGCACAAAGCCGCGTGAGAGATCGGTCTCGTAAAACTGCTTGCTCCACAGGCAGGTCGGCGGCGCACGGTTGCTGTCGGTCGGCTCGTCCACATAGCCGTAGAGTAGAGCGTAGGGATGGAACATCAGGTTTTTGCCGACCAGTCCGCTGGAATTTGCAAGCCCGTTCGGAAAGCGACCGGAGGCCGAATTCAACAGCAGCCTTGGCGTGCCGATACCGTTGCAGGCGATCACGACGACTTCGGCGGGCTGAAATTGCTCGACGCTATCCTTGTCGTAGTACACCACGCCGGTTGCCATGCCGTGCTCGTTGGTCGTGATCTCGCGCACCCGGCAATGCGTGCGCAGTTCGACCCCGGCGCGCAGCGCGACCGGCCAGTACGTGATGTCCGTGCTTGCCTTCGCGCCCTGCGCGCAGGCCGGCGTGCAATGGCCCAGATTGATGCATCGCGCGCGCCCCTCGTAGTCGACGGTTGCCACCGTCGTGTCGGAGGGCCACCAATGCCAGCCGAGCTTGTTCATGGCCTTCGCAAGACGGGCGCCGGAGCGGCCAAGCGGCAGCGGCGGCATCGGAGGTTCCGTCGGCGGAAAGGCAGGGTCGCCCGATAGCCCGGAGACACCCATCATCCGGTCGTTCTCGGCAAAGAACGGCGCGAGCGTGTCATAGTCAATCGGCCAGTCCTCGGCCACGCCATCCAGCGTGCGCACGCGGAAATCCGAAGGGTGAAGCCGCGGAAAATGCGCCGTATACATGATGGTAGAGCCGCCAACGCCGTTGAAGTTCACAACCTTGATCGGCGAGTTGTCGTCATTAATGGGATAATCCTCTGGCCGGGCGCGAACGTTGGGGCTCGGTGAGTAGTCGCCAAAGGCTCGCGCCTCCCAGTCCCGCCCCGCGCTCGGATAATTGGCAGGGGTCATCCAGTCGCCTTGTTCGAGGCACAGGATGTGCATTTTGGTCTCGGCAAGTGACCACGCCACGGCAGCGCCGGACGCTCCAGCGCCAACGATCAAGACATCCACGGGGTCGTTCATTCAAGCGCCTTGCGAAATGATTTGCACCGGGAGGGCGCGGATGCCGCGGATGAAGTTCGAATAGAGCCGCTGTGGCGGTCCCATGATCTTGAAGCGAAAATTCCGCCGCAGGACCTCCTCCCAGAGAATCCGAAGTTGCTGCTCGGCGAGCCGATCGCCGACACAGCGATGGATGCCGGCGCCAAACGACAGATGCTGCCGCGGCTTCGGGCGATCGACGATGAATTCATCGGCGCGTTCAATTTTTTCTTCGTCACGATTTCCGGAGATGTACCACATCACCACCTTGTCGCCTTTGGCAATCTTGCGGCCGGCGAGCTCGACATCATTGCGGGCGGTGCGGCGCATGTGCAGCACCGGCGTCTGATAACGAATGATTTCGGCGACCAGGCTCGGGATCAATTCATGCCGGCTGCGCACAAGCTCGAACTGTTCCGGGTTTTCGACCAGCGCCATCAGACCACCGCTCATGGAATTGCGCGTGGTGTCGTTACCGCCGACGATCAGAAGCGCAAGGGTGCCGATAAATTCGCGCGGCGGCAGATTGCGGGTTGCGTCGGCATGGGCGAGCATCGAAATCAGGTCGAAGGCCGGCGGCGCGTCGGCGCGCGCGTCCCACAATTTACGGAAATATTCTCCCATTTTGGCCAGCTCGGCGAAACGCGCATCCTCGGAATGCACGACGGCATCGGGCGAATCTACATTGGCGATGGCGACATCGGACCACCAGGTCAGCCTCTCCCGGTCCGCCCAGGGAAAATCGAACAGCGTCGCCAGCATCATGTTGGTCAGTTCGACCGAAACGCGCGTCACCCAGTCGAAGGTCTCGTCACGCGGCAGCGCGTCAAGCACGTCGGCGGTACGCTTGCGGATCAGCGGCTCGAAATTGGCGAGATTGGACGGCGCCACGATCGGCGCGACGGTGCGGCGCTGCGCGGTGTGCCCGGGCGGATCCATTCGGATGAAATTCGCAAGCTCCCGCCCCTTCGGCTGATCAGTGATCTGGATGCCGCCGAGTTCCGAACTCGAGGAATAGTTTTCATGGTCAAGCTCAACGGCGAAGATGTCGTCGTAATGCGTCACCGACCAGTAGGGTCCGAACCGCGACGCCTTGCAGTAGTGGACGGGATCATCGCGGCGCAACTGCGAAAACAGCGGCCGCCAGGAGTCTTGCTGATAAAGACCGGGATCGCTGACGTCGATCGACGTCAGCGCGTGTTGCAACGCTTCCGCCTGGGCCATCGTTTCGCTCCGCATCCGTGCCGTTGCCTCTTGTCGGGCGATACAGCATAGGACGGGATCGAGCGTTGGCAAGGGGACCTGAGTTCGCGGGTGGAATGTCCGCCTTGCACCAAGAGCGGATGAAATCCCGTTGCAATCGGTTGCCGGCCTGTTCTTGAACCAAGCTCAATGCAATTACTGATAAGCGGCCACGATATCCGACACCGCCCGCTCGAGCTGCTTTGCCGTCGCGCACTGGCGCACGACGCTGCAGAATGCGGCATATCGTGGCATTTCGGAATCGCCCCAGCCCCAGGCCATGCGCCCTTCCGGGTTGAGCCAGACCAGCCGCTTGGATCGCTCCGAAATGCGGCGAAGGATGTCGGCGCGCGGATCGAGGTTGTTGGTACGCGCGTCGCCGAGAACGATCACCGTCGTCTTCGCGGTTACCGTCCGGATCCAACCCTTCTCGAAATCCACCAATGAACCGCCGTAGTCGGACGAGCCGAATCCGACCTTCGACATGATCTCGCTCATGGCCTCATCCGGCGACCTGGTATCGAGGATGTCGCTGACCTCGATGAGATGGCCGGAAAAGGCGAACGAGCGCACGTCGTCCACGACCTCATGCAGGCTGTGGATCAACAGCAGGAAGAAGTCGGATACCTGCGCCACCGATCCCGAGACATCGCAGATCGCCACGATCTTCGGCCGGTCGCGGTGGCGGCGTTTCCATGAGGTGAGGAACGGGACGCCGCCCCAGGCGGCGTTGCGCCGCAGCGTCTTTCGCGTATCGAGATGTCCG
>DASQOU010000186.1:0-5391 GCA_035644295.1 Bradyrhizobium sp.
CGGCGCATGCGCATACCACTCGACCTGCGAGCGCCATTGCCGTCCGATGATCAGGATCGCGAATTCGTTGAGCTTGGTCGGCACCGAGGTTTCCCAGCGCAGATAATAGAACAGATCGAACAGCCGCTGGCCCAGCACCGGGCTGCGTATCATCGGATTGTACGGCCCGCCGAGGCCAACGCTCGAGACCTTCATGATCTGTTCGCCGAGCGGCTTCTGCTTCTCGTCGAGCTGGTCCATGGTCAGTTGCGCAAAGCGCGGTTCCTTGCTGGTCGCGGGCGCTGCGAACATCGTGGCCGCCAACCAGCCGCCGGCCGCGGCTACCATCAGCGACGACATCCAGATTGCAGATTTCATGATTTCCTCCGTGTTCTCGTTTTTGTGAAAGGACAAAGCCTAGCCCAGCGGAACAGCGCTAACCAGATGCTCGAAAGCGCACCTGTTCAGCGCTCCCGCGCTGGACCACGAACCTGAAAATGGAGACCGCAAAAATGTCTGGATCCAATATCGCCCGGGCTGGGTTGCTCCTGCTGGCATTGCTGTGCATCCCCGGCGGCAGTACGCAGGCCGCCGTTGCCTCGCCCTTCACCGCCATGGCGGGTTCTTGGTCGGGCGGCGGCGTTGTGGACCTGTCGGATGGCACGCAGGAACGGCTGCGCTGCAGGGCTTCCTACAACGTGGGTGGGGCCGGCGACGAACTTCACCTGAGTTTGAGATGTGCCAGCGCAAGCTATAATTTCGATCTCGCGAGCAACGTTCAATATCGCGGCGGTGAGATTTACGGCGACTGGAGCGAAGCAAGCCGCAATGTTTCCGGAACCATTTCGGGACGCGCCGCCAGCGGTCGCATCGAAGCTGCGGCGAGCGGTCAAAGCTTCTCGGCCGGTCTGTCACTGACCACACGCGGAAACAGACAGACGGTGTCTATCCGTCCGCAGGGAACCAACATCACGGGCGTTTCACTGGCAATGGACCGGCGTTAGCTAAATCGCGCCGATATCGGCGAGGCATTGCTGCGCCAGCTTCATGCGATCGGCGATGTGGCGCGGCTCGCGGCAATCCATATTGAGCGCGAACACGGTCTGCGCGCTGCCCTTCTCGGCCCAGCCCACCAGCCAGCCCAGGGACGGCTTGCCGATCTCGGCCCCCAGCAACCCGCTCTTGGCGCGGATGACGGCATCGCCTGACTTGGTGACGGGCAGGATATCGCGAACCAGTTCCTGGCTGCGTTTTGACACCGGCAGCGCCCCGCGCCGCAAGCGATCGACGAAATCGACCTGCTGCACCGGGTCGATGCGCAGATTGCCGGTCAACCAGAACTGGTCGATGCCGCCGCCGATATCGCGGTTACCATATTCAAGCAGGTCGACATATTTCTGCATCCGCTCGGCGCCGATGCGCCGCGCGATCTCCTGATAGACCGGCACGGCGGAAGCGGCGATCGCCGAGCGCAGGGTGTGATCCTTGTTCCAGCCCTCGATGCTTCTGACCACGCCGTCCCATTTGAAGACATCCTTGTCGGGATCGACGACCACATTGGTCTCCAGCGCGATCAGCGAATTCGGAATCTTGAAGGTCGAGGCCGGCAGCATCGCCTGTCCGGAACGTTCCTTGTCGCTGGCGATGAGCAGATAATCGTCGGTCTTGTAGCCGACGAAGGTGCCGGCCGTGCCCTCGTCGGTGAAGCGCTTGGCGAGATCCTCGCGAATCTCGCTGCGCTGGGGTGCAACATTGGCGAAGCTGCGCGACGGCAAAATGCTCGCGGCGGCAAGCAGACCAAGGACGTGGCGGCGATGGATCAAGGCAGCATCCGTTGTGATGGGAGACGGCGGCAAATGCCGATGACATCGTGGTAAAACAATGACAAGCGCCGCCCGGCTTGCTCTGAATCGAGGTCGCACGACAGACTTGATATCTTGAAGGGAAAATCCATGGACCATGGCAAATCTTCAAAATCGTGACGCAGTATATGACGGCCTGGAATGAGGTCGACCCGCCGATCCTACGGCGCCTTGACCATATAACTGTTCTTGCTGACAACAAGACCATCACGGATCGTGATGACGTCAACGCCGTCAAATATTGCCTTTTCGCCATTCTTTCCGGAATAAGTGATCACGGCCTCGAACACAAAATGATCGCCGCCGCCATAGAGCGACTTCAACTCAAAGCAGATGTCCGGGACCTGCGCCAGTTGGGTGGAAAATTTTTCGGCGACCGCTCCGCGACCACGATAGACGTCAGCCTCTCCATGCAAATGATAAAGCGTATCGTCGGTGTGCAGCGCCATGATGGCATCAATGTCATGCGCATTCCAGGCGCCCGCATAGCGGCGGGCGATCTCCTGATAATTTGAAACGGCGGCTGTATGCATCGTCGTGACAGACATTTTTAGTCCTCTCTCTGATCAATTGGATCAACTGAATGAAACGGTCAGCCCGTGCCGGGTAACTTGCCGCAACATGTCCTGCGCATCGAACGCCTCCGCAGCAGACACCACGCCATAGACGCGTACACGGCTCGCCAGGGCGCGTTCGACGCATTCGCCGATAATCGGCGCGGTGATGCGATAGATATCGCCGCCCCTCAGCACTGCCCGATAAATTCGATCGGCCGCGGTAACCTCGGTGACGACGATATAGTCGGTTCCGGCACGATCTTCATCGGACACTGATTCCGGCGGCGGAGCGTTACGAAGGTCCTTCACGGTCGCCACCGTCATCATCACGCGCACAGTGGGCGTCGTGATGTAGCGCGGAATTGTCACCACCTCGGGTGCCGGATAATCCAGCATGACCTGCGCCTGGCCGACGGGCTCGGGAAACGAAAATGTCTGAAACCGTGGCTCTCCGGTACGGACCTCGAACCGTCCGCTGGCGTGAACGCCACGACGGCCACCGAGCTCCGCCATTGCCTTGAGCGATCCGACCGTCGGCTTCCAGCCCCTGACGGAATAGGCAATCAGGACGTCATCGGCAGCGGTGAGGTTTGGCGCGCTGGCTCGCACCATGAGTTCAGCCAGCGTCCCGTAAAAGCCGATGGCCGGCGCAATTACTAATTTGCGCGCAGCCGCCGACTTGCCGAGTTCATCATGCAGACTGTTGACGATCGAGGCATCCGTCGTGAAGTCGAGGTAATGGATGCCCTGCTCCACTGCGAGCGAAGCAATCGGCATAGCCGTCGCTGCAAACGGCCCCGCGCAATTGACGACCGCGGTGCAACCTTTCAGAAAATAACGCAGTTCTTCCGGCCGGTCGATATGCGCAATCCGGATTTCCGCGCCCTTCAACTCCAGCGCTGCAGCTTCCAGTTTTGCCCGGTTGCGGCCACCGAGAATCGGCATGATGCCGCGCGCGAGCAACTCAGCCGCCACTATTTTTGCGGTGTGCCCCGCTGCGCCGTAGATTCCGACCTGCTTAATCATCGTGGAACTCCTTCCCGTGGCGACCTGGCCGCCGTTCATCGTGCCGACACCTAAACGATACAGATCTGTATCGCACTTGAAGTAGTACGGACAGGTCTGTACTGTCAAGCGACTTGAACGAGGCTCCTAAAGGAATGTGGCCCGATGGCAGAAACAATCGAGCGGACGAGCAAGCGACGGCCCCGCCAAAATAGTCCGGTGCGCGAGAAAATTCTGAACGTGGCGAGTGAGTTATTTTACCGCAATGGTATTCGCGCGGTCGGGGTCGATACCGTCGTCGCGGAATCCGGCGCCGCCAAGACAAGCCTCTATCGCTGGTTTCCCACCAAGGACGACCTTGTGGCCGCATTCCTGGAACGCGAGCATCGGGATTTCTTCGCACATTGGGACAAGGTCGCCGCGGCCAGCGGCGATCGCCCGCGGCAGGAATTGAGCGCTCACCTGAAATGGCTCGCCGCATACATCACCGGCCCCCGCTACCGCGGTTGCCCATTTCTCAACATGGCGATTGAATTTCCGGAGTCCGGCTTGCCCGGGCGCATCGTCGCCCACAAAAACAAATCCGAGCTGCATCGGAGATTCCTGGCGCTTGCCAAAGGAATCAAAGCCAAATCGCCCGAGAGCCTGGCCGATCAACTTGTACTGTTGATCGATGGCGCGTTTGCAAACAGCCAGGTCCTTGGCAAGAAAGGACCGGCGCGGGCACTTGCCGATGGCGGTGAAGCGCTCATCGCTGTCGCGACTGGAACTTTCGCAAAGCGCGGCTAGCGAATTCGTCCCGACAGCCGCAGCACGAAAATCAGCACTTCCGCCACCGCCTTGTAAAGTTCCTGCGGAATTTCGTCGCCGATTTCGACGTTCGAGAGCGCGCCAGCCAGCACTTCGTTCTCTTCGATCGGGATGTCATGGGCCTTGGCGACCGCGATGATCTTCGCGCCAATGGGACCCTTGCCCTTGGCGATGACCCGCGGCGCACCGGTCTTGTCGTAGTGCAGCGCGACCGCAAGCTGGTTCTTTACGTCCACGCTCATAGCGCGCGATCCAGAAAATGTCCGGCAGGCGCCGGCGCGGATGCCGGCGGGGTGCCGTCCCGGATCACAATGTCGCCGGGCTGAAGCTCGGCCTTGCTGAGCGCCTGGCTGAGTTGCGCTGCCCCGGCGCGCAATTGCACGGCAGTCGCAGGCCGCTCCGCCCACATCCGCACCGATGTCCGCTCGCCGCTGAGCGTTACCAGCGCATGGACCGGACCGGCCGGCTCGACGTCGAGCGAGAACCGCGCCCGCCAAACCCGCTTTGCCGCTTCGATCTCGGTGCCGTTACCGCCATCGCGCGAAATTTCGAACTGCGCCATCGCCGTTCCCTGCGGCGTCGCAAACGGAATTTCAAAATTCCATCGCGGCGCAGCCGGATCCAGCCGCGGGGCCGCGGTATCGACACGGTCAGGCAATGAGGCCACCTGCATCAAAGTCTGCCGCGCAATCGCGGCATCGGTATCAGCCAGCAGATGATGCGCAGTTGCCGCGAGCGGCGCATTGGATGCGATCGATGGCGCTGCAACGGGTTGCGCCGACGGCTGCGCGCCGCGAAACGGCGGCGGCGTGCTGGCATGGAGGGTGACGTCGTCGTTGCGCGGATCTCTCAGCGCTGCCGCCGGCAATAATGCATTGCCGTTTTGCCGCGGCAGCTCCTGAAGCGCCTCCTGGAGCAGGCTGAAGCCAGCGCCAGCCGCAAACTTGGTGTCCAGCGCGGCTGCGGAGAGCACGATCCGGCCGGCGTTGTTCGCGGCCAAGGCATCGACAGCGCCCGCGACGCGCGCCTGCGGCAGAAGAGCATCCTGCAGGTCCGCATCTGCAGACAGAGACGGGACAAGCGGCGATGTCGCCGCAACATGCGGCGAAGACGTCAACGCGGCTGAGCCTTGAGCGGCGTCAGCTGTGCCGAACGTCGACACCAGCGTTTGACGAAGC
>DASQOU010000187.1:0-2033 GCA_035644295.1 Bradyrhizobium sp.
ATCGTGCGTTCCTCGGTGCCGAGCGAGCCCTCTTCGCCGGCGTGGGGATTGAGACCGGACACCACAAGGCGCGGGTTGGCGAGGCCGAAGCGCGCTTTCAACGCCGCGGCCACGATGCGGACCGTGGTAACGATCAGGTCACTCGACAGCTGCGCGACCGCCTCGCGCAGCGAAATATGGATCGTTACGGGCACGACGGCGACAGCAGGGGACCACAGCATCATCACCGGCTGTGGCGTGTGGCCGCCGGTGGCCGAGAGCTCGGCGAGAAACTCGGTGTGGCCGGGATGCCGGAAGCCGGCGCGGTAGAGCACGCTTTTGGCGATCGGATTGGTGACGACCGCACTGGCTCGGCCGCCGATCACGTCGTCAACCGCCTGACGAATCGAGGCCATGGCTGCGTCCGCACTGGTGTTGTCCGGCTGGCCTGGTTGAGCGGTCGCCCTGTGGCCGGTGGCCACGACCGGTAACGCATCCGTGAATGCATCGAATGCATCCTCGGGGCGAACCTCGGCGAGCCTGATCTTCAGTCCGAGAGTATGCGCCCGGTCGCTGAGGAAGTCGCGATCGCCGAGCAGGTAGAACGCCGGGAGCTTCAGCTCATTGCGGCGCAGCCACGCTTTGATGGTGATATCAGGCCCGATACCCGCGGGTTCGCCTAAGGTCAGCGCGAGGGGCTTAGCCATGCATCAACGATATTCGATCATCGCGGCTTTGCGGACTTCCTGCAGATACGATTTCGACTTGGCTTCGTATTTTTCAGCATACATCTTCTCGCGGATCTCCTTCTTCATCGGCGTGTCGACGGTGGTCGGCTTCCTTCCGCACAGGGCAACCATCTCCACGCCCTGCTTTGTTACCTCAGGCGCGGTCAAATGGCCGATCGTGGTCTTGTCGAGCACTTCACGAAGAACAGGCGGTATATCGGCGGAAGTCTTGGTCACGGTCTCGCGTATCGCGGCATTTTGCATGGATTTGAAAAAAGCGTTGGCCTCATCGCAGGTCTGCACGCGGCCGCGCAGGGCTTCGGCTTCCTTGACCCTGGCTTCGACGGCGGACTGGGCGGATCCGCGCGGGACGATCAAGACGATCGGACGCATTTGATACTCGAAGCTTTCGGCCTCCTTTTTGTCCTCGCCGCCCTTGACCTGAACGGCGGCGGCAACGTCCTTCTCGCCGACCTGCAAGCTCTCCTTGTATCGCCCGCGGATCAGACTGGTCCAAACCATCTCGGCCTTCATGCGAGCCTTCAGCGTTTCGGGCCGAACGCCCTGGCTTTCGAGAGACTTGGCGAGCGCTTCGGGCGTCGTGCGCATCCGTGAACTCATGGCCGCGAACGACTGGTCGATGTCGGAAGCGGTCGGGTCGACGCCAAACTTCTTCCCTTCCTTGATTTTCACTTTTTCATCGATCAACTCGTCGATCACTTGCTGTCGGACGGCGGGCTTGTGTGTCGTCAGGAAGTTCAGCTTGCTGCGCTGATCGATATCGTAATTGGTGATCGGTTCGCCGTTGACCATGACGGCGACGGTTTGCGCATGCAACGGCGAACCGCACCCCATCAAGATCAGCGCCGCGGCGCACCGCAGAATGAGAGGCGAAAGGCGATTTAGGATCGTAGTGGTCGTCATGATCATATTCGCTATATCAACCGATTCGAACTGGATCCGAGACGCGGGAATGATCCTCCGGCAACGTCAAAGCCGGCGCTACTGAATGCCGCTGTTCGGGCCGGCCGATGAGGACGTGTTGGCAAGTGTCCGCAGGCCGATCTGCAGCATGAACGCATGGCTGAGCACAGGCGGGGTGGTGCCTGCGGAGTACTGGTAGGACGTCACGTAATTGGCGGCCAGCACGAAGCAGTCGTCCACATAGCCGGCGCCGATGATGTACTGATTGAGCTTGTTGGCTTCCAGATCCCATCGGGCGGCTCCCGACACCACCCAGTTCGCTGCCACCTTGATCGAGCCGCTGCCCAGCAATCCTTCGCGGCGGGTCAGATATCCCAGATCCGCTTGCGGGGCATAATTGCC
>DASQOU010000188.1:0-3767 GCA_035644295.1 Bradyrhizobium sp.
AGCTGATCGGCCGCAATTTGCGCGAACACCGTGAAGTGCCCTTGTCCCTGGGTGCCGATCCCGGTCGCAACGCTGACCTTGCCGTTGGATTGAACCTGAACCTTGGCACCTTCATAAGGGCCAATTCCGGTGCCCTCGACATAGCAAGCCAGGCCAATACCGACATGGCGGCCTTCGGCGCGCAGCTTTTTTTGCTCGTCCTTGAAAGCGCCATAACCGATCGCTTCCAGCGCCATGTCGAGCACCGGCTCGTAGTTGCCGCTATCGTATTCGAGCACTTCAAAGTCCTGGTAGATGATTTCATTGTTGTAGGGGAACGCATCGGGCGGAATCAGATTCCGCCGCCTGATCTCGGCCGGGTCGATGTTCAGTTCATGGGCTGCGAAATCCAGCAGCCGCTCCATCACGAACACGCCGTGCTGGCGGCCGGCGCCCCGATATGGCGTGACGGTCGGCAGATTGGTGAACACCTGCGTAAAGGTGCTGTCGTAGTGCGGCACGACATAGGGGCCGAGCAGGGTGCACTGGCTGTTGATCGGTACCGTCAGGCCATAAGGATCGTAGGCGCCACCGTCGTGCAGAAACACGTCCTTGATGCCGAGGATGCGGCCATCTGTTGTCAGGGCGATCTCGGCATCATGAATTTGCCCGCGCTCATGGGTGGTGGCGAAGAAATGCTCAAGCCGGTCCTCGATCCACTTGATCGGCCGGTTCAGTTTCATCGATGCCCATGGCAGCAGCACTTCCTCGGGATAAAACATCATGATCTTCGGGCCGAAACCGCCGCCGACGAAAGGCGCGATCACGCGGACCTGCCGTTCGTTGAGGCCGAGCATGCCGGCGAGACCGTTGCGGACGAACACCGGCGCCTGCGTGGTATCCCAGATCGTCATCTGGTTGGCGCGCGCATCCCATTGCGCGACGACGCCGCGGGTTTCGATCGGAGACGAGATGCCGTGCTCGTAGAGAAAGCGGCGCCTGATGATATGGTCGGCGGCGGCCATGGCGGCCGCGTAGTTACCCTTGGTTTGCCGCACATGCGCGGAGACGTTGGAACCGACGTCGTCGTGGACCAGCGCTGAGCCACCAGCGAGCCCTTTCTCGAGATCGACCACCGCCGGAAGCTGCTCAAGCTCGACGTCGATATCATCGAGCGCGTCCTCGGCGATATACCGGCTCTCCGCGATTACGATCACCAGCGGCTCCCCGACATGACGGACCTTGTCCTTGGCGAGTGGAACCTGGGTTCGCTCGTGGAAGACAATGCCGGCGATTGGGGGAGGCGGCACCAATATGGGGCCGGGCTGCCAGTAGTCGCCGAGGTCGCCGGCGACATAGGCGGCGACGACACCGGGGCGCTGCAGTGCTCTGGAGACGTCGATGCTGATGATTTTTGCATGCGCGATCTGGCTGCGCAGGAACGCGACATGCAGCATCCCGGGCAACTCGATGTCGTCGATAAACAGCGCCTGACCGGTGAGAAGCCTGCGATCCTCATTGCGTTTGACGGGCTCGCCGAATGTGCGGGTGGACATTTCTTATCCGCTCCGCATTCGTTCGGCGGCGGCCAAGACCGCATCGACGATATTCTGATAGCCGGTGCAGCGGCACAAATTACCCGACAGCGCCTCACGCACCTCGTCTTCACCCGGCGATGGATTCTCATCGAGAAACGCCGTCATCGTCATCAGAATGCCGGGCGTGCAATAGCCGCACTGCAAGCCGTGGTGGTCGTGCATCGCCTGCTGCAGCGGATGATACTCGCCGTCCTTGTTCGTGAGACCCTCAATGGTCGAAATTTCGTGATTCCGGGCCTGCACCGCGAGCATCAGGCACGAGCGCACGGGCTCGCCGTCGAGCAGCACCGTGCAGGCGCCGCAGACGCCGTGCTCGCAGCCGACGTGGGTGCCGGCGAGGACGAGATCGTGGCGAATAAAATCGCTCAGCAGCACGCGCGATTCCACGCGGCGTTGGTATTGCTTGCCGTTCACCGACAGCGTGATGTCGTGGAAGTCAGTGTCCATCACGCCCCCGCGCGTAAGCTGTCTGCAGTGCGCGTTCGGTCAGAACGCCCGCGATATGGCGCTGGTAATGCGCTGTGGCGTGAACACTGCCATTAGGCGCGATCATCGTCTGTACAATTGCGGCGACATCGCGGATGGCGTCTTCGCTCGGCACGCTTCCGACAACAACGTCGGCAGCCGAACTTGCATCGACCGGCGTTTCGCCCAGGCCACAGAACGACAGCCGGACATCGGCGCATTCATCCTGCTCCCCAAGCGTCATCATTGCTGCCACACCCACGATCGCAAAGTCGCCGCGCCGGCGCGCGATCTCCATGAAGCAGCAGCCGGTGCGCGGCTTTGGCGACGGCAGTTCGATTTCCACCAGCATTTCGTCGGGCTTCAGATCCGTCGTCAGCGCGCTCACAAAAAAGTCTGATGCCGCGATCCATCGTTGTTGTGTTGCCGTCCGAGCATGGAATCGGGCGCCCAGGGCCAAGGCGATCGCCGGGAGTTCCGAGGCCGGATCGGCGTGCGAAAGATTGCCGCCGATAGTACCGCGATTTCGGATTTGCGGGTGTGCGATATGGGGTAGCGCTTCGCCGATCAAGGGAAACAGGCGTGCAAAAGCCGCATCGCGCTGCAGCGCCCGGTATCGCGTCAGGGGGCCAACCCGGGTCGCTGCGGCCGACGGACGAATGCCGGCAAGATCCCTGATCTCATTGATGTCGATCAAGACCGCGGGTCGGGCCAGGCGAAAATTCATCGTTGGTATCAGGCTCTGTCCGCCAGCCAGAAATTTCGCGTCGTCGCCATGTTCGGCCTTGAGCGAGAGCGCGTGCTCGAGGGAGGTGGCGGCTATGTATTTGAAGGGGGCAGGCTTCATGGCGCTCGCGTGAAGGCAATCGAAACGCAGCTCCGCGCCACGGGGCGAGGCGCTGCTGCGAAAGTATGAGGCGGCCCCCGGAACAAGTCAAAAAATCGAAGCCCGTTTTGGGCCATCTGAAAATCCGATAAGTGCATGTTTGACCCCGATGGTTGTTCTTGCCCATTAATATCTCCGCATGCGCAAACATTGAGCGCGCCATTTGCAGCGGCGTTTGTCACTATTTGCCCATGGCGTTGCAAATGCCGAAGTCGTTGAAGCCGGATACTCCGGGCGCTACGCTGCGGCCGCGCGGGCGAGAATCGTTCGTCGCCCCGATCGAAGCGGTACGCATGGACAAGACAGCTGATGCCACGGCCCAACCGGGATCGATGCCGCAGCGCCTGGCGATCGACGTACGCAATGTTTCGCTGACGTTCGAGACCACCGACGGCAAGGTCGATGCGCTGTCGAATGTCAGCCTGCAGGTCGCTGACGGCGAATTTGTTTCGTTTATTGGCCCCTCCGGCTGCGGCAAGACCACGATGTTGAGGGTGATCGCCGATCTCCAGCAACCAACGGCGGGCACGCTGCTGGTCAACGGCATGAGCGCGGAACAGGCGCGTCTCGCGCGCAGATATGGCTACGTGTTCCAGGCGCCGGCCTTGTTCCCGTGGCGGACGATCGAGAAGAACCTGAAGCTGCCGTTGGAGGTCATGGGTTTTTCCGATAGCGAGCAGCGGCGGCGAGCGGCGCGTTATCTGGCGCTGGTCAATCTCACCGGCTTCGAGCGCAAGTTCCCCTGGCAATTGTCCGGCGGTATGCAGCAGCGGGTCTCGATTGCGCGCGCGCTGTCGTTCGATCCGGCGCTGCTGCTGATGGACGAACCGTTCGGCGCG
>DASQOU010000189.1:0-26185 GCA_035644295.1 Bradyrhizobium sp.
TTGCCGAACAGCCAGCGGGCATCATATTCGCGAAAGCCGGTCGCCTTCACCATCGGCTCGGATTCGAAGGCATAGGTATTCGGAACCAGTACGGATTTCGGCTTCGGAAACATTCAATCGGCCTCTGGGAAACAGACAAGGGGTGTATCGAATAGCGAATGCGCGGGCGTAGCGGAAGCCGGGATAGCCGGTCTGTTGCGATTAATTGCGGGATTGGCAAATAGCGCCGTCATCGTCCGCCAACCGGTCCGGCCCCTGGACGGCAGGACCAAAGGCGGATGATCCTGTATTCCCGAACAGTATCGTAGTTAACGAAGGCCGCGGTGTATTGGATGCCTGACGGAGCGGGTCATCGGGCTCAACGAGGGCGAGACCCGTTGGCGGAAGTTATTGCTCCAGCACCATCTTGCCGTTGGCGTATTCAAACCGCTTCAACTTCGACAGGAACGACAGGCCGAGCAGGTTTTCCGACAACGCTTCATCCGGGAGCACCATCGCGTCGACGTCGCGCACCACGAGGCCGCCGATATCGACCATCGCAAGCCGCGTCGCCGCCGCCTTGATGGTGCCGTTGGCAGTGGTGACGGTCGCCTTGTAATCGCCGCGCGCCGGACGCAATCCGAACCGCGCCGCGGAGCTTTCGTTCAAGGCGACGACGGAGGCGCCGGTGTCGACCATGAAGGCGATCCGCTGACCGTCGATCCGGCCTTCGGTCGCGAAATGTCCGCGGGCGTCGCGTGGGATGCTGAAGCTGCGGACTCCGGCTTGCGCCACCGTCTCTATCGAAGGAGCTTTTCGCGCGGCGGTGGTGGCGGCGGCTGGCGCTGGTGTCATCTTGTCGGCCATCTGGGCCATCATGGTGCCGAGACCGATCATCAACGCGGCAAAGATCATTATGTTACGCATCACGCCACACTCGACCGGAGGAACTGCCGATATCACCACGGCGGCGAAAAAACTTCGACCGACCATGCCGGCACGGGCCTGCGATTTCGGCGAAAAGGATGAGTGAAGTGTTAACGTAATACTTGGCCGCGTGGAGTTGGCGGCCAATTATTCGATATCGATGCGTCTGATCCCCGGAACAGGCCTCTGCCGTCGAAAATGCCGCCCGAAATCGCTCACCGACGACATCACCACGGAACAGCCGGCATCGATCAGCGAAGCGCTGGTATGGCCGCCGCTTAGGGTTCCCCACGCGTTCGCGCCGGCTCTTCGTGCGGCCTGGGCATCAAACGGCGTGTCCCCTGTCATGGTGGCGAGCGTGGCCGGTGTACGGCCAAGACGCTGGAGCGCAATCTCCACTACTTCTGGAGCCGGCTTACCCTTGGAAACTTCGTCGCCGCAGGCGACGGCGTCAATCAAATCATCGGCGTTGATCAGGCCGCGATAGCGCTTGAGTTCGTCAGGTTGACAATCTGTGGCGAGAGCAATGCGCGCCCCCTGCGACTTGATTTCGCTGAAAGCCTCGCGCACGCCGGGAAACGCCTGCACCCGCGGTAGATAGACCGCGCGATAGCGCTCGCCCTGTGCCTTCAGAATATCTTTCCGAGCATTTTCGTCGAGATGGGGCACCAGCATCGTCAGCATCTCGTCGCCATCCATTCCCGACAGCCGCTGCAAGTCCATCGACGACACCGGGACACCGAAGGCGGCCAAAGTCTCGCCCCAGCACCGCAGGATTTGTGGCACGCAGTCGATCAAGGTGCCTTCGACATCAAAGATAAAGGCGGCGCTCATGCAATACCGTCCCGCATCGGGCTCCTGGGTTGGAACGCGCCGCGCAGCAAATAGTTCAGCTCAGCGACATATTTCCGTCATCCGAATTCAATGCGGAGGAGGCGGCGATCGCGGACGTCCGCATCGGCCGAATGTCGTGGTGAAACTGGATCGCAGAATCAAGACCGCGCTCGACGAGACCCGCCTGCTGATCCTCGGCTCACAGGTATTGTTCGGATTCCTGTTCGAGAGCGTTTTCCAGAAGGGCTTCGAGACGCTTTCCACCGCCTCCCAACATTTGCTCGGCGCGGCACTGGCGCTGATGGTGCTGTCGATCGCTTGCCTGATCGCACCCTCGATGCAGCACCGGATCGTCGAGACCGGTCAATCGACGAGGCGCCTTGAGCGCGCGGCGACGGTCTTCGCGGAGTGGAGTTTGTTGCCATTTGCTGCAAGCCTGGGGCTGGGAATTTTCGTGGTATTCGAGCGCGCCTTCGGCACGGCCACCGGCATCGTAACGGGCATTGCCAGCACCGTGTCGGCAGGATTGTTCTGGTTTGGCCTCGCATGGAGGATTGGAGACAGAAGGGCAGGAAACGTGACGGCAGATTCTACGACCACTGCGCTTTCGACCAGGATTGAGCAGATGCTGACGGAAGCCCGCGTCATCATTCCGGGCTGCCAGGCGCTATTGGGCTTCCAGCTCATCGCCATGCTGACGCAGGCTTTCGACCAATTGCCCGACACGGCCAAGGTCATACACGCAGCGGGACTATGCTGCGTCACGATCTCGACCATCCTGCTGATGACACCGGCGGCGCTGCACCGGGAATCCTTCGGCGGCAACGATTCCGAACTCTTCCTGCGCCTCGGCGCGGGCTTCGTGGTCGCGGCCACATTACCGCTGGCGCTGGGCGTCGCCGCCGACGTCTATGTGGTGTTTGTCAGGATCACCCACTCGACCGCGAGCGCGATCGCAGCGAGCCTTGTGCTGCTGCTCGCAATGTTGTCGCTCTGGTACTTGTATCCAATCTGGTTGCGCGCGCGGCAGCGACGCGCCGACGCGTGACGATCACGTTCCGCGCGGCTTGACGCGCCGGGTCGGCACGGCGCTTGCCGGATCCTCCGGCCAGGGATGTCGCGGGTAGCGCCCGCGCAGGTCGGAGCGTACCGCGGCATAACTGCCGCGCCAAAAGCCCGGCAGATCGCGCGTCACCTGCACCGGCCGATGCGCCGGCGACAACAATTCCAGTACCAGCGGGATCGCGCCTTTGGCGATCGAGGGATGGGTGTTGAGCCCGAACAACTCCTGCAAGCGGACCGCAATGGTGGGTCCCTGCTCGGCCTCGTAGTCGATCGCAAGCTGTGTGCCTGTAGGCGCCTCGAAGTGCGTCGGTGCCTCACGTTCGAGCCGCGCGCGCAATTCCCACGGCAACAGCGTCATCAGCGCATCCGACAGATCGCCGGCAGAAAGCTCCTTCAGCGAGGACCTGTCGTAGAGGAGAGGCACCAGCCATGCCTCGCGCTGTGCTGCGAGCGCGGCATCGGACAGATCAGGCCAGGGATTCTGTGACGCATCGGCTTCGGCCGCGCGCAAAAACGTCACGCGATCGCGCCACTGTTTTGATGACTTCGACCACGGCAATTGATCAAGGCCGGCCGAGATCAGGCCATCGGCCAGCACGCGGGCGGTTTCCGCCGAGGGTTTTAGCGCCAATGGCGCCTCCGACAGGGTGATCGCGTGCAAGGTCTTCCTGCGCCGCGCCCGCAACGCCATCGCGCCACGATCGAATGAAATCTCGTCGGCCGTCTCGATCTGGTCGGCGAAGTGCCGCTCGATCTCGGCTTGCGTGATCGGCGCCGCCAGCAGAATGCGCCCCTGGGCGGCGGTGCCGGTGAGTTCGGCGACCGCGACATAGGGCGCGCGCGACAGGCCGGAGGTCTGCTCGAGCGCGGCGCCGCGGCCATTGGCCAGAACAAAGCTGCCATTGCCACGGTTGCGCGCGACGCGATCGGGAAACGCCAGCGCGAGCATGACGCCGGTGGTTGGCTCCCCTCCTCCCGCTAAATCTGTTTGATCCCCACGCAGGCGGTGCCCAGGCTCCCCACCAATTGCAGGAGCCGCAACTCTCTCACTCGCCGCCACCTGCGACGCCCAGCGCCGGGCGAGGGCGCGCGCGCTGTCGGCGCGTTGCGAGCGGTCGCGGCGGAAGGCATCGAGCCTGACGTCGAGATCGACATTGTCGCCACCAAGCCCGCGCTCAGTGAGAATGGCGGCAATCTCGGCAGCGGCATGTCCCGTGCCCAACGATTGCGAATCCACGATCATCCGCGCCAGCCGCGGCGGCAGCGCCAGGGCTCGCAGGCTCTTGCCTTCCGCCGTGATCCGGCCGTCGGCATCGAGCGCGCCGAGTTCGCGCAACAGGCCACGCGCTTCCTTCAGCGCAGGCAGAGGCGGCGGATCGAGAAACGCCAGGCTGGCGGGATCGCTGACGCCCCATTGCGCAAGATCGAGCACCAGCGAGGAGAGATCGGCGCTGAGGATTTCGGGCTGGGTGTAGGCCGCAAACGAGGCGGTCTGCGGCTCGTCCCACAGCCGGTAACACACGCCAGGTTCGGTGCGTCCGGCGCGGCCGCGGCGCTGATCGACCGCGGCGCGCGAGGCACGCACGGTTTCGAGCCGCGTCAGCCCAATGTCAGGCTCATAGCGCGGCACCCGCGCCAGGCCGGAATCGACCACGATGCGAACGCCCTCGATGGTCAGCGATGTCTCCGCGATCGAGGTCGCCAGCACGACCTTGCGCCGGCCTTTCGGCGCCGGCGCAATGGCACGGTCCTGCACGGATGCATCGAGCGCACCGAACAGTGGCACAATTTCCACGCTGGCGTCGTGAACACGCTCGGCGAGCAAATTCTGGGTACGGCGTATTTCCGCGGCCCCCGGCAAAAACGCCAGCACCGAACCGGGATCGGCCCGCACGGCAAGCGCGATGGCGTCCGCCATCTGCCGCTCCAGCGGTGCGTCGGCTTTTCTGCCGAGATAGCGCGTCTCGACCGCAAAGGCGCGGCCTTCGCTGGCGATGACAGGCGCTTCCCCGAGCAGCTTTGCGACGCGGGCGCCGTCGAGCGTCGCTGACATCACGAGGATGCGCAGATCCTCGCGCAAGCCGGTCTGCGCGTCGCGCGCCAGTGCCAGTCCCAGATCGGCATCGAGCGAGCGCTCGTGAAACTCGTCAAACAGGACCGCTGCGACACCGTTTAGTTCGGGGTCGTCGAGAATCTGCCGCGAAAAGATTCCCTCGGTGACGACCTCTATCCGGGTGGCGCGCGACACTTTCGAGCCGAACCGGACGCGGTAGCCGACGGTCTCGCCGACGCGTTCTCCAAGCGTATGCGCCATGCGCTCGGCGCTGGCGCGGGCCGCGATCCGCCGCGGCTCCAGCACGACGATTTTCTTAGCCCTCACCCACGGCGCATCGAGCAGCGCCAGCGGCACCCGCGTGGTCTTGCCGGCCCCCGGCGGCGCCACCAGCACCGCGGCGTTATGGTGATCGAGCGTGCGCGCCAGTTCGTCGAGCACGACGTCGATCGGGAGAGGCGTGTCGAAAGAGCGGGGCAAATCTAGCTCGTGTTGTGGCCGCGTCGGCTGTCTCTTTCCCCTCTCCCCTTGTGGGAGAGGGTGGCGAGATGCGAACGCAGTGAGCATCGCGACGGGTGAGGGGTCTCTCTCCGCGGATGCAGACCCCTCATCCGCCCACGATACGTCGTATCGTGGGCACCTTCTCCCACAAGGGGAGAAGGGAGGAAAGCACGCATCAGTTCCGTCGCTCGGGAGGGCGGCCGACGCTTTCGTAGATAAGCCCGTGTGCCGCCATGTGGCTGGGGCGATAGATGTTGCGCAGATCGACCACCACGGGATGCGCCAGTTCGCGCTTCAGGCGATCGAGATCGAGGGCGCGGAATTGCACCCATTCCGTCACGATCACCAATGCATCCGCGCCGCGTGCGCAAACATAAGGATCGTCGCAATATTCGATGTCGGGCAGTTCGCGGCGCGCCGCTTCCATGCCGACCGGATCGTGCGCGCGCACTTTCGCGCCCATGTCGAGCAACCCCGTCACCAGCGGGATCGACGGCGCCTCGCGCATGTCGTCGGTGTCGGGCTTGAAGGTGAGACCGAGCACGGCGACGGTCTTGCCGCGCAGGCTGCCGCCAGCCGCGCCTGCGACCTTGCGCGCCATCGCCCGCTTGCGGTTGTCGTTGACCGCGAGCACCGCCTCGACGATCCGCAGATGCACGTCGTGATCGAGCGCGATCTTGACCAGCGCGCGGGTATCCTTTGGGAAACATGAGCCGCCGAAGCCGGGCCCGGCGTGAAGAAATTTCGATCCGATGCGGTTGTCGAGCCCGATGCCGCGCGCGACTTCCTGCACGTCGGCTCCGACTTTTTCCGCAAGATCGGCGATCTCGTTGATGAAGGTGATCTTGGTGGCGAGGAACGCGTTGGCGGCGTATTTGATCAACTCCGCGGTGCGCCGCGCCGTGAACATCAGCGGCGCCTGATTGAGCGACAATGGCCGGTAGACGTCGCCGAGCACCTTACGGGCGCGCTCATCCGAGGTGCCGACCACGATCCGGTCCGGGAACTTGAAGTCGCGGATCGCGGCACCCTCGCGCAGGAATTCCGGATTGGAGGCCACCACGACATCGGCGGAAGGATTGGTCTCGTGAATCAAGCGCTCGACTTCGTCGCCGGTGCCGACCGGAACGGTGGACTTGGTGACGACGACGGTGAACCCCTTTAGCGCCGCCGCAATCTCGCGTGCCGCGGCATGAACGTAGCTGAGATCGGCGTGACCATCGCCGCGCCGCGACGGCGTGCCGACCGCGATAAACACGGCATCGGCATCGGCGACAGGCGCGGCGAGACCGATTGAGAAATCCAGGCGGCCGGCATTCACATTGGCGGCGACCAGCGCATCGAGGCCCGGCTCGAAAATCGGGATTTCGCCACGGCGCAAGGCGGCGATCTTGGCCTCGTCCTTGTCCACGCAGGTAACATGGTGGCCGAAATCCGCAAAGCAGGCGCCGGACACCAACCCCACATAGCCCGTGCCGATCATGGCAATACGCATCTGGCAGCCTGTCGATAATGGTTAACGGAAACGAGTTGTGGGGCGGGTCTTAAAGCATTTCGGCGCAAAGAGGAAACCGGAAAAACCGGTCGGCCGGCATGTCATTTGTATGAATAAAGGAGAATGAAACGGATACGGCCGATGATGCCGCCACTTGCGCCAGATTTGCGCCAAACGGGAACACCGATGACACCAAACGGCACATCCGCCGTCGAGCGTGCCGCGCCATTGGCGCAAGCGGGGCCTGACCGCGTCGACTGGGTGGACTACGCCAAGGGTATCTGCATCGTCATGGTGGTGATGATGCATTCGGTGCTGGGCGTGGAATTGGCCGCCGGCGAGACCGGTTTCATGCATCCGCTGGTGGCCTTCGCCAAGCCGTTCCGGATGCCGGATTTCTTCCTGATTTCGGGCCTGTTCCTTTCGATCGTGATCGACCGCGACTGGCGCACTTATCTCGACCGCAAGGTGGTCCACTTCGCTTATTTTTACGTGCTGTGGGTGACCATTCAATTCGGCTTCAAGGCGCCGTCCTTTGCCGCGGAGTCGAGTTGGGCCCATGCCGGGTTCCTGTATCTTGAGTCCTTCATCGAGCCGTTCGGCACGTTGTGGTTCATCTATTTGCTGCCGGTGTTCTTCGTCGTCACCAAGGCGACGCGGCAGGCGCCGCCGCTGTTGGTCTGGGGCATCGCGGCGCTATTGGAGATGGCGCACATCGCGACCGGCTGGACGGTGATCGACGAGTTTGGCGCGCGCTTCGTCTATTTCTATGCCGGCTATCTATTCGCCCGGCATGTGTTCGCGCTGTCCGACCGGGCCCGCGTCCAACCCCGGCTGGCGCTCGCTGGCCTGGCGCTCTGGGCACTCCTCAACGGCAGTTTGGTGAAATCCGGCTTCAGTGATTTGCCGCTGGTCTCGCTTGGGCTCGGGCTTGCGGGGGCTTGCGCAATTGTCACCGTGGGCACGCTATTGGCACGCGCGCGTTGGCTGGATTTTCTACGATTCTGCGGCGAGCATTCCATCGTCATCTATCTCGCGTTTTTCCTGCCGATGGCGGCGACGCGAACGCTGCTGCTGCGGGCCGGCATCATCCACGATATCGGGACGATTTCGCTCGTGGTCACCGTTGTCGCCGTGGTCGGAGCGCTCGCGATCTGGCGGATCGCGCTGAAGGCCGGCGCCAATTTCCTGTTCGAACGCCCGCCCGCGTTCTGGATCGCACCGAAGAAGCCGCGAGCCACGCTGCAAGCGGCGGAGTAGGTGCTTTGTTACGACGCCGTCATGGCCGGGCTTGACCCGGCAATCCATCCTCTTCGCCAGATTCTTTGCACGATTGATGGATGCCCGGATCCCGTCTACGCTAGGGCTTTGCCGGGCTCTCGGTGTCGGGCCGCCGAAGCTTCGTAGCGAAGGCGGCAAGTCCGGGCATGACAAGTTAAATCGACCGCAAAAATCCCGGAACAACGTGCCCTGAAGGCTGTCAATCGGCGCAAAAATCCCTAAGTTTCGACCATGCCGAAAACATCTCAAAGCGCCGTCCCAAAACCAATTGCCGTCAAGGCCCTTGCGAAGGGCGACCATGTCTTTCTGGTCGACGGTTCCTCCTATATTTTCCGCGCCTACCACGCGCTGCCGCCGCTGAACCGCAAATCCGACGGGTTGCAGGTCAATGCTGTGCTCGGCTTCTGCAACATGCTGTGGAAGCTGTTGCGCGACATGCCGCCCGATAACCGGCCGACCCATCTCGCCATCGTCTTTGACAAATCCGAAGTCACCTTTCGCAACAAGCTCTATCCCGACTACAAGGCGCACCGGCCGCCGGCGCCGGACGATCTGATTCCGCAATTCCCGCTGATCCGCGAGGCGGTCCGCGCCTTCGATCTGCCCTGTCTCGAGCAGGTTGGCTTCGAGGCCGACGATCTGATCGCCACTTACGCCCGCGAGGCGGGCGAGCGTGGCGCCACCACGACCATCGTGTCGTCGGACAAGGACCTGATGCAGCTCGTCACCGACCAGGTCACGATGTTCGACACCATGAAGGACCGCCGCATCGGCATTACTGAGGTGATCGAGAAATTCGGCGTGCCGCCGGCAAAGGTGGTCGAGGTTCAGGCGCTGGCCGGCGATTCCACCGACAACGTGCCGGGCGTGCCCGGCATCGGCATCAAGACCGCGGCGCAACTGATCGTCGAATATGGCGATCTCGAAACGCTGCTGCAGCGCGCCGGCGAGATCAAGCAGCCGAAGCGGCGCGAGGCGCTGATCGAAAACGCCGAGAAGGCGCGGATTTCGCGGCAACTGGTGCTGCTCGATGACAAGGTCAAGCTGGAGGTAGCGCTCGACGAGCTCGCAGTCCACGAGCCCGACGCGCGCAAGCTGATCGCGTTTCTCAAGGCGATGGAATTTGCCACGCTGACCCGCCGCGTCGCCGAGTATTCGCAAATCGATCCGGCAGATGTCGAAGCGGATGCCGGGATGAAGAGCGGCGCCAGCACCTTTGCGCCGCCTCCCCCGAGCGGAAGGCCTGACGGCGAAGTGCTCCGCGAGGGGGCCGATCTCTTCGACAGGGTCAGCTCTGCCGCGCCGAAGGTCGAAAAGAGCCCGCCCAACGCCGCGAGAGGCCAGGGCAAGGCGGACAAGTCGAACATCGTCCTCACCCCGCAGGCACTGGCGGCCGCGCGGGCGCAAGAGGCGCGCAAAACCCCGGTCGAGCGCGGCAAGTACCAGACCATCCGTAGCCTCGACCAGCTCCGCGACTGGATCGCGCGGGTGCATGATGTCGGCCAGTTCGCGATCGAGACCAAGGCAACTTCGATCGATCCGATGCAGGCCGAGATTTGCGGCTTTGCGCTGGCGCTCAGGCCCAACGATGCCTGCTACATCCCGCTCACCCATAAACAGTCGGGCGATGGCGCCGGCATGTTCGCCGCTGGCCTCGCGCCAGACCAGATCACGACGCGCGAGGCACTCGAGTTGCTGCGCCCGCTGTTGGAATCGGCAGGCATCCTCAAGATCGGATTCAACGTCAAGTTCAACGCGGTGATGTTCGCGCAACATGGCATCACCCTTCGAAACCACGACGACACGCAATTAATGAGTTACGCGCTCGACGCCGGCCGCAATTCGCATGGGCTCGATGCGCTGGCCCAAACATGGCTCGGCCATGCCACCATCACGCATAGCGATCTGACCGGCAGCGGCAAGGCCAAACTCACCTTCGACCAGGTCCCGATCGACAAGGCGGCGGCGTATTCGGCCGAGGATGCCGACGTGATCTTTCGGCTGTGGCGGGTGCTCAAGCCCCGCCTGGTCGCCGAGCGCATGACCGCGGTCTATGAGACGCTGGAGCGGCCGCTGATAAGCGTGCTGGCGCGGATGGAGCGGCGCGGCATCTCGATCGACCGCCAGGTGCTCTCCCGCCTGTCGGGCGAATTCGCCCAGACCGCCGCGCGCGTCGAAGCCGAGCTTCAGGAAATCGCGGGCGAGCCGATCAATGTCGGTAGCCCGAAACAGATCGGCGACATCCTGTTCGGCAAGATGGCCATTCCTGGCGGCACCAAGACCAAGACCGGGGCGTGGTCGACCTCGGCGCAAATCCTCGACGAGCTTGCCGAGCAGGGACATGAATTTCCGAAGAAGATTCTGGAATGGCGGCAGGTCTCGAAACTGAAATCGACCTACACCGACGCGCTCCCGACCTATGTGCATCCACAGACCCATCGCGTGCACACGACCTACGCGCTGGCGGCGACCACCACCGGGCGGCTGTCGTCGAACGAGCCGAACCTGCAGAACATTCCGGTACGCACCGAGGACGGCCGGAAAATCCGCCGTGCCTTTATCGCCTCGCCGGGGCACAAACTGGTGTCGGCGGATTATTCGCAGATCGAGTTGCGGCTGCTCGCCGAAATCGCCGACATTCCCATGCTCAAGCAGGCGTTCCGCGACGGGCTGGACATTCACGCCATGACCGCGTCGGAAATGTTCGGCGTTCCCGTCAAGGACATGCCGGGCGAGGTGCGCCGCCGCGCCAAAGCGATCAATTTCGGTATCATCTACGGCATCTCGGCCTTTGGTCTCGCCAACCAACTCGGCATCGCCCGCGAAGAAGCTTCCGCCTACATCAAGAAGTATTTCGAACGTTTCCCGGGCATTCGCGCCTATATGGACGAAACGCGGGATTTCTGCCGCAGCCACGGCTATGTCGAGACGCTGTTCGGCCGGAAATGCCACTACCCCGACATCAAGGCTTCCAACGCCTCGGTCCGCTCCTTCAACGAGCGCGCCGCGATTAACGCGCGATTGCAAGGCACCGCCGCCGACATCATCCGCCGCGCCATGATCCGGATGGAAGAGGCGCTGGCCGAGAAGAAGCTATCGGCGCAGATGCTGTTGCAGGTTCATGACGAACTGATCTTCGAGGTGCCCGACGACGAGGTCGCCGCGACGTTGCCGGTGGTGCAGCACACCATGCAGGACGCGCCCTTCCCGGCGGTGCTGCTCTCGGTGCCGCTGCATGTCGATGCGCGGGCGGCAGATAATTGGGACGAAGCGCATTGATCCCCGTTCACGCCACGTAACGATCTCCTTATCGGACCTTCGATGAAGATCGTCGCGATTTCCGGCAGTCTGCGCGCCGCTTCTCACAACACCGCGGTGCTTCACGCCGCCCGTCGCCTTGCGCCCACGGGCGTCGAGATCGAGCTGTTTGAGGGCATCGGCCAGCTTCCGTTTTTCAATTCCGATCTCGAAGGCGAACGCCTTCCCGAGGTGGTCGCGCGGTTTCGGACGGCCATCGGTGCCGCCGACGGCCTTCTGATCTCGAGCCCCGAATATGCCCGCGGCGTCTCCGGCGTAATGAAGAACGCGCTGGACTGGCTGGTGGGCAGCCATGAATTTCCGGGCAAACCGGTCACGCTGATCAATACGTCGCCGCGCGCAACCCATGCGCTGGAATCGCTGACGATCACGCTGGAGACCATGTCAGCGCATTTGGTCAGGGATGCGTCGATTACCTTGCCGCTGCTCGGCACGGCGAACGATGCGGACAGCATTGCCGCAAGCCCGGAGCTCGCCGGGCCACTGCGGGATGCGCTGGAATGCTTTATTGGCGCGATCAGGGCGCGGGCGGGCGATCATTGAGCTGCCGTTCCCCGGATGCTGCGCAGCGCCATTAGCGCGTTCACGCGCGTCTTTGACGCGCTATGTCCCGCGGCGTGGTGCGCCGCTGATCCGGGGCCCATCCAACGGGCATGGGTCCCGGCTCTGCGGAGCAGCGCTACGCGCTGCACCGCGTCCGGGACACGTACCCTGATCACTGAAATATTCGATCACCAAAGCCGCAATTTACGAAATGGCATCACGGGCAGATGCGCGCTAACTAACTCGACCTTCGCCAAACGAGTCTCCGATGCCCCACCTCGCCTCACTGCTCGGCTTTGCGCTTGTCTCCTTCGGCCTGGTGCTGACGCCGGGGCCGAACATGATCTATCTGATCTCGCGCTCGATCACGCAAGGACCGGCGGCCGGCATCGTTTCGCTCGGCGGCGTCGCGCTTGGCTTTGTGTTCTACATGCTGTGCGCGGCGTTCGGCATCAGCGCACTGTTGTTCGCGGTGCCTTATGCCTACGACGCGCTGCGGCTCGCGGGCGCGGCGTATTTGCTGTGGCTGGCGTGGCAGGCGCTGAAACCCAATGGCCGCTCGCCGTTTCAGGTGAAGAAACTCCGCGTCGATGGACCGCGCAAATTGTTTGCGATGGGCTTCTTCACCAATCTCCTGAACCCGAAGATCGCAATGCTGTACCTTGCGCTGCTGCCGCAATTCATCGATCCCGGTGAGGGCAGCGTGCTGACGCAATCGCTGGTGCTCGGGTCGATCCAGACCGTGATCAGCGTCAGCGTCAACGCGATGATCGCGCTCGCGGCGGGTTCAATCGCGCTGTTCCTCGGCACGCGGCCGACCTGGCTGTTGGTGCAGCGCTGGCTGATGGGCACCGTGCTCGCCGGGCTTGCGGTACGGATGGCGCTGGAGACGCGGCGGGGGTGATTGGCCTTCCCCTCTCCCCTTGCGGGAGAGGGTGCGTAGGCGGCCTTCGGCCGCCGTTCTTTTGAATAGAACGCCGATGCTTTGCATCGGCTATGGCAAAGCGAGGGCGGGTGAGGGGTGTCTGTCCGCGGAGACAACCCCTCACCCGGCTTCATCTCGCTCCGCTCGATTTCGCCACCCTCTCCCGCAAGGGGAGAGGGGAAGCGCGCTTCGTCCTTATCAATCCAGCTTCGCTTCCATGCCGCGCTTGACACCGGGCCGGGCCATCAGCGCGTTGTACCAGCGCTCGACATTGGGAAAATCCGAAAGCTCGACTTTGTGGCGTGGATGCCGCCAGGCCCACCCGAGAATCGCAAAGTCGGCGACCGACAGCGCGCCCGCGACGAATTCGCGTGCGGCGAGGCGGCGATCCAGCACGCCGTAGAGCCGGCGCGTCTCGGCCATGAAGCGCTTCAGGCCATAGGCGCGCTCCTGTTCGTTCTCCAGCGCAATGAAGTGATGCACCTGCCCCGGCATCGGGCCGAAGCCGCCCATCTGCCACATCAGCCATTCGTAGACGGGAATGCGCTCGATCAGAGATGCGGGCAGGAATTTTCCGGTCTTCTCGCCGAGATAGAGCAGGATCGCGCCGGACTCGAATATGCTGACACGCTTGCCGCCGGGCCCATCGGGATCGACGATCGCGGGAATCTTGTTGTTGGGGCTGAGGCTAAGGAAATCAGGCGCCATCTGTTCGCTCTTGGTGATGTTGACCGGAACGACCTTGTAAGGCAGGTCCATCTCCTCCAGCGCGACGGAGATCTTGCGGCCGTTCGGCGTATTCCAGGTGTGGAGTTCGATCGTCATTTTTGTCTTTCGAGTGTTGCGGGCGGGGGCGTCTGTAGCATCGTCCGGCGGAGGCGCAAAATAATGCCTCGTTCTTACCTCTCCCGCTTGCGGCGGAGGTCGACGCGCTCACCAGAGCGCGGCGGGTGGGGGAAAGTCTGTCCGCGCGTATCAGCTCCGTGATTGTGGCACCACCCTCACCCCAGCCCTCCCCCGCAAGCGGGAGAGGGAGCAGACCATGCGCATGGCAGCTGCAACAAAGGTCTCTTGTTACTCCCGCACACTGTTGACGGCCCAGGTTCCGCTCTGGAATGTGCGCGCGTCCACCGATAGATTGCGCTTCCCCGATACGAGAGACCGCCTTGTCCAAATCAGCCTCCCGCGCCCGCCTCGCCGAGATCATCCGGAAGCGCTCGTTCGGCCGCGGCGAAATCACCCTGGCCTCGGGCCGCACCAGCAATTTCTATTTCAATCTGAAGCCGACCATGCTCGATCCGGAAGGCGCCGCCTTGCTCGCCGAGTTGACCTACGAGGCGCTGAAGGATGACGGCCTTGATTATGTCGGCGGGCTCGAGATGGGCGCGGTGCCGCTCGCGGGCGCGGTCGCACAGCTGTCCTGGATCAAGGGCCACCCGATCGCGGCTTTCTTCGTGCGCAAGAAGCCGAAGGAGCACGGCGCGCGGCTTGCCGTCGAGGGCCTGGCGAAAGGCGAGAGCCTGAAAGACAAGCGTGTTGCGATCGTCGAGGACGTCACCACCACAGGCGAATCGGCGCTGAAGGCGGTGGAAGCGGCGCGCGATGCCGGCGGCGTGGTCGCGCTGGTACTGACCATGGTGGACCGCGAAGAGGGCGCCGGCGAAACCTTCGCAAAGGCCGGCCTTGCGTTTCGTTCGCTCTACAAGGCGAGTGAGTTTTTGAAGGACTGATTGCTCGAGAGCTAAGCGGCGAAATCCTTTCGCCGTCATGCCCGGGCTTGACCCGGACATCCACGCCTTTCTTGCCGAGCCCGCAAAAACAAGACGTGGATGGCCGGGTCAAGCCCGGCCATGACGAAAAAAATATGGCCTCTGGCATCGGCGGATCGGCGCTTTTCTTTCCCTCACCCTGCCCGCGCTCATAGCTCGTTTACTATCCCGCCCTAAGGTGAATTCGCCGGGGGCACAGCTTGCCGCCGCAGCGTTTGTGGCGTGGGGTGGAGTAAGCGTTGCGTACAGAGTTGCCTTATCAGCGCATGCGGCACCGCATGATGCTCGTTGCTGCCGCGTCCCTCGCCAGCTCGCTAGCGCTGACGCCGCAGGGGGCATCGGCCGAAGGCCTGTTCGACCTGCTTTTCGGCGGTCTCCAGAAACAGCTGCGACAGACGCCGCCGCAAGCGAGTTTTTTCGCCGATCCGCTCAGTCAGAACCAGCCGCCCGCGTCGCGGCCCGCCTCAGGCAGCGGACCCGCCTTCTGCGTGCGCAGCTGCGACGGCCGTTATTTCCCGCTGGCCCACGGCAACACCTCGCCAGTCCAGATGTGCCAGGCGTTTTGCCCGGCGAGTCCCACCAAGGTTTTCTTCGGCAGCCAAATCGACAGCGCCATGACAACGACCGGCGAGCGCTACGCCGACAGCGAAAACGCTTTCGCTTACCGCAAGGCGCTGCGCGCCGACTGCACCTGCAACGGCCGTGATGCCGCGGGCCTGGCGCCGGTCGATCTCACGCTCGATACCTCGCTGCGCGCCGGCGACGTGATTGCCACCACCGACGGGCTCGTGGTCTATTCCGGCATCAAGCTCGGCAACAACCAGACCTCGGAATTCACCCCGGTTGGGTCCTATCCCGGTTTGACCGCCGACGCGCGCGCGCAGCTCGGCGAGATGAAGGTGGCGCCGGTGGCGGCCGAAGCGGTGGCTAATGATACGCTGCTCCCCCGCGATATCGAGTTGTCCACAGGTTCGCTGCCGAAGCGGGTTCCGGCCCGCGCCAAACGCGCGGAAGCGGATTGATTGAAACCGTCATCCCGGGGCGATGCGAAGCATCGAGCCCGGAATCTCGAGATTCCGGGTCTGGTCCTTCGGACCATCCCGGAATGACGGAGCAAGATGATTTCGCTCCGCTCGCAACCTCACCATCTCACCTTCCCACGATGACGCCGATCACGTTAGGCGCCGACCGGTATTTTTCCTCGATTTGCGCCCGCGCCGCGGCGCGGTTCTCCGGCGTCAGCAGACCGCGTTTCTCGGCAAGGATCATCCAGCAATAGCCCCACCAGTCCGTCAGCATGCCCTCGTCGTCGACGAGGTCGTAGCCATGTTCGGCGGCGAAGATGCGCGCATGCGCCTCATCGAGTGAATCAAGAAACGCGTGGTCGGCGTCGGAGAAAAGATCGTCGCTGATATCATCGGTGGTGTAGCCCCACACCGATTGGCAGACGGCGTTGAATTCCCGGTCGATCGCGTCGTCGTCGACGACTTGCCGGCGGGAAGTCCGATGCAGCCGCGACAGCGTCCGGGCGAAGTCGGCGATGCGGGTGAGCGCGAATTGATCGAAGGCGATGGTGGACATGTAGTCCTCGAAATCTCGGATAGACGCTAGATATTGTGTCGGCCATGTGCCGAATCACTATGATATATCAAAGACTTGCTAAAGTGTTCTTAATTTGTTCGGTGGACATCGTCGCGGGCCTATTTCGACCCAATGGCCTAATTTGATTTTGGCCTATTCTGGTTGTCGCGGGTTTGGTTCAATGTCGCGGTCGCCCAACATGCCTTTCCAGCCACATTCGGGACACTCGACGAGAGCCCTAAGCTGGTCGTGCGGATTGGCCCCGGGCTGATAGTCGAACCCTATAGTTCGACACACCGGGCAGACCGAACGAATGTTGAGACGTTGAACGATCTTCTTCCATGCCATCTAACTATTCCTACGGACCGCCTCAGTCGGCGGCCATCTTCAGTCCAATGCCTTCAGCACTAGATCGCACACAGCCAGCACCCAAATTCGGCGCCCGGCTGTTTTGATCCTGACGTGACCTACTTTCGGGGATGTAGTGACTTAATTTCGATTTGGCCGTTTGAGAACCGCTCTAATAGATTCCGGCAATACGACCCGCCGAACTGCCTGGCCCAAGCTTCCATTCTTGCGATCTCGGGCTGAAGAGCTTCAAGCGCCGCTAGCTGCCAATGGCCCCTCATCTCACCGAACGGTAAAGCATCCGTTTCGGAAGCAATCCCAACGAACGGCACTAGATCAGCGTCCCACTTATCCAGTCTCGACGCCGCCATGGCTGAAACAATTTTGCGAGCGCCTTCAATATACGAAAGATTTCCCGCCAGCATTTCCTGGACGGTCTCGAATATCGCCCGACGGGCGGCCAAAATCTCGGATTCATTCCAACTCATTGCTTCACTCTCAGGCGGCTTCCACCATACTACTGGCGACCAGATCACACCCAAAACACCACGCTAGCTCATTCCCACCAAATTCGGCCCGCTCCTTGCATAAAAAACATGCATGCGTTGCACAATCGAACCCCCGGCGGGTTTCGATCCGGGCGTAACGCGGGTATGATTCCTTGTACTCAGTTGCAGGATTTGAAATTTGGCAGACCCATCCTTCCCCGTGAATTTTCCGGCGCCGGGTCAGCCTGTCGATGAACTGGCGTTGGCGGAGATCAAGAGTGCCATTCTCGCCAAGCTGCGGCTTGCCATCGGCAAGGACGCCGGCATGGCGACCAAGCACGACTGGTACAAGGCGGCCGCGCTGGCGCTGCGCGATCGCATCGTGCACCGCTGGCTGACGGCCGAAAAGCAGAGCTACGATGCCGGCCGCAAGCGGGTCTATTACCTCTCCCTGGAATTTTTGATCGGCCGTCTGTTCACCGACGCCCTGAACAATATGGGGTTGCTTCCGGTGTTCGAGGCGGCGCTTGGCGATCTGGGTGTCGGCCTTTCAGAGTTGCGCAAATGCGAGCCCGATGCGGCGCTCGGCAATGGCGGCCTCGGGCGGCTCGCGGCCTGCTTCATGGAGAGCATGGCGACGCTTGCGATCCCTGCGATCGGCTACGGCATCCGTTACGATTTCGGCCTGTTCCGCCAGATCATCGCGCAGGGCTGGCAGCAGGAATATCCCGACGAATGGCTGAGCTTCGGTAACCCCTGGGAATTCCAGCGGCCCGAGGTTGTCTATCTCGTGCATTTCGGGGGCGGCGTCGAACACGTCGAGGTGAAAGGAAGCGACCGCGCGATCTGGCATCCGGCGGAAACCGTGCAGGCGGTCGCCTACGACACGCCGATCGTCGGATGGCGCGGCCAGCACGTCAACGCGCTGCGGCTGTGGTCGGCGCGCTCGCCCGATCCGCTAAGGCTCGACGTCTTCAACACCGGCGACTATCTCGGCGCCAGCGCCGAGGAGGCGCGCGCCGAATCGATTTGCAAATTCCTTTATCCGAACGACGAGAGCCCGGCGGGGCGCGAGCTGCGGTTGCGCCAGGAATATTTCTTTGTCGCGGCCTCGTTGCAGGATCTGGTCAACCGTCACCTGGCAGCCGATGGGCAAATACGCGGTCTGGCGGCGAAGGTCGCGGTGCAGCTCAACGATACCCATCCGAGTCTCGCCGTCACCGAGCTGATGCGCATTCTGGTCGATCTTCACAACATCCGCTGGGACGATGCGTGGAAGATCACGGTCAACACGCTGTCCTACACCAACCATACGCTGCTTCCGGAAGCGCTTGAGACCTGGCCGGTCGAGCTGTTCCAGCGGCTGTTGCCGCGTCATCTGGAAATCATCTACCGCATCAATGTCGCGCATCTGGCGCTCGCCGATGCGCGCTGCCCCGGCGACGTCGATTTCCGCGCCTCGGTCTCGCTGATCGACGAGAGGTCCGGCCGAAGGGTACGGATGGGGCAATTGGCGTTCGTAGGTTCTCACTGCATCAATGGCGTCTCGGCGATGCATTCCGACCTGATGAAGGAGACCGTGTTCCACGATCTCAACCATCTTTATCCCGGCCGCATCACCAACAAGACCAATGGCATCACCTTCCGCCGCTGGCTGATGCTGGCCAATCCGAAGTTGACCGAGCTGTTGCGCCAGGCTTGCGGCGAAGCCGTGCTGGACGATCCCACCCAGCTTTCGCAACTCGAGGCCCGCGCCAGCGACAACGGGTTTCAAGAGCAGTTCCGCAACGTCAAGCTTCACAACAAGGTCGTGCTGGCGCGGCTGATCGGCGAACGCCTCGGCATCAAGGTCGACCCGTCCGCGCTGTTCGACGTCCAGATCAAGCGCATCCACGAATACAAGCGGCAGCTGCTCAACATCCTGGAAGCCATCGCGCTCTATCACGCGATCAAGGACGATCCCCAAGCCAATTGGGTGCCGCGCGTGAAAATCTTCGCCGGCAAGGCGGCGGCGAGCTATCGCTACGCCAAGCTGATCATCAAGCTGATCAACGACGTCGCCGAGGTCGTCAACAACGACCCCGTGATCGCCGGACGCCTGAAGATCGCGTTCCTCCCCGACTACAATGTCAGCCTTGCGGAAGTGATCATTCCCGCCGCCGATCTCTCCGAGCAGATTTCGACCGCCGGCATGGAGGCCTCCGGCACCGGCAACATGAAGCTCGCGCTCAATGGCGCGCTGACCATCGGCACGCTTGACGGCGCCAATATCGAAATCCGCGACCAGGTGGGTGCGGAAAACATCGCGATCTTCGGCATGGAAGCGATGGACGTGGTGGTGCGGCGCAAGCAAGGGCTGGATGCCCTCGACGTGATCCGGCGGTCGCCGCAATTGTCGCGGGCGATCAGCGCGATCGGGAGCGGGGAATTCTCGCCTGGCGAGGCCAGCCGGTTTGAATCAGTCGCGCACGCGCTTCGCCATCTCGACCACTACATGGTGAGCGCGGATTTCGATTCCTATTACGAGGCGCAGCGCGGCATCGACGCCCGCTGGCAGGTGGTCCCGGCATGGACGCGGGCCTCGATCCTCAACGTCGCGCGGATGGCCTGGTTCTCATCCGACCGCACCATCCGCGAATATGCGCAGGAAATCTGGAACGTGCCGGTGCACGGCACCTTGCCGCTGCCGTCGGGCGTGCAGCGCGGCGCGATCGGTTGACAATATAACGCGCAATAAAAAGGGCGGCATCGCTGCCGCCCTTTAAAACCCGTTCCGTCATTCCGAGATGGTCCGAAGGACCAGACACGGAATCTCGAGATTCCGGGTTCGCGCTTACGCGCGCCCCGGAATGACACTGCAAGCTCACTCCGCTGCGAGCTTCACCTCGGGAGCGGCGGCGCGGACGTCGGCGTCGACCTTGGCTTCGAACTTGGCAAAATTCTTCTGGAACATGCCGACCAGCGCGAGCGCGGTCTTGTCGAACTCGGCCTTGTCCTTCCAGGTATTGACCGGATTGAGAATCTCGCTCGGCACGCCCGGCAACGCGGTCGGCACCGCGAAGCCGAAATACTTGTCGGTGCGGAATTCCACATTGCGCAAGCTACCGTCGAGCGCCGCCGTCAACAGCGCGCGGGTCACCTTGATCGGCATCCTAGAGCCGGTGCCGTATTTGCCGCCGGTCCAGCCGGTGTTGACCAGCCAGCAATCGACATTGTGCCGCGCGATCAGCTCGCGCAGCATGTTGCCGTAGACCGACGGATCGAGCGGCAGGAACGGCGAGCCGAAGCAGGTCGAGAATTCCGGCTGCGGTTCGTTGCCGAGCCCACGTTCGGTGCCGGCGACCTTTGCGGTGTAGCCGGACAGGAAGTGATACATCGCCTGTGCCGGCGTCAGTTTCGCAATCGGCGGCAGCACGCCGAAGGCGTCCGCCGCCAGCATCACCACGTTCTTCGGTTGGCCGGCACGACCGGTGCGCGAGGCGTTGGGGATGAAATCGAGCGGATAGGCCGAACGGGTGTTCTCAGTTTTCGAGCCATCGTCGAAATCGGGCTCCCGCGTGTGCCCGTCGAGCACGACGTTCTCGAGCACCGCGCCGAAGCGCTTGCTGGCGGCATAAATCTCAGGCTCAGCTTCCTGCGACAGCTTGATGCATTTGGCGTAGCAGCCGCCCTCGAAGTTGAAGATGCCGTCCTTGCCCCAGCCGTGCTCGTCGTCGCCGATCAGGGTGCGCTTGGGGTCCGCCGACAGCGTGGTCTTTCCGGTTCCGGACAGGCCGAAGAAAATCGCGGCATCGCCCGCCGGTCCCACATTGGCCGAACAGTGCATCGGCATCACGCCCTTGGCGGGCAGATAATAGTTGAGCGTGGTGAACACCGACTTCTTCATCTCGCCGGCATAATAAGACCCGCCGATCAGGACGATCTTGCGGGCGAAATCGATCGCGACCACGTTCTCCGAGCGCACGCCGTGGCGTTTGGGATCGGCGCGGAAGCTCGGCATGTCGATAATGGTCAGTTCGGGCACGAAGCCCTTGAGCTCGGATAGCTCCGGGCGGATCAAAAGCGTGCGGATGAACAGCGAGTGCCAGGCGAGTTCAGTGAAGACGCGGGTCTTGATCTGGAAGCTCGGATCGGCGCCGCCATAGAGGTCCTGCGCGAACAGCGTCATGCCGTCGGCGTGCTTGAGGAAATCGGCATAGAGCAGTTCGAACTGTTCGGACGTGACCGACTGGTTGCCGGCCCACCACATGGTCTTGTCGGTGGAGGCATCCCGAACCGTGAATTTGTCCTTGGGGCTGCGGCCGGTGAAGTCACCGGTGTCGGCGCACAATGCGCCATCGGCGGACAAAACCGCCTCGTTCGCCGAAAGCGAATATTGATAAAGCTGCGGCGCTCCCAGATTCCAGTGCACGCCTTTAAGATTCTTTAAGCCGAATTTGTCGGCGCCGAAGGCGCCGTTGCGTATGCCGGTCTCTTGCACGAAAAATCCTCCTCGAACCCGCGTATCCCGTTCGCGCGAATGCCGCCAGACGCGCGTCTGTCGCGGGACCATCGCTTCAATATAGCCTCACGGCCCAGGTCCAGCGACCTATTATTGATGAACGCCAGGCTTGCCAAGCCGATCCTTTGGTATTTGGTTTATTCCAAGGCGGGCCATTGATCTGGCTCAAGATCAGGCGCTGCAGGTGCAAGCTTTACGCGCCAACCACGGGCTTTTCCGAAGAAAATCGCCTGCGATCCCAGACCACGCCTACGCCCTGACGCTATTGCAGCGCACAATTTCGAGGTGCGGCTAAGCTTTCGCACGCGCCTCCTCCGCCAATTTGACCAGCGCCTTGCGTAACTCTCCCGGCCCGGTGACGCGCTCCGGAAAATCCAGCCGCAAGGTTTTGCCATCGGCTTGCAGGTCGATCCCGTCGGGATCGCAGCCGGTGCAGCGCCAATCGGCCGCGTCTCCGCCAAGCAGCCGCGTCGCATAGAGGTTGATCGCTTCCCGATGATCGGCGTTCATGTGGTCGATGGCGCCCTGCTCGGCTTCCAAAAGCGCGCCAGCATCAGAAATATCGGTCCGAAATTGTTCGGGCTTCAGATCCACGATCCTTCCGAACCCGGCCACCAGATGGGTCCCGTTTGGCCTTATCTGGAAGAAGGAAAAGTCCTTGAAATCGACGAAGGCTTCGGCGGACGGATGGGCGTTGAGATAGCGGCGGCGCACGACCTGAAGATCAGGGCCTGTGGCCTCCTCGGCGCGGCCCGCCAGCATGATCCGCGATCCCTCCAGCGGATCGCCTTCCACGCGCTCGTCCAGCATCAACGAGACCCTGGCATCGCCAAGCAGGTTCCGCGTGTGCACGGCCAGCCGCGAGATGAGCAGGATCGGCGAGCCGTCGAAATGGCTGGCGACATTGACCAGCGAGCAATAGGGATCGCCGCTGCCGGCCATCAGGGTCGCCAGCGCCCCTTGCCGACTGCGGCGGAGTAATGACCGGGTCACCTTCCCGGGGTCGAAATCGGGGGTCAATTGCATCGATATTTCCTCGTCATCCTGTTGCAATGAGGGGCTTTTTTCGGGTAAACGGACCTTCATATGGGTCGGAGCGCTTCGCCGGACGAGGCGCTTTCACGGAACTCGGTCACATTTCAGCCTAGCTTGCATTGCTCGTTGACCACGTTCGAAGCCCAGTTATGCGGCGCATCACAGAAATAACCGCCGTTTCAGCAACCTAGTACCAGTACCTGAAAGCAGGCTCATGCCCACAATCGCCCTGGTCGATGACGACCGCAACATTCTCACATCCGTCTCGATTGCGCTTGAGGCCGAGGGCTATCGCATCATGACCTACACGGATGGTGCGTCTGCGCTCGACGGCTTCCGGACCAGCCCGCCGGACCTTGCGATCCTCGACATCAAGATGCCGCGGATGGACGGCATGGAGACGCTGCGGCGGCTGCGCCAGAAATCCGATCTTCCGGTGATTTTTCTGACCTCCAAGGATGAGGAAATCGATGAATTGTTCGGCCTCAAAATGGGCGCCGACGATTTCATCCGCAAGCCGTTCTCGCAACGCCTGCTGGTCGAGCGCGTCAAGGCGGTGCTGCGTCGGGCGGCGCCAAAGGACCCCACCGCCGTGCCGAAGGAAACCGATGCCAAGGCGCTGGACCGCGGGCTCTTACGCATGGACCCGGAGCGCCACACCTGCACCTGGAAGAACGAGCCGGTGACGTTGACGGTGACGGAATTTCTCATCCTGCAAGCGCTTGCCACGCGCCCTGGCGTGGTGAAGAGCCGCAACGCCCTGATGGACGCGGCCTATGACGACCAGGTCTATGTCGACGATCGCACCATCGACAGCCACATCAAGCGGCTGCGCAAGAAGTTCAAGGTCGTCGACGACGATTTCGAGATGATCGAAACCCTGTACGGCGTGGGATACCGCTTCAAGGAAACCTGAGCGGCGAGCCCTTTATGCGCGGTTTGTTGACTGACGCGGCCGCGCATCTTGGGTAGGATGCCAAGGAGATGCTATTGCAATACGCATCGCAGGACCTTTTTGAAACAACTGGCGGTTTTGGCCATTGCTTGATCGAACCCAGCCTGATCCGAGCCTGAATGAAGAGGACGCCCCGTCGTCCGTCGTTCTGGATACCGTAGCGGCCGAGAGCCCGCCGGTGCCGGGCTGGCAGCGGCCGCTCGACTGGCTGCGCCGGGTCGGTCAGTTCTTTTTTGCGCTTAGCTTCTCCAGTCTCACGCGCCGCATCGTTTCGCTCAACATTGCCGGCCTCGTCGCGCTGGTGGCGAGCATTCTCTATCTTTCGCAATTCCGTGCCGGTCTGATCGACGCGCGGGCGCAAAGCCTCTTGGTGCAAGCCGAGATCATCGCCGGCGCGATCGCCGCATCGGCAACGGTCGAGACCAATACCATCACCATCGACCCCGACCGGTTGCAGGATCTGAAACCCGGTGAGACCTACGGCGCGCCAGACGAATATTCCGGGCTCGATTTTCCAATCAATCCGGAACGCGTCGCGCCGGTGCTGCGCCGGTTGATTTCGCCCACCAAGACCCGCGCCCGCATCTACGACCGCGACGGCGGCCTCATTCTCGACAGCCGCAATCTCTACGGCCGCGGCGACGTGCTGCGCTTTGAGCTACCGCCGCCGTCCGTCGAGAAACCCGGCATCGCCGAACGAACGATGATCGCGGTCCGTACCTGGCTCAATCGCGGCGACCTGCCGCTCTATCGTGAACTCGGGCCGGAGAACGGCAACGGCTACCAGGAAGTCGGGCGGTCCCTGAATGGCCAGAAGGGCAGCATGGTGCGTGTCAACGACCGCGGCGAGGTGATCGTTTCGGTCGCGGTGCCGGTGCAGCGATTCCGCGCGATTCACGGCGCGCTGATGCTCTCGACCCAGGGCGACGATATCGACCAGATGGTGACCGCCGAGCGCCTCGCGATTTTGAAAGTCGGCGGGGTTGCTTCCGCGGTCATGATCGTCCTGTCATTGCTGCTGGCAAGCACCATCGCCGGCCCGGTGCGCCGGCTTGCCGACAGCGCCGAACGGGTCCGCCGCCGCATCCGCACCCGCGTCGAGATTCCCGATTTCACCCGCCGCCGCGACGAGATCGGGCATCTTTCCGGCGCGCTGCGCGACATGACCGACGCGCTCTATAACCGCATCGAGGCGATCGAGATGTTCGCTGCCGATGTCGCCCACGAACTGAAGAACCCGCTGACATCGCTGCGCTCGGCGGTCGAAACGCTGCCGCTCGCGCGCAACGAGCACAGCCGCGCGCGGCTGCTCGCGGTGATCGAGCATGACGTCAAGCGGCTCGATCGGCTGATCTCCGACATTTCCGACGCCAGCCGGCTCGATGCCGAACTGCAGCGGCAGGATATGACGTCGGTCGATCTTCGCCGTCTTCTGACCGCGCTTGCATCGGTGGCGAATGAAACCCGCCGCGGCAACACTATCGCCGTCGAGCTTCGTTTCGAAGGACGAGGTCTCCATGACACTTTCTCCGTTCCGGGACACGATTCGCGGCTCGGACAGGTGATCTCCAACCTCTTGTCCAACGCCCAGTCGTTTTCCGAAGCCTCGAGCAGGGTACGGATCGTATGCCGGCGCGCGCGATCGGACATTGAAATCGTCGTCGACGATGACGGGCCGGGGATTCGCGAAGACGCGCTGGAGCGGATCTTCGAGCGCTTCTACACCGACCGGCCGCACCAGGGGTTTGGCCAGAATTCGGGGCTCGGCCTTTCGATCTCGAAACAGATCGTGGAGGCCCATGGCGGACGGATATGGGCGGAGAATCGCGCGGGCCCGCCCGGCGCCGACGGCGAGGCGACCGTTGCGGGCGCGCGCTTTGTGGTCAGGCTGCCCGCACCATGACCGACGCCGGCGGCGCCAGCATCCATGCCTCCGCGGTGCTGGTGGGAAATCGCGCGGTGCTGATCCGCGGGCCTTCGGGATCGGGCAAATCGCGTCTCGCTTTCGATCTCATTCTGGCCGGGCGAAGTGGGCAAATCGCTCCGGCTATGTTGATCGGCGACGACCGCGTCCATCTCGGAACGAGCGAAGGCCAACTCATCGTAACGCCAGGGCCTGCATTGGCCGGTCTGATCGAAATCCGCGGGCTTGGTATTCGCCGCTGCGACTTCGCCAAGGAGGCCGTGGTGGGTCTGGTCGTCGATCTCGACGCAGCGGACGCAGCCCGGCTGCCGCCGCCCAAAGCCCTCACGGTGCAGCTGTGCGGTATTAAAATACCTCGAATTCCCGTGGGAATCGGTTACGACGCGCGTCCGCCGGTCATTGCCGCCCTGACCATGGCCGCGAATTCATCTTCCACCCAACCTTCGGTGGATTGCTCGAAGGGAATTGGTAACCATATCACCCCCACTATCGCGACCGAATAGACCGGCGCAGGCTCCCTTTACCTACCCCTAATTTCCGGGAGAATCGCGAAGATCCCCTCTTGCGCGGGGGCTCTGGATGGTCAAAGTGGCGCGTTCGTGCGGTGCACCAAAAGCACCCGCGAGGAGTTTCCGATGATTGGTCTAGTACTTGTGACCCATG
>DASQOU010000190.1:0-9246 GCA_035644295.1 Bradyrhizobium sp.
TGCGCGGCGGCGAAAACCGGCAAGCCGAACATCTCAAGCGCAATCCGCACGGCCAGATGCCGACGCTCGAACTTGATGACGGCAGCTATCTGTCGGAGATCACCGCGATCTGCGAATATCTCGAAGAGAAAAAGCCGGAACCCGCGATGATCGGAAGCACGGCGGAACAGCGCGCGGAGTGCCGGATGTGGACGCGGCGCGTCGATCTCAACATTTGCGAGCCGCTTGCCAACGGCTATCGTTTCGGCGAGGCGCTGAAATTCTTCGAAAAGCGGATCCCGGTCGCGCCAGAGGCTTCCCCCGGCCTCAAGATGATCGCGGCCAACCGCCTGCAATGGCTCAACGACCAGATGACGGGCAAGGAATATCTATGCGGCAAGCGCTTCACGCTGGCCGATATCCTGCTCTATTGCTGGATCGATTTCGGCAATCAGGTCGGCCAGCCGCTTGATGCCGCCAACACCAATCTCGCCGCCTGGTTCGCGCGGGTCGGAACAAGGCCTACGGTCAAGGCGTAGGAGTTTAGGCCGTCATTCCGGGGCGCTCGCCCAGCGAGCGAACCCGGAATCTTTTTCGATAAGCTCCGGATTCCGGGTTCGCGAGTTTCACTCGCGCCCCGGAATGACGAGAGCTCACATCACCACCGGCGCATCCGGCAGTTCGTTCGGCCCCGCCCCGTGTTTGGGAAAATGCGCGGCCAGTTGCTCCGAAACCGCCTGGATTCCCTTGATGACGCCGCCCTCGAAATTCCCTGCCTTGAAATCGCTTTGCATGGTGGCGCAGATCTGTTGCCATCCGGCAGCGCCGACCTTGGCGTCGATGCCGCGGTCGGCGATGATCTCGACCTTGCGGTCGGCCAGCAGCAGATAAATCAACGCGCCGTTGTTGTGGGCGGTGTCCCAGATCCGCAATTGCGAGAACACATCGAGCGCGCGCTCCCGCGCCGACTGGCCCTTGAACAGCGGCGCGCCGTCGAGTGCGCCTTCCACCACGAAACGGACCTGGCCGGAATGGGTGGCCTCGCCCGCCTTGATCGCCTGCTCGATCGCGGCCAGCACTTTCGGCGTGAAAATCCGCCGTGCCCGCCAGTGATGCTCGAGAAGATGCTTGCCGATGCGCTTGATGCCCATGGTTTCCAACTCTACCAGCTTCCCGACGCGCCGCCGCCGCCAAAACTGCCGCCGCCGCCGGAAAACCCGCCGCTGTCGCTCGAACTGCCGCCCGAAAATGAACCACCGCCGCCTGACCATCCGCTTCCGCGGCGGCCCGGCGCCGACGAGGTGATGCTGTCGCTAAACATCACAAAGATGGCGGCGATGGCGCCCGCGAGCACGGCTGCGAGCAGTGAAGCGAAGAAATACCAGGCGATCAGTGCCACCAAACCACCGCTCGCCACTGAGCCGATCAGCCGGCCCAACAGGCTTCGTATCAGGCCGCCAAACAGCAGCACTGGAATGATGAAGAACGGATTGAGCGGATCGAAATTCAGGGAACCGGAGTTGGATTGTTGCCGTTGCACCGGCGCGGACAGCTTTTCACCGTCGATCACCGCGACGATCCGGTCGACGCCCGCGGAAATTCCGCCGGCGAAATCGCCGCTCCGGAATTTCGGCACGATGATCTCGTCGATGATGCGGCTTGCGGTGACGTCGGTGAGCGCGCCCTCCAGACCATATCCGACCTCGATGCGAAGCTTGCGGTCGTTCTTGGCAACGACCAGGAGAGCGCCGTCATCGATCTTCTTGCGCCCGATCTTCCAGGCTTCGGCCACCCTTATCGAATATTGCTCGATCGTCTCGGGTGCCGTGGTCGGTACAATCAGCACCGCGACCTGGCTGCCTTTCCGCGTTTCGAGATTCTTCAGCGTCTGCGTCAGCGCGGATATGTCGCTCGCGGACAATGTGCCGGTTTGATCGACCACCCGCCCCGAGAGCGGCGGCACCGCGACATCGGCTGCGGCGGCGAAGGCCCAGCATACCAAAAGCGCAAGAAGGGATGCCCTTGCAGCGATCATCACGGGACCGGTCCGGTTGCCAAACTACTTGGCGGGTGCCGGCGCCGGATTGAAGTCCACCTTCGGCGCGGTCGAGATTTCCTTTTCGTTGTCGACCGTGAAATTGGCCTTCTCCTTATAGCCGAAAATCATCGCCGTCAGATTGTTCGGGAAGGTGCGGACGCCGACGTTATAGTCCTGTACCGCCTTGATATAGCGGTTGCGCGCCACCGTGATGCGGTTCTCGGTGCCCTCGAGCTGCGACATCAGGTCACGAAACAGCGTGTCGGATTTGAGCTGCGGATAATTCTCGGTCACCACCAGAAGCTTCGACAGCGCGCTGGAGAGTTCGCCCTGGGCGGCCTGGAATTTCGCGAACGCACCGGGATCATTGATGAGCTCCGGGGTCGCCTGGATGCTGCCGACCTTGGCCCGCGCATTGGTGACGCCCAGCAGCACGTCTTTTTCCTGCTGCGCAAAGCCTTTCACCGAATTGACGAGGTTGGGCACGAGGTCAGCGCGCCGCTGGTACTGGTTCAGCACCTCGGACCAGGCCGACTTGACCTGCTCGTCATTGGTCTGAATCGCGTTATAGCCGCAATTGGTGAGGCTCAACGTCGCCAGCGCCGCCAGCACGGTCCAAAGTTTGCGCATCGAAGAACTCCCGCTTTGTCTGAGCGGCAGGGTATCAGAACGATTTGACAGGGAACAACGTCATTCCGGGATGGTCCGAAGGACCAGACCCGGAATCTCGAGATTCCGGGTTCGCTCTTGCGAGCGCCCCGGAATGACGATGGCTAGGTTATTGGTGGCGGCCTCACCCCCGCGCCGCCTTCGCCTCCTGAATCGCTTGCCAGACCTTCAGCGGCGACAGCGGGGTGTTGATGGTCTTGATGCCGAGATCGCTCAGCGCGTCCATCACGCCGTTGGTGATGCAGGGCGGACCGCCGATCGCACCGGATTCACCGCAGCCCTTGGCGCCGAGCGGATTGGTGCGGCACGGCGCTGAATCATCCAGCGTGACCTCGATCGGCGGAATGTCGTCGGCCCGCGGCAGGCAATAGTCCATATAGCTCGCGGTCAGCAACTGGCCTTCCGCGTCGTAGGCGACGCCCTCGTACAGCGCCTGGCCGATGCCTTGCGCGACGCCGCCGTGAACCTGTCCCGTCACCAGCATCGGATTGATGGCGACGCCGACGTCGTCGACCGTGGTGTAGCGCACGACGCGCGTGATGCCGGTCTGTGGATCGACCTCGACTTCGCAGATATGCGTGCCGTTCGGCCAGGTCGGCCCGTCGACCGCACCTTCGCTGTCCACGCTCAGCCGCCCGCCATTTTCCTTCTTCGCGATCTCGAACAGGCTGATCCGCTTGTCGGTACCGACCACCGAGAGCGAGCCGTCGCGATATTCGATGTCCTCGATGGAGGCTTCGAGCATATGCGAGGCCTTCTCGCGCGCCTTCGCGATCAGATCGTTGGCAGATACCACCGCCGCGGTGCCGCCGACGAACAGCGAGCGCGAGCCGACGCTGCCGAATCCAATGGCGAGATCGGTGTCGCCCTGCACCACGTCGATCTTGTCGATGGGAATGCCGAGGGAGGCCGCCACCATCTGCGAGAAGCTCGTCTGCAATCCCTGCCCCATCGCCTGCGTGCCCGCATGCAGCACGATCCGCCCTTCGGCTGTGGCGTGCAGGCTGACCTTTTCGGTATGCACGGTGCCGCCGGTCCACTCGATATAGCTGGTCAGGCCGCGGCCATAGAGCAGGCCCTTTTTCTTCGCCGCCTTCTTGCGCGCGGCAAAGCCGTCCCAGTCGGCAAGCTTGGAAGCACGCTCCAGCATGTGCGCAAACGCGCCGGAGTCATAGATCTGGCCGACAGCGTTGGTATAGGGCATTTGCGCAGGCTTGACATAGTTCACCTTTCGAATGGCGCGGGGGTCCATGCCGATCTGCCGCGCGGCGGCGTCCATCAGCCGCTCCACGATAAAGACCGCTTCCGGCCGGCCCGCGCCGCGATAGGCGCCGACCGGCGCGGTGTGGGTCATCACCGCCTTGGCCTCGTAATGCACCAGTGGCAGGTCGTAGACGCCGGACTGCACGAAGGGACCGAGTATCAGCGGAATCAGGGCGCCGGTGCCTGACAGATACGCGCCGGTGCCGCCGACCGAGCGCACCCGATAGGCTTGCACGCGGCCTTTGACGTCGAGCGCGAACTCGGCGGTCGACGTCAGGTCGCGGCCATGGGTCCCGCCGAGGAATTCGTCGGTGCGGTCGCCAAGCCAGCGTACCTTGCGGTTCAGCTTGACGGCCGCATAGGCCACGATGCTGTCTTCTGGATAAAGGCTGGTCTTCTGACCGAAGCCGCCGCCGATATCGCCGACCAGCACGCGCACACTTTCCTTGGGCCGCTTCAGCACCGCCTCGGCCAGAATGTCGCGGGTCGAGCCAGGCGTCTGCGACTGCACGTGCAGGATCAGCCGGCCGGTTTTTTTCTCGACCTCGGCGATGGTCGAGCGCGGCTCCATGGCGGAGGGGGCCAGTCGCTGGCTGACGAGATCGAGCGAAACCACATGCGCCGCCTTGGCGAAAGCCGCCTCCACCGCGGCCGCGTCACCGTAGCTCATCGCCGCCACGATGTTGTCGGGCACCTCCGCCCACACCACCGGCGCGCCCGGCTTGGTGGCGGCAATGGGATCGACCACCGACGGCAGCACCTCGTATTCGACCGCGATGGCCTCAGCCGCGGCCTGCGCGGCCACGCGCGATTTCGCCACCACGGCGGCCACCGGTTCACCGGCAAAGCGCACGATCTCATGGGCCAGCAGCCGCCGCGGCGGCGCCGTCATCGGCGAGCCATCCGGGCGCGGGAAAACCAGTAGCGTCGGCAGCGTGCCGATGTCTTCGGTGACCAGGTCGGCGCCGGTGTAGATGGCCTGGATATCGGCCATCGCAGCGGCGGCCTTGGTGTCGATGGATTTGATCCTGGCATGGGCATGCGGCGAACGCAGCACATGCAGCCACAGCGCGCCCTCTTCCGGCTTGTCGTCGATGAACTGCCCCTTCCCGGTGAGAAGCCGCTGGTCCTCGAGGCGCTTGACCGGCTGGCCCGCACCGAAACGCATATTGCCGGGAAGAATGTTCATGAGGGTGTCCTTGGGGTCCTTGCTGGATCGGAAGCTGTTCTAGCGGATAGGCAAGGAACACGCCAAGCCCCGACTACACCGTCATTCCGGGATGCGCCGCTTAGGCGCAGACCCGGAATCTCGAGATTCCGGGCGCGCATCTTAGATGCGCCCCGGAATGACGGAGCAAAGAACGAGCCCGGGCATGACGGCGTGTTGCCTCACCCCATCTCCCGCAACACCGCCTCGACCACCTTGCGCTCGTCCGCCGTTAACGCCGCCTGAGGTGCAACGGGATCGCCAACGTCATAGCCCTGGATGGCAAGCCCGGCCTTGATGCAGGCGGCGAGGTTGAAGCGCGCGAAGGCTTCGTTGACGCGCCACAGCTTGCGTTGCAGCGCCAGCGCATCGTCCCAGCGCTTGGCTTGGCAGAGATCATAGAGCTCGACGCTTTGCCGCGGAATGATGCAGGCCGGCCCCGCCATCCAACCCACGCCGCCGATCAGCATCACCGCCGCCGGGATATGTGCGGAGGCTGCGAACACTTTGATGGCGTCGCCGCAGCGGTTCATGATCGATAATAGCCGCCCGGTATTGGTGGAGGCATCCTTGATATATTGAATGCGCGGATGCGCCGACAGCCGCGCGATGCAATCGAGCGAGAGATCCGAACGCTGAAACTGCGGGTTGGTGTAGATCACGACGGGAATATCGACCGCATCCGCGATCGCCCGAAAATAGGATTCGACCTGCGCATCTTGCAGCGGGAAGTACGCCTCAAGGATCGCGAGGATGCCGTCGGCGCCGAGCTTTTGATACGCCCTCGCTTGCGCCACCGCGTCCAACGTCGATGTCGAGGCGACGCCGGCAACCACCGGCACGCGGCCTTTTGCAATGTCGATCGTCGCCTGTACGACGGCCGCGCGCTGGGCGTTGTTCAAATAGGCGAACTCGCCGGTCGAGCCGAGCGGCGTCAGCCCGTGCACGCCGGACGTGATGAGGTCGTCGCAGAGCCGGCCGAGAACTTCGCCTCGAATTTTCCCGGACGCATCGACCGGCGAGACGAGGTAGGGAAAGACGCCGTGGAAATCAGGCATGGGTGCGATGCCTCTTTATGTTTCGGGTCCTGCATCGAAATCGTCTTCGAAACGCAAATGCTTCACGCTGCGGCCATGGCGTCGCACAAGCTTCAAGGCCTCTATCCCGATTTTAATGTGCCTTTCGACATAATTCGCGGTCACCACCTGATCCAGCGCTTCGGTCTTCACACCCTCGGGGATCATCGGTTGGTCGGACACAAGAAGCAACGCGCCAGTCGGAATGTGGTTGGCAAATCCTGCGGCAAAGATTGTCGCGGTCTCCATGTCAATCGCCATGCTTCGCGTACGGCGCAACAGATCCCTGAAACGATCATCGTGTTCCCAGACACGACGATTGGTCGTGTAGACAGTACCTGTCCAATAGTCGTGACCGAGATCGCGGATCATCGTCGAAACCGCGCGTTGCAACTGGAACGCGGGCAGCGCGGGGACCTCCGAAGGCAGGTAATCATTCGAGGTGCCTTCACCTCGAATGGCCGCAATCGGCAGGACCAAATCGCCAATCTGATTTTTGCGTTTCAAGCCACCACATTTGCCAAGAAACAATACGGCTTTCGGCGCAACGGCGCTTAACAGGTCCATCACGGTCGCGGCATTCGGACTTCCCATGCCGAAGTTAATCAGAGTGATTCCATCGGCCGTCACGTTGGGCATCGGTCGATCCGCGCCCTTTATCGAAGCTCCGTGCAGCTTAGCGAACCATTCGACGTAATTATCGAAGTTGGTCAGGAGAATATGCGCTCCGAACTCAGCAAGCGGCGTGCCGGTGTAACGCGGCAGCCAGTTTTCTACGATGTCCTTTTTCTCTTTCATTCCCTTTGGTCTCATTTGGAGGCGCTTAACAACATAGCCTATCAAGGCTAGTGGATAGAACCGTTCCCTGTCCAATGTGACCCACCTGGATTTGCCGGATTCCAATAATCCAGCGGGTGACCGGAACTTGATTAGTCAAATTGGTTTCGCCGCGTGCCTTGTCACGCGGTGGTAATCCTGCGGATGCCGGTCAGTAGTGTCCGTCGTCAGAGCATCTTACCGACAATCGTCGCCATCTCCGCTGCCGAGAAAGCTCGCAACGATTCGGTGCGAACGTTGCCGAGCGCGCCAAGGCTTAAGCTAAGCGACATGACGGACGACTCATCTGGCGCTTCGACGATTGTCACGATGTCATACCGTCCCTGCGTCCAAAAAATGTCCTTCACAGTCACCCCAAACGTCTCCGCCATTTGCTTGAAGGCGTCTGCCCGCTTCGGGGAATCCTTGGCGTTGCGGATTCCTTGATCGGTGAACTTCGCAAGCACGACATTTGTTACCATGGTAATCCTCCCTCGTTAGGACCCTGTGCAACTTGGCATGAGGAAGCTGTGCTGCGCCTGCCACAGCAGCTCCATTGCAACGCTGATTTATATCATTGTTCGCAAGGCAATGGTCGGTTTGCCGTTCCTGTCACCAGTCAGAAACTGTTCAAACCGCCGGAACGCATGTTGGGCGGGAACCATGGCGGCGAAGTCGCCGTTAAATGTTCAGGAGGGTGGCAGCGACGGCGATTGTCTGGTCCGATCGCGTGGGAATGACTTTTTTTCTGCGACCTTGAGGCGCTGGTGCCGTCGCACCCGATCGCTTGTATAGTTGAGAAAACGGGGGGCTGTGCTGCATTGCATCAAGTGCACCTGAAACCCAGCAAGGGAGGTCCGCCATGAAAGTCAAAGACGTGATGCACAAAGGTGTCGACTGGGTCAGCCCTGACACCCCTATCACCGAACTTGCGAAATTGATGCGGGGGCATGACATCGGCTGCATTCCGATCGGGGAGGACGACCGACTGATCGGGATGGTGACCGACCGTGACATCGTCTGCAGAGGGCTTGCGAGCAACGACTTCGATGCTCGCCGCTCGAAGGCGCGCGAAGTGATGACCGAAGGCATCCATTGTTGCCGGGAGGACGATGACCTCGCAAAGGCGGTGCATCACATGGAGAAGCTGAAGCTCCGCAGGCTGCCGGTGATCAACAAGAGCAAACGGATGGTCGGCATCATCAGTCTAGGTGACGTCAGCCATTCTGCGTCCGGTGATTTGCTATCCGAGTGCGTCAAGAGCGTTTCGGCCCATCACTGAGACACGGCACTCCCCTGATATTGCAGTATCACTTTTCTGAAACGAAGCAGCCAATAGACGGAAAAACGAGAAGTTATTCCGTCCAATTAACGAGGCGAGGCATGCAGAATGCCTCGCCTTCGAACTGGGGGCGCCGCCGCGGCCGCGGTCCGGGATATCGAGCGTGGCCGCAATGCAGACCTCAGGCCACTGCGCGGGTTGGATGCCGACTATCAAGCGGCGCGCGCTGACGCAGCGAAGCGCGGCGCTCGCCGGTGGTATCTCATCGGGATACGAAAGCCTTGCAATACGTATCTCGATGGGATACGTATTGCTCGTGATCAGGAACTTCAAGGGGAAACTTGCCGAGCCTATCCTTCAGGGCCGCATGGTCCCGAAGGGTTTCCCGGCAAATCTCGCCAAGGTAGCTCGCCGAAAACTGATTATGGTGGACGCCGCCGCCTTTCTTGAGGCCTTGAACTCGCCTCCCGGAAACCGCCTTGAAGCTCTTAAGGGCGATTTGGCGGGTAAGCACTCGATCCGCATCAACGATCAATGGCGGGTCGTGTTCAGGTGGACCGAGGCGGGTCCCGAAGACGTGGAGATAGTCGACTATCACTAGCCAGACCGGCCGAATGTGGCCACCGAATAGGAATTCGCACATGGCAAAGAAACTTCCGCCGGTTCATCCCGGCGAAATCCTGCGGGAAGAATTTCTCGTTCCGCTTAAGCTGACACCTTACGCGGTCGCGGCCGCGCTGAATGTGCCGCGTACCCGGATCGAACGCATCGCGCGCGAAGAAAAGCCCGTTACGGCCGACACCGCGCTGCGGCTCGGTAAGTTCTTCAAGACCGGCGCTGCGTTCTGGATGAACATTCAGGCGCGCTTCGATCTCGAAACGGCCGAAGACGTGCTCGCGCCGCAGATCAAGAAGAT
>DASQOU010000191.1:0-10305 GCA_035644295.1 Bradyrhizobium sp.
TGCCCGTCAGCATCGGAAAGGCCGTGGATTCCCAGGCAAAGGACGCCGCGCGGACGCGGTCCCAGCCCTGCTCCATCTTCACCACCATCATCTCGACGGCGATGATGGCGTCGTCCACCAACAGGCCGAGCGCGATGATCAACGCGCCGAGCGTGATCCGGTGCAGATCGAGCGACATCGCGTTCATGACGATGAAAACGATCGACAGCACCAGCGGCACCGACAGCGCCACCACGATGCCGGTCCGCCAACCCAGTGCGACGAACGAGACGAACAAAACGATCGCCAACGCCTCGATGAAAGAATGCACGAATTCGCTGACCGCACGCTCCACCACTTCCGGCTGGTCGGCGATGCGGTCGACATTGATGCCCTGCGGCACTGCTTTCATGAACTCCGCGGTCGCGGCGGCAACGTCCTTGCCGAGTTCCAGGATGTTGGCGCCCTTGGCGGTGACCACGCCGATGCCGATGGCGGACTTGCCTTCCTGACGCACCACAAAGCTCGGCGGATCGGCGAAACCGTGCGTGACGGTGGCGATATCGCCCAACCGAAACACCCGGCCGTTGCTCTCGACCGGCGTCTCCGCCACCGCCTTGGCGCCGTCAAGTGCGCCGGTGACGCGCAGCGGCACGCGCTGCGAGGAGGTTTCCACCGTGCCGGCCGGCACGACATTGTTCTGCTTGGCCAGCGAATCAAACAGTGCCTGCGGCGTGATGCCAAGCGTAGCGAGCTTGGCATGCGAGAATTCGACGTAGATCTTCTCGTCCTGGGTGCCGTAGAGATCGACCTTTGTCACTCCGGGAACCTTCAGGAGCCGCTGGCGCATGCCTTCGGCGGCCTTCTTGAGCTGCGCGTAGTCGGCGCCGTCGCTGGTCATCATGTAGAGGATCGAATCGACGTCGGAGAATTCGTCGTTGACGACGGGGCCGAGCAGGCCCGCGGGCAACTGGCCCTGCACGTCGACCAGTTTCTTGCGCAACAGATAAAACAGATAGGGCACGTCCTTGGGCGGCGTCGAATCCTTGAATGTGACCTGCATCGCCGTGAACGACGGCTTCGAATAGGTCTGCACCTTTTCGAAATAAGGCAGTTCCTGCAGCTTTTTCTCGATGGGGTCGGCGACCTGCGCCTGCATCTCCGCAGCCGTCGCACCCGGCCAGATCGCCGAGACGTTCACGACCTTGACCGTGAAGAAGGGGTCCTCGGCGCGGCCAAGCTTCTCGTAGGAGAAGAAGCCGGCCGCGCCGAGCGCAACGATCAAGAACAGCACCAGCGCGGGGTGGCTGACTGCCCAGCCCGAAAGATTGAAGCGCTTCATGGTACCCTCCAGTTCCGATAACCTGCTCGTCGCGGCCGTCATTGCGGCATGAGCTCCGAAGCATTCTGTCTTCGTCATTCCGGGATGGTCCGAAGGACCAGACCCGGAATCTCGAGATTCCGGGTTCGATGCTTCGCATCGCCCCGGAATGACCGCTCAAAACGACAACGACGACACGACCCTGACCTTCTGGGTCGGATCGAGTTTCTGCACGCCGAGCACGACGATCTTCGCGCCCTCATCGACACCGCCCGAAATGACGACGCAGTTGCTCTCGTAGGATTTGACCGCGACCGGCTTCAGCACCACATCGCCCTTGTCGTCGACGATATAAAGCGAGGGATCGCCGCCCTGGCTGTACAGCGAGGACAATGGCAGCCGCGCCACGCGCTCGGTTTGGGGATCAGCCAGCGTCAGCGTCGCGGTCATGCCGAGCGAGACGTTGTCGCCGGCCTCGGGCAGCGAAAATTTTGCCAGGTAAGTCCGCGTCGCGGGGTCGGCGGATGGCGCGACCTCGCGCAGTTTGGCGACGTACTTCTTGTTGGGTTCGGACCACAGCGTCACGGTCGCCACGCCATCCTTGGCGCGACCCACGAGCGTCTCTGGGATAGCGACGACGGCCTCCTTCTCGGCAAAGCGCGCGAGGCGAATGGCGGTCTGGCCGGAGGCCACGACCTGTCCGGCATCGATCAAGGTCGCGGTGACAACGCCGCGGGTGTCAGCCTCCAGGGTGGCGTAAGACAGAGAGTTTTTGGTGAGTTCGACCGAGCGTTCGGCGCGATTGAGGCGCGCACGCGCCTCGTCGGCGGCCGCCTTGGCCTGATCCAGCTGCGCGTCGGTGGCCCAGCCCTTGGCGCGCAGATCCTTGGCGCGTTGCTCGGCGGCACCGGCCTGCGCCAGCACGCCGGTGGCCGCGCGGAATTCGGCCTCGGCCTGCTCGGCCTGCAGTTTCAGATCGACCTCGTCGAGAGTGGCAAGCGGCTGGCCGATATCGACGGTCTGGCCGACTTCGACCAGCCGCCGGGCGACCTTACCGGGCACACGGAAACCCATATCGGTTTCGATCCGGGGCTTGATCGTGCCGACAAAACTCCGCTCGGGGGATTGCGCCTCGTAGTGCACGGTGGTGACCAAAACCGGCCGCGAAGGGATCGGTTTCTCAGCGACTGCGTTGTCGCAGCCGGCCAAGGCGACCGCCAAGGCGGCCAGCATCACGCCAGCTAAAAGCCTGTTATAGCTTGAAAAAATCGAACGGACGAACATCGCACTCTCCTTCGGCCCAAGCCTGGTGAAGAATGTCGACTATTAACTGACGAATGTCAATATTCATCAGTGATCATGAATTCGTGAACGTGAGTTATATCCGGGCCCCGCGTCGCCCGGAGACGGCGACGAGAGCTACTTCGCCTGCCCCACGCCTGCGAATTCCGCCTTGGTCTCGTGGCCGCCGAGGAAAACCAAAAGTCCGCCGACCAGCGGCAGCACCGCGAGCACCAGCAGGCCCGTCGAGGTGCTGCCGGTCGTCTCCTTGACCCAGCCGATCAGATACGGCCCGCCGAATCCGGCGAGATTGCCGATCGAGTTGATCAGGGCGATCGCGCCGGCTGCGGCAGTCCCGGAGAGCCAGGCGGTCGGCAGCGTCCAGAACACGCCGAAGGTGCAGAAGGTACCGATCGCCGCCATCGTCAACGCGATCATGGTCACATAAGGATCATTCATGTAGCCGCAGATACCGAGCGCCACCGCGGTCAACAGCAACGGGAGGCCGACATGCTTCACGCGTTCGCGCATGGCATCCGAGTGCCGCGCCCACAGGATCATCGCAACGGTGCCGAACAGATAGGGGACCGCGGTGAGGAAACCGGTCTGCGCGTTGGAAAAGCCGAACGCCTTGACGATCTGCGGCAGCCAGAACTGCATGCCGTAGAGCGCGCCGACAAAGCCAAAATAGATCAGACTCAGCGTCAGTACCTTTGGCGAAGCCAACGCCTGGCCGAGCGTGAGATGCGCAGCCGCCTGCTTCGCCGCGATCTCATTTTCCAGCCTTGAGGACAGCCACGCCTTCTGCTCGCCGGTGAGCCAATTCGCCTTCGCCGGCCGGTCGGTGAGATAGAACCAGGTGACGATGCCGAGCAGGACGGAGGGGACGCCTTCGATGATGAACAGCCATTGCCAGCCTTTCAGTCCCATCGCACCGTCGAGCCCGAGCAACAGCCCGGAGATCGGCGCGCCGATCACGGTGGAGACCGGAACGGCGATGGCGAAGGCGGCCAGAAACCGCGCGCGATATTCCGCTGGGTACCAGTAGGTCAGATAGAGAATGATGCCGGGAAAAAATCCGGCCTCGGCGACGCCCAGCAGAAAGCGCAACGTGTAAAAGCTCCAGACACCCGACACCAGCGCCATCGCTGCGGAGATGATGCCCCAGGTCACCATGATGCGCGCGATCCAGCGGCTGGCGCCGAATTTCTCCAGCGCCAGATTGCTCGGCACCTCGAAGATGAAATAGCCGATGAAGAAGATGCCGGCGCCCCAGGCGAAGATCGTCGGCGAGAACTTCAAGTCCGCATTCATGGTCAGCGCGGCGAAGCCGAGGTTGACGCGGTCGAGATAGGAAAAGAAATACGCCAGCACCAGAAACGGAATGAGACGCCACGAAATGGCACGGATCGTCGAGGTCTCGATTTCGCTTTTTGCGACGCCGGGCGCGGCGGTGGTGGTAGTGACCATCCGTTTTCTCCCCCGAATCTGTTGTTAACGGCAGCGGCTGGGCCGTAGGGGCTCATAGCATCCCGACGGCTGGGAAGAAATGGCTTACTCCTCCATACCGGGCGTGCTCATCGTCCGCACCTGCCTGTGTCTGGCAATCATCATATCCGGCCTCGTGGCAAAGGCCTTGATAAAAGAACCGCCTGCCCCTCACTCCGCGAGCTGAAATCGCTCGAAGCGGTGCAGCTCCTCCTCGATCCGCCGCTTGAGATCCTTGCGCGCAGGCTTAGACCAAGCTTTGGACCCAGCTTCGGGCGCGCCGGTGCCGACCCAATTCCATTTCTGCAGCAACAATTTTCGATTTTGGCGATCGGTCTTCAGGTCGAGGGCGGCGACGATGTCGTCGCCGACCAGAACCGGTAGCGCGAAATAGCCGAAGCGCCGCTTTTCCTTCGGGACATAAGCCTCGAAGCGATGTTCGTAATCGAAGATGAGATGCGTCCGCTTGCGCTGGATCACGAGCGGATCGAACGGCGAGAGGATGTGTACGCGGTCAAAGGCCGCCTGGCCGGCGGTCTCCAGCGTTCCCGGCAGCGCCCAATGTTCCTGCTTGCCTGCGCCCTCGAGCGCGACCGGCACCAGCTCGTTGCGGCGAACTCTGGCTTCGATCAAGCGCCGGACCGACGGCTTGCTCGGCGCATCGAGATGACAGATCGAATCCAGGCTGACCAGCCCTTGCGCGCGCAAGGCGCGGTCGAGCAGATAGCCCGTGATTTCGCGCTGCGAGGCGGGTTTCGGCGGCCTGTCCCAGCCGAAATGCCGCGCCATCAGCTCGTAGGTCTTGAGCATGCCGTTGCGCTCGGAGATCGTGAGCAGGCCGCCATAGAACCCGAGCTGCAGCGCCCGTTTCGACGGCTTGCGGCTCGCCCACAGATGCACTTTCTCCACCAGCACGTCGTCGTCGATGTCACGGATGGTGAGCGCCCCGTCGCGCCGGATCAGCCGCATCACCTTGCGCAATTCCGCTGGCTTCACCGACGAGAGCCATTTGTGGCCCTCGCGCCGGTGGCGCTTCATCGCGGGAATAAAGAAGCGCAGATCGCTCGCCGGCACATAAGACAGCGCGTGGGTCCAATATTCGAACACGCTTTTGTCGACGCTCTGGGCCTGATGCAGATCCGCTCGCCGGTATTGGGGAATCCGATTCCAGAGAATGTGATGATGGCAACGCTCGATCACGTTGATGGTGTCGATCTGCACGTAGCCGAGATGTTCGACGGCCGCCGCCGTTGCCGCCGGTCCATCGCCGAACGGCGCCTCGGTGTCGAGCCGCTGGGCGCGCAGCCAGATGTGCCTGGCTGCGGCCTTGGTCAGGGGAACGGGTTTATCGGCGCCGGACATTGCAAGGCAATGTAACCGGATTCGCGCAACTGAAGAGACCTGTTCCGCACGAAGCCTTCAGACGCGGACGACGATCTTGCCGCCCACCTCGTTCGTCTCCAGCAATCGATGCGCCTCCTGGATGTCCTCGAAACCAAGCACCTTCGCCGGTTTGGCCTTGTAGGCGCCGCTTGCGACCCGATCGATGATGGTCTGGAACGGAATATCCGACAATGGACATTCGGGCGTTCCGAATGACCAGCTCACGAACGAGCTGAAATGCACGCCGACATGCGGCATCTGGAAGATCGGATTGAAATTGCCGACCGACTCGACGTGATCGAGCAGCCCGACCACACAGACCCGACCACCCCGCCGCGCCATCGCAAGCGAGTCGAGCACCGTGCTGTTGCCGATGATATCCAGTACGGCATCGACGCCCTTGGGGTGGATTTCGCGGATTCGCTTCGAGAGCTCGGCCTGCTCCCGCAGAACCTGCTTTGCTCCAAGCGCCTCCAGCGCCTGGAGCCGACCGTTGGCGTTCCGCGTCGTCGCGATGACGCGGACGCCCATTTCCGATGCGATATTGATGGCGGCCTGGCCCAAGGCCGATCCAGCGCCGCGGACGACCAGTGTCTGGCCGGGCGAGATGGCGAGATTTCCGCAAAGAGCGCTCCACGCCGTCGCATAGGATTCGGGGATCGCGGCGAGCTCCTCCCACGGCAGATTCGAGAACAGCGGGACCACATTGGTCGCGGCAATGCAGGTCTTCTCGGCATAGCTGCCGTTCATGAGCCGCCCCATCCCGCCCATCAGCGCCGTGACCTTTTGGCCCGGGGCGAACTTTCCATCCGGATCGGATTTCACCTCGCCGACGCATTCGATGCCGGTGATTTCGGCGACATCGCCCCATGCCCCCGACCGCATGTAGGTCTCGGCGCGGTTGAGGCCGAACGCTTTCACGTCGACGATGACATGGCCGGGCCTGGATTCGGGCTCGGGACGCTGTTCGAGCGCCAGGACTTCGGGTCCCCCGTATTGCTTGATGACGATGGCACGCATGATTGAGCTCCCTGGTTGGTTGATGGCTCAGCCTGCAGGGTTGCTGTATTTGAAAAAAGAATGTAATTTTGATAATCTCCATAGGATTTTCGAATGATACTGGACGGCCTTTCCCTCCATCAGCTGGTTTGCTTCGAGGCTGTCGTCAGTGAAGGAAGCTTTCAGGCGGCAGCCGAAAAGCTGCTGCGGTCGCAGCCGAGCGTGTCATCATCGGTCAAGAATCTGGAAAACCAGTTGCAGCTTCAACTGCTGGACCGCAGCGGGTACCGCGTCACGCTGACGGACGCGGGGCACTCCTTCTACCAGCGCACACGGGTGTTCCTGCAGGAAGCGAAGCAGTTGCGCGACCACGCCACGCAACTGGCGATGGGAGAAGAAAGCGAACTGAGAGTCGTGATCGGAGACCTCAGTCCGCTCTCGGAAACGCTTGGGCTATTGCGCAGTTTTTTCGATAGTTGTCCCGGTACCCGGCTGCACCTTCATTTCGAAGCCATTGCGGGACCGTGGGAGCGCCTGTTCGAGGACGAGGCGGACCTCATCTTTCATCACATCGACAAGAGCGATCCGCGCCTCGAATTCGTCGATCTGTTCACGGTAAAACTGGTGCCTGTCGTCGCCCCGAATTTCCTGCGTTTTCCCGTTTCCAGGTCCATCACGCCGGAACAGATGCGCGACTACGTGCAGTGCGTGATCCGCGATACCGCCCGCCACTCACCGCCTTCGGACTATTTTCTTCTCGAGGGTGCTCGCAGCTGGACCGTGAGCGATCAACTGATGAAGAAGGAGCTCATTCTTCAGGGCATGGGCTGGGGCCATCTGCCGCGCTATTTGATCGAGCCAAATCTGCGCGAGGCAAGCCTGATTCCGATCACGGGCACTTACTTCAAGGGCGGACGAAACGAACTGGTCGCGGCACGGCGGCGGGACACGCCGCATGGTCCCGTCGCCAATCGGCTATGGCAGTTTATCTCAGACCAGGCAGCCAGGATTCTCCCCACGATCCCCAGAACATAAGACGACCCGCCCCGGCACTTACGGCTTTGCCCGCGCACCAATGCTCCCGGTCGCGACCTCCGGGTCGCACGAGGCCTTGCCGCGTTCAGGTGCCTTGCACCTGTAGACGCTGCCCGTGAGGCGGTCGATCAGCCAGACATTGTCGTCGGTGGAACTTTCCATGCCGACAAACCGCGTGCCCACCGCCGTAATCAGCGTGGAAAGCAAAATCGCGGCGGCAATGATGGCCGAACCGACCAATACGGATACTGAGGTTCCCAAGGGCCCCGGCATGATCGGACGATGCCCCTGATACTCACTTTGTCTTTTCTGCGCTGGAAACAGGGTCAGGAACTTCGCCCACTACTTTTTGACGCGATCGGGCTTTCTTAGGAACGCATCTGGCCGATTTTTTGTTCGCACATCGGCGCTGGCGCGACCGCTTTGCGACCGGGGTAGGAGATTCCAAGAAAGGGCGACCGTGCGCTTCGGCTTGACCTCAGACTAAGCGGCCGAGTTGCCCTCATAGGCGTTCCGCAGCGCGGCGATGTCGAGCTTGGTCATCTGAAGCATGGCCTGCATCGCGCGTTGCGCGCCGGCGCGATCGGGACCGCCAAGGAAGTTGCCCAACGCGCTCGGCACGATTTGCCAATAGATGCCATAGCGATCCCGCAGCCACCCGCATCGTTCGACCGACCCGCCATTGGACGACAGCGCGTCCCACAGACGGTCGACCTCGGCCTGGTCGGCGCAGTCGATCTTGAACGAAATCGCCTGGGTGTATTCGAACCGCACGCCGCCATTCAGGGCCATATATTCCTGGCCGGCCAGCGTGAACTGGACCACCAGCACGGTGCCGGCCTTTCCGGCGGGACCATCGACCGGGTTCCTCTGGACCCGGTCTATCCGCGAATCCGGCAACAGCGAAACGTAGAATTTGGCGGCCTCCTCGGCCTCGCCGTCGAACCACAGGCAGGGGGATATTTTGGACATAGACAGGCTCTCCTTTGCGATGAGGTCGACCAGAGGACGAGCGATCAGACGTCAATCCGACATCGGATTTTGGGATTTTTTTAGAATATCGAGTCATTCCGGGGCGATGCGAAGCATCGAGCCCGGAATCTCGAGATTCCCCGATGCGCAATTGCGCATCTGAGGTCTGGTCCTTCGGACCATCCCGGAATGACTGCCGGGCCCTTACGTTGCGATCGGCGTCGGCATCGTCAGGAACGCCCGCGTAACGTGCCAGAACAATTGCCGGTTGGTGGCGAGCGCAACCGAGTGCGCGGTGCCTGGAAGAATGATGAACTGCCGGTCGCCGTTCGGCAGCAAGTTATAAAACTCCTCGAGATCAGCGACAGTGGCGATGCCGTCATATTCGCCGCGCACCAGTAGTACCGGCGACAACACCTTGCGGGGATCGACCACCGGCAGATTGGCCGTCATGTCGAGATAGGTACCGGTCGGAATCTGGTCGCCGAATTGCATTTCCACATCCGCCAGCACCTCGACGGCGGCCTGATCACTGGTGCCCGGTTTGTCGCGGGTGGCGATCGAGCGAATCATCTCGCGGTCACGCTTGCGCATGTTGTGGGTGCGGTAATAGTCGACCTGCTCGGCACGTTTTATCAGGGTCGGCGATCCCTCGCCCTTATAGGTGAACGCGGCGAACACCAACCGGTCGGCTCGCTCGGGCGCCACCATGGCATAGGCGCCGGCGCGCAGCGCGCCCGAGGACTCGCCGAGGAAGTGGAATTTCTGCCGGCCGGTTTCGCGGGTGACGACTTCGACCGCCGCCTTCAGATCCTCAACGCCGCTCTTGATGTCGGAATTGCCGGAGGTACGCCCGGACTTGCCGTAGTTCTCGTGGTCCATCGTCCAGCAATCGAAGCCATAGCGTGCGAACTCGTTCATCACGGAATATTCGCCGCGGCCGGGTACGTTGAGATCGAACACCCGCGAGGTGACCGACGAACCGTGGACAAAGAACAGCACCGGCCGAGAAGGCTCACCGGCTTTGGGCGCACCGATCCGCTTGCGGAACATCCACAGCGGCACATCGCCCTTCTTGGTCCAGTATTCGCCGCTCCAGATCTCGCCGTTTTCCGTCGCCGCACCGGCATTTTGGACAGGAAGCGCAGCAGAAATGCCTCCGGCAACGAGGCCCAGGCCCGCACCCTTGATGACAGTGCGGCGCCCGAGCGATTGATTGAGTTGTTTCACGATTCCTCTCCGATCACGGGTTCTTAATCTTGCGGTTCTTTCTTGCGGCCCTGCAGCGCAGCGTAGATTTGAAGTCTGACGCTTGAGTTAGGGGCTTAGCGGCGATTCAATGTAGCAGACCGCGCATTAACCGGGAAGCCATGCAACGGCAATTCGGCTATGCCCCCGCTCGGGTTATCGCGCGGCTCGCAGACGTTCCCCGGATGCAGCGCAGCGTCATAAGCGCGTTTACGCGCGTCTTCGACACGCTATGGCGGTGCGCTGCTAAGCCGGGGTCCATGCTTCACCAGCGACGATGATGGGTCCCGGCCCTGGGGTGCATCGTAAGAACGCTGCACCGCGTCCGGGACACGATACCTGGTTTACTTCGTCTCCGCCGGATCGCGGTGCACGGGATCGACCCACAGCACGGTCTCCGGCTTCTCAACCGGCTCGATGTCGAGGTTAATCGCCACCGCCTGGCCGTCGCTGCGCACCAGCACGCATTCCAGAATCTCGTCCCGGCTGGCGTTGATTTCCTGGTGCGGCACATAGGGCGGAATAAAAATGAAATCGCCGGGACCAGCCTCCGCGGTGAATTGCAGATGTTCGCCCCAGCGCATCCGCGCCTTGCCTTT
>DASQOU010000192.1:0-2409 GCA_035644295.1 Bradyrhizobium sp.
CGGGGTCTTGTCCTGCTCCAGGCTCTTGGCCTGGGTCTGCGGCAGATCGAGCGGCACGCCGACCGTCAGCAGCGGCGCCGACACCATGAAGATGATCAGCAACACCAGCATTACGTCCACCATCGGCGTGACGTTGATCTCTGCCATCACCGCGCGACGCCGGCCGCGGCGTCCGCCGCCCGGCGAGCCTGCCATGTTCATCGCCATGATATGGTTCTCATGATGCGCTTCATAGCATACTGCGCCTCACGCCCGTTCGTCGATCTGGCGCGACAGGATCGCGGAAAATTCGTCGGCGAACCCTTCCAGCCGCTGGGCCTGCCGGTTCACCTCGGAGGTGAACCTATTGTAGAAGATAGTCGCCGGAATGGCAGCGATAAGGCCGATTGCGGTTGCAAACAACGCCTCCGCGATGCCCGGGGCCACCACCGCGAGCGAGGTATTCTTGGAGGCCGCGATCGACTGGAAGCTCGACATGATGCCCCAGACGGTACCGAACAGGCCGACGAACGGGCCCGCCGAACCGACCGTCGCCAGCACCAGCAGGCGGCGTTCCAGCCGCTCGATTTCCCGGGCGATGGAGACGTTCATGACCTTTTCGATCCGCATCTGAAGCCCGGCGAAAGAGCGCGCCTGGCTTTCGAACGACCGTTTCCATTCGCGCATCGCCGCGACGAAGCAGGCCGCCATCGATTGCGTCGGCTTGGCGGAGAGCGAGCGATAAAGCTCCTCGATCGACTGCCCCGACCAGAACGCCTGTTCGAAGCGATCCATGGCGCGCTTGGTACGGGCATACAGGAAGGTCTTGTCGATCGCGATCGCCCATACCCAGACCGAACAGGCCAGCAACCCCAGCATGACCGCTTTCACGATCCAGTGAGCCTGAAAGAAAAGCGCGATCAGCGATACGTCGGTGGATGCCAGCGGCAAGGCTGTCTGAGCCACGTCGGCCGGATTCATAAGCGGTATCCTCTCAACGCAAGCGTCCCAAATCCTCCGGGAGCGGATGGCTGCCGGTTCCACAGCCGCGCGCCAAACGCAGCGGTAAGCGCCAACGCTGGCGCCTTGTTGTGTCGCATGGGAGGCCCGCCGAAGCCGAGGCCTGCATCCGCCGCCAACATGTCAAAACAAGGGCTATCCGCGCGACTTTACGCCCCTTACCAGACGCCAATCATGGTTAATGCGAGGTTACCAAAGAAGAATTTGGTGCGGCAAAGCGCGGCAGCCGGGGTGACGGATTGCGGCGGAGCCTTTTTACGTTTGACGTACACCGTCAATCTGAATAAATTGGCTGCTCTATGATCCTCAGCTTTAGGGACAAGCGCACCGAGCTATTCGCCAAAGGGCGAATTCGTGCGGGCGTTCCAGGGCTTTGATCGGCAGGGCTGGAAACGATTGGAAATACTCGACGCAGCCGCCACCCTCGCCGATCTTGCGGGTCTTCCAAGCAACCGCCTTGAAGCCCTGAGCGGCGACAGGGCTGGGCAACATTCGATCCGCATCAATCAACAATGGCGGATATGTTTCGAGTGGCCCGGGTCGGCAAGCAGTCCGTCAAACGTAGAGATCGTGGATTATCATTGAGTGGAAACAGAGCAATGGCGCGCCCCGCAATTCATCCCGGCGAGATTCTCGCCGACGAGCTAAGCGAACTCAAGATCACGCCTACCGAGCTGTCGCGGCAGATTTCGGTGCCGCCGAACCGCATTTCACAAATCATTCAGGGCAAGCGCGCCATCACTGGCGATACGGCTCTTCGTCTGGGACACTGGTTTCAGACCAGCGCGCAATTCTGGCTCAATTTACAATCGGCCTATGATCTGCGCGTTGCAAATGAAGAGATCGGGCGTGAGGTGGCCGCACTTCCGACCAGACTTACGATCCGCCGCGCCGGCGCGTAAGCAAAACCGCCCGTCTGCTTTCGCAAACGGGCGGTTGTGTTGCCATTCGGCTGGATGGCGCATTACGCCTGAGGCCGAGCCGCCATATTTCCGAGACTTACGCTTGAGGCTGGCCATCCGAGGGCGGCGGCGTCGGGCGGGTCCGATGCTGCGCCATGAACTGGTCGAACTCTTCCTTGTCCTTGGCGTGACGCAGGCGATCGAGGAAATCGCGGAACTCGGTCTGCTCTTCCTCAAGGCGCCGCAGGGTTTCCATGCGGTATTCATCGAAGGCGCGGTTGCCACTCGAGGGCGGGCCGAAACCGCCGAAGCCGAAGCCGCGACGCTCCATGCGGCCGCGCATCCGCTCCATCTTGTGCTGCATCCGCTCCATCTTGTTGGCAAAGCGGTCTTGATGACTCCAGCAACCCATTTTTCTGCTCCCGAGTGTGAAAAAGAGAAGGGCGAGGCCGATCGGCCACCAGATGATGAAACCCAGCACGGTCACGGCGATCCAGCCGGGGTGCCA
>DASQOU010000193.1:0-26093 GCA_035644295.1 Bradyrhizobium sp.
TGCCCCTCGCCCGAATGGCAGATTGATTGTGGTGCGGTCCCAGTTTTTCAGGCGCAAAAAACGGCTGGTCACCATCGCGAGCGGCATGATCGGTCGCCCCGATTCGCGCGCCAGCATGATGATGCCGAGGCCGGCTATTCGCGAGCGCTTCGGCACGTCGGCGGTCAGCGCGACGTTATAACCTTGTTCGAGCGCCCGCACCATCTCCTTGAATGCGCCGACGCCGCCCTTGCGGTGAAACGCCGAGCCGTGATCCCCGGAGCCGCGAATGGTGCCGATCCCAAGCCGCTCGGCGGCGATGGCGTTGAATTCGCCGTCGCGATGCCGGGAAATCAGCACCTTGGCGCGATGGATATCCTTGGTCTTGACGAACGGCGTCAAGAAATGCTGGCCATGCCAGAATGCAAAGATGGCCGGCATCTGCGGCTCGACGATGTCATACACATCCGGCGGATCGAAACTGAACCTGTTGGTCCGAAACACCAACCGCAGAAACTCGGCCGTGAGAGACCCCACAGCGCGCTGGAACCAGCTGCTGCGCAGCACATTGCGGATCAGCTTTTTCAATGGACAGGCTTCGCGTCTTGACCCGGCGTGCCTTGACCTGGATCGAGCAGCCGATGGAGATGGACGATAAAATACCGCATGTGCGCGTTGTCCACGGTCTGCTGTGCCTTGGCCTTCCAGGCGATGTAAGCGGTCGCGTAATTCGGGAACAGGCCGACGATTTCTACCTGAGAGAGATCCTTGAAGGTCGTGTGCTCCAGGTCGGTCAATTCGCCTCCGATGACCAGATGAAGCAATTGCTGGGGAGCGCTAGCTGGCATGATCTCTCTATCTCGCGCGGGCCGCATCGAGCGGAATTTTCGGCACGCTCAGAGGGCGCTCAGGGCAAGGGGCGGGTTCGAAAATGCTCGACAATGCTTGCATGACGATCGCGTCCCGCTGCCACCAGCACCCCGTGCGTCACCTCGCGGCGATTATACAGGATGGTATCCCCCGAAAGCGCGGTCATGTTACCATTCGCTTCCTGCACGATCAAATTGGCCGCGGCAAGGTCCCAGTCGCGACTTTGACCGCCGGCAAAGGCCACATCGAGCGTTCCTTGTGCGACCCGGCACAGCCGAAGCGCCAGCGATCCGATGCGGGGATGGAGGCTGATTTCACCCGATAAGCTGCTAAGCCGTTGGACCAGCGGCTTCGGACCGGCAATGCGAGAAAAGTCGAGCGCCGTGCCGGATGTTGCTTTTATAGGCACGCCGTTGAGCAACGCGCCGCGGCCACGTGCCGCGAAGAAGAATTCATCGCTCGCCGGCGCGAACACTGCCGCCAACACTGGCCGGGTGTCCTCAACCAGCGCCACGCTTACGCACCAATCTTCGCGGCCGGCGAGATAGCCGCGAGTGCCGTCGATCGGATCGACAATCCAGACCAGGTGCTTGCCGAGTCGCGCATCATCGTCGGCGCTTTCCTCCGACAGCCAGCCATGGTCGGGCGTGGCGGATCGCAGCCTGCCGGCGATCAGGTCGTTGACGGCGATGTCGGCTTCGGACACCGGCGACGAGGCGCCCTTGGTCCAGTTTTTCAATTCGGTCCGGAACAGCGAAAGCGCCAATGCCCCGGCCTCCCGCACCGTCTCCTTCAGCAAGGCGGCGTCGCGCGTCAGAACATTGCCCGCGGCGGCACTAGCGTCCGCCAAGCGTCAATCCTTCGATCCGCAGCGTCGGCGCATTGACGCCATAACGGAACGTCAGATCGTTGGCCGGCACCAGCGATTTGAAGATTTCGAGCAGGTGACCCGCGATCGTCACCTCGCTCACCGGATAGGTGATCTTGCCGTTCTCGATCCAGAAACCCGACGCCCCGCGGCTATAGTCGCCAGTCACGCCATTGACGCCGGAACCGATCAGGTCGGTAACGTAGAATCCCTGGTGGATATCGGACATCAGCCCGGCGGGCGTAGGCTCGCCGGGCTCGAGATGGAGGTTATACGATCCCGGCGAGGGCGACGACGATACCCCGCGATGGGCGTGACCGGTCGTGGCCAGCCCGAGTTCGCGCGCGGTCGCACAATCCAACAGCCATGATGTCAGAACGCCCTGATCGACGATCGCGAGCTTTTTGACCGTTACGCCCTCGGCGTCGAACGGCTGCGAGCGCAGGCCTCGCACCCGCACAGGGTCGTCGATGATACGGATATTCTTGGCAAACAGCTGCTCGCCGAGACGATCCTTCAGGAATGAGGTCTTGCGCGCGATCGAGGCGCCATTGATCGCGCCGGCCAGGTGACCGACCAGCGAGCCGGACACGCGGGGGTCGAACACGACAGGCACTTTGCAAGTCTCGACCTTGCGCGGATTGGCACGCGCGACCGTGCGCTCGCCGGCGGTGCGGCCGACGCTTTCGGGCGAGGCGAGATCGGCGGCATGTGGCGCGGAGCTAAAGTCGTAGTCGCGTTCCATGGCGGTGCCGTCGCCCGAGATCGCGGTCACCGAGATACCTTGACTCGAGCGCAAATAGGAGCCGTGAAAGCCGGTGCTCGTCACCAGCACCATGCCACCGATTCCGGTCGAGGCCGACGCGCCGCCCGATTTGGTCACGCCCTTGACGGCGAGCGCTGCCGCTTCGGCTTCGCAGGCGCGGCGTTCTAACTCCGCCGTCGTTGGCACGTTGGGATCAAGCAGATCGAGATCGGGGAATTCGCGCGCCAGCAGCGAGGGGTCGGCAAGACCGACATATTTGTCGTCAGGGGCGACGCGCGCCATGGCAACCGCGCGCTCCGCAAGTTTTGCGACGCCATCGCCGCTGACATCGTTGGTCGAGACCACCGCCTGGCGCTGTCCTACCAGCACACGAAGACCGACGTCATCGCCTTCCGAGCGCTCGGATTCCTCGACGCGCCCGTCGCGCACCTCCACGCCCTGCGACACGCCGCGAACCGCCACCGCGTCGGCGGCGTCCGCGCCGGCGCGCCTGGCAGCCTCGACCAGACGCTGCGCCAGCGTGCTCAGGGCAGATTGATCGAACAAGTCGGAGGCGGCGGCTTTGCGCGAAAGCGGCGATGCAGTCGATGGTGAAGAGATCACGAACAAAATCCCTTGGATTGAAGAAGGGTGGATTCAAGAAGGATTGGAGATGTCTCGAATGCACATCATTGGCCACATGAGATGTGCCTGATTCATGGGGATTTCAAGCATTTTCACGCGACAAAAGCCAAACATTTTCATGTTCACCGCAAGCTCCCGTCAATCATGTGAGCCAAGGTCTTGTCAATCATGCGCACCGATGCAGGGCCGGTGACGCCGGATTAACCAGCCTTTTTAAGCCAATTCGGAGGGGGCTCTGGCAAGGTCGCTGCTATCGACCGGGAACATAATCCCGGCGGGGAGACGAAGCCGTGAGGCGTCAAACAATAAGCGGGATCAATCCCGCCGGGTCGAGCCGTGCCTTGCGGCTCGACCCTCTCTCTCTGCCCTTAAGCTTCGATGCGCAAGACGTCCGCGCAGACGGCGGCGTGCGTCGAATAGAAATTCACCGCGAACGTGTCGTGCTGCGGCGTGCCATCCAGGGCATGCGGATGGCCATCAACCTTCGCGTCAGCGATTTCCGCGGCATCGCGTTGCGCGGCATCGACGGTGCCCAGATGCTCGTTTTGGTTCACCGCGATCCGTCACTGACAATCCCTCTGGGCGTGAGTTCCGACCGCAACGAGATTTCGGCGGCCTGGCAAATCTGGAGCGACATCTTTGCGCTCCCGCAATTGCTGGAAGACAAAGCGCGCGAGCCGGCGCAGCGGCGGCGGCGGCACAACGCGATCCGGACGCGGCGTCCGAGATTCCTGATGCGGCGGCGCGGCGGCGGCCCGCTGAATTCTGCCAATGTGCATCGAGGCGAACGCGAAATCATCGCCAGAAATTGAGTAGCACCACTACCCGCTACTCGCCCGCATCACCGCATCCATCAATAGCCCCGCAAATAACAACAGCCCCGCATCGCGGTTGGATTTGAAGACACGCAGGCATAGCGCGGGATCGCCGATCTTCAGCCGCGCAATTTGCCAGACGAGATGCGCCGCGAACGCCGCAAGTCCGATCCACGCCGCCAAGCCAGCGCCGGCAAGCCCCATCGCCACGCCGATCAAGACCACCGCAAGGGCATAGAACACCATCAGCGCCTGATGGGTGTGTGCGCCGAACAGGCGCGCGGTCGATTTTACTCCGATCAGCGCGTCGTCTTCGGCGTCCTGATGCGCATAAATGGTGTCGTAGCCGATCACCCACGCAATCGAACCGCCGTAGAGCAAAAGCGCCGTCGCATCGATCCGCCCGAGCGTGACGGCAAAACCCATCAGCGCGCCCCACGAGAAGGCCAAACCCAGCACGACCTGCGGCCACCAGGTGATGCGCTTCATGAAGGGATAGACCGCGACAATGGCGAGCGAGGCGATGCCGGTCGCCACCGCAAAGCGATTGAATTGCAGCAGCACCACAAGCCCGATCAATGCCTGCACGACCAGAAACGCCGCCGCTTGCGGCACGCTCACCTGCCCCGCGGGTATCGGCCGCGACCGCGTGCGCTCCACCTTGGCGTCGAGATCGCGATCGGTGATGTCATTCCAGGTGCAGCCGGCGCCGCGCATGGCAAAGGCGCCAACGAAGAACAGCGCCACGACGAGGGGCAATCGGCCGATGTTGTGAGAGATGGCGGCGGCGAGCGCGGCCGACCACCAGCATGGCATCAGCAATAGCCAGGAGCCGATCGGCCGGTCGAGGCGGGCGAGCCGCAAGTAGGGCCGCGACCATGGCGGCGCGAACGTATCGACCCAGTTGCCGGTCGCGTCCGCAACGCGGGCCGCAGCCTCGTTCATCTGGGCCCAGCGTCCTGTTTCCGAGCCTCGCTCAGATCGGAGGCGGCGGTCATCGCTGCTGCAGCGCGTTGCCGCTCAACGTATCGAAAGTACCGCCCTTCTTGGCGGCGGTAGCCTCCGGAAGCGCCGTCGCAGAACCCAGCACATCGCTCAGGCTCGGACCTGCGGGTCCCTGCTTTTGCATTTGCTGCGCCACCCCGCAGACCTTTTGCTGCATGGTCTCGGTGTTCTTATGGCCCTTCTTCAGCTGATCGGCGACTTGCGGCGGAATCCCGCATTTCGCGGAATGACCCTCGACGTATTTGATCATCTTGAGTTCGGATTGACTGAAATTTGCGATCAGCTTGCAAGCCTCATCCGGGGCCGCATGCCGATCGCTGGCCACCTTGATCAGCTTGCCGCGCTTCTCCGCCTCCTCGCGCAGCGGAAGAAACTCCTTCATGCAATCGTCGGCCCCGGCTTGCGTCGGGGGCGCTGCCATAGGCGAGTTCGTGAACGGCGTCGCACCGGCAGGTGGAAACGCACCGGGCGAAGGCGCCGCCCCAAAGGAAGGCGCCGGCGCGGCACCGTTGACCGGCGGAAATGGCGAGGCGTTCGCCGCACCGGTTTGGCCAGGCAGCGGCGCCGGGAATGCACCTTGCCCAAAGCCCTGGCCGGTGTGAAGCGCAACGATGGCCACGGCGAGTGGCGCGATCAGGCGACGGATCATCAAAGCTTTTTCCACCATAACCAATCCCCCAACGGACCGGCCGGTCCCAGAGCTGTCGCCGGAGCCGAGCCCAGAACCTCGCTCAAGCGAGGACCTGCGGGTCTCTGCTTTTGCATTTGCTGCGCAACGGAACAGACCTTCTGCAGCATGGCCTCGGTGTTCTTGTGCCCGCTCTTCAACTGATCCGAGATCTGCGGTGGAATCCCGCATTTCTCGGAATGGCCCTCGACGTATTTGATCATCTTGATTTCGGACTGACTGAAATTCCCGATCAGCTTGCAGGCTTCATCCGGGGGCGCATGGCGGTCGCTGGCAGCCTTGATCAGCTTGCCGCGTGTCTCCGCCTCTTGGCGCAGCGGAAGGAATTCCTTCATGCAATCGTCAGCGGGGTCTGCCTGGGTCGCCGGCGCCGCCAAAGGCGAGCTCAAGAATGGCGTCGCACCGGCCATCACGGACGTGGTGCCAAATGAGGGTGCCGGGGCCGCACCGGGGAGTGGCGCCGGGAATGCACCTTGCGCAAAGCCCCGGCCGGCGTGGAGCGCAACGATGGCCATGGCGAGTGGCGCGATCAGGCGGCGGATCATCAAAGCTATTCCTCAGGCAAGGTCCAATGGCCCCTAGCGTCTTCCCGATAGAAGGGCGACTCCGATAGGGCATTTTACGATTGCTGCCAGTCCTTAACAACCCGTGGAATTTGGCGGCAGCGCGGCGTTGAGCTGCGCTTGTTGGCTGATAATGACACAAATTCTCATCCTTTGGGCTAAAAGGGCGCGGATCGGAACATTGACAATGCCCCAACTCGATTTTCGCAAGCCTCGGCTTTTTGTCGACGCCGCCCTGGCAGCGGGCGAGACCATCACATTGGCGCGTGACCAGAGCAATTATCTCGGCAACGTGCTGCGGCTGTCCGCGGGCGAAACCATTCTGGTGTTCAATGGACGCGACGGCGAATGGCAGGCTTCGATCTCGGGGCGCAAACGGCCCGACGGTCTCAAGATCATGGCTCGGACCCGGCCGCAGGACCAGTTGCCCGATCTCGCTTATGTCTTCGCGCCGCTGAAACACGCCCGTCTCGACTACATGGTGCAGAAGGCGGTCGAACTGGGCGTTTCCTCACTGCAGCCGGTGCTGACTCGTTTTACCCAGGTCTCGCGGGTTAACGGCGAACGAATGCGGGCCAACGTCATTGAAGCGGCCGAGCAATGTGGCATCCTGAGCATCGCCGATGTCGCAGATCCGGTGCCGCTCGATCGCTATCTGAGCAGGCGCAAGGAACGGCGCCTGCTGGTCTTCTGCGACGAGGAGGCCCACGTGATAAATCCGCTGCAGGCGCTGCGGGCCGGGCAAACCGCCGCGGACGGGATCGATGTGCTGATCGGGCCCGAAGGCGGATTTGCCGAGGAAGAGCGCGCCGTCCTGCTGCGGCAACCGCGAACCTTGCGGCTTTCGCTGGGGCCGAGAATTCTGCGCGCCGACACCGCGGGAGTGGCGGCGCTTGCCCTGGTGCAGGCAGCGCTCGGCGACTGGACCGCCGGCGGCGTAGGCGGGTAAGTTCCACCCGTTAACCAGTTGGTTTGGCCGCTTGTTAAGGCACTTGCATTCATTTGTATTAAGGCCCTTGGCCGATCTTGGTCGAAACCCCACCCAAGCCATGCTAAGGGGCTGCGCCGGCTCGCGAGAAGAGCTTTTTTCCAGCTGGATGAGCCCGTTTTCGGGGATTTGGACTTCGAGATGACTGTGACCGCCGCCCCTGGTGCGACCGGATCCGCCGCGTGGGCGGACGCACTGCTGTTGTCGTTCGCCCAGGCTGGCTACGCCCTGGCCGAACCGGCGATCCTGCAGCCCGCTGAAGCGTTTCTCGACCTCTCGGGTGAGGACATCCGCAAGAGCCTTTATCTCACCACCGACGCCAACGGCGAGGACCTGTGTCTTCGCCCCGACCTGACGATTCCGGTGGCACGGGATTATCTCGCCTCCGGCAAGGCAGGGCAGCCCGCAGGCTTCAGCTATCTCGGGCCGGTGTTCCGCTATCGCGGCGGCCGGCCCAGCGAATTCCTGCAGGCCGGCATCGAATCCTTCGGCCGGCTGGATCGCCCGGCGGCGGATGCAGAAATGCTGGCGCTGGCGCTTCAGGCCACGAGCGCGTTCGGCCTGAAGCAGGTCGAGATTCGCACCGGCGATGTCGCGTTGTTCACCGCCCTGATCGATGCCCTCGATCTCTATCCAGTCTGGCGGCGCCGGCTGATCAAGGATTTCAACCGCAAGATCAACCTTGCGCATGACATCGAACGGCTGACGCTTGCGACCGGACCCGGCCACAACGAATATGAAGGTGTGCTCGCGGCACTCGCGGGCTCCGATCGCAAGGCGGCGCTTGCACTGGTGACCGATCTGATGTCGATCGCCGGGACGACCAATGTCGGCGGTCGCTCGGTTGCCGAAATCGCCGACCGTTTTCTCGAGCAGTCGACGCTCAAGAGCGGCGCATTGCCACGCGACGCGCTCAGCCTGATCAAGCGGTTCATGGCCATTGAAGGCGATCCCGACGACGCGGTCGCCCAACTGCGCGCACTGGCCGTCGACGCAAAACTCGACATCACCGCTGCTATCGATGCGTTCGAAAGCCGCGTCGGCTTTATGGCCGCGCGCGGTATCGATACCGGCGCGACGCGGTTTTCGACCTCGTTCGGCCGCGGCCTCGACTATTATACCGGCTTCGAGTTCGAGCTGCACGCCAGGGGCGATGGGGTCGAGCCGCTGGTGGCGGGCGGGCGCTATGACGGGTTGATGACCCAGCTCGGCGCCAAAACACCGATCCCTGCGGTCGGATTCTCGGTCTGGGTCGAGACCTTGACCCAGCTTGGCGGCAAGCCTGCAACCAGCCGCACCAGCGGGAGCGCGTCATGACGGCGCCATTCGTTCTCGCGGTTCCCTCGAAGGGCCGTCTGCAGGAAAACGCCGAAGCGTTCTTCACGCGGGCCGGACTGGCGCTGGCAAAGCCACGCGGCGCCCGCGACTATCGCGGCACCATCTCCGGGTTAGATCATGTCGAGATCGCCTATCTCTCGGCGAGCGAAATCGCCTCGCAGCTCGCGCGCGGCACCGTCCATCTCGGCGTCACCGGCGAGGATTTGGTGCGCGAGAGCATTGCCGACGCCGACAAGCGCGTCCTTTTGATCGACAATCTCGGCTTTGGCAGCGCCAATGTCGTGGTTGCGGTGCCACAGGCCTGGATTGACGTCCGCACCATGGCCGATCTCGACGACGTCACCACCGGCTTCCGCGCCCAGCATAACCGGCGGATGCGGGTAGCGACCAAATACATCAACCTGACCCGGACTTTCTTTGCCTCCCACGGCATCGTCGATTACCGCATCATCGAGAGCGCGGGGGCGACCGAAGGCGCACCCGCCGTCGGCACCGCGGAGATGATCGTCGATATCACCACGACCGGTGCGACGCTCGCCGCCAACGGCCTGAAAGTGCTGGACGACGGCGTGATCCTGCGCAGCCAGGCCAACCTTGTGGCATCGCGCGACGCGGATTGGTCGGGGGAGGCGCGCGAGGCTGCGCGCGTCATCCTCGATCATATCGCCGCTCGCGCCCGCGCCAGCAAATACCGGGAAGTCCGCACCCGCTTTGCAGGATGCAACGCGGCACTATTGGCCGAGGCCCATAACCGCTTCGGCGTGGTGTCACCGTTCGGCGGGCCGACGTCATCGGGAATGGTGACGCTGCACTGCCCGCCGGCGCAGCTTTACGCGCTCGGCAGCTTTCTTCGCGCCCACGGCGCAGAAACGGTTTCGGTGGCATCGCTCGACTACGTGCTCGACCGCGATAATCCTCTGTTCGCCAGGCTTGAGGCCTTCTTGCGGCGATAAGACGAAAGGCCGCGGCTCTCCCCGTGGCGACAATCCATCGCGATTGTCATATGGTCTATCTTCCGGGTTGGAACCTTACCGATGATGCTGGGTACGGATGTCTCGAGCTTGTCAACGACCGCGGCCACCGCCGCGGCGCAGGGGCTATCGATCGTGGTGCCGCTGTATAACGAGGCGACCGGGCTTGGGCTTCTGCACCAGCGGCTTGGCGCGCTGGCCGGGACGCTGAAGGACCGTTATGGCCTGGCTTGCGAGGTCGTCTATGTCGATGACGGCAGCACGGATGCGACGCTCGCCATCGCACGCGGCCTTGGCGCCGATACCCTCGATGTTCAGGTGGTGTCTCTGTCGCGCAATTTCGGCAAGGAAGCAGCGCTGATGGCGGGATTGGACCATGCCCGGCTAGGGGCGATCCTGTTCATGGACGGCGATGGTCAACATCCACCTGACCTCGTCGAGAAGCTTGTCGGCCACTGGATCGAAGAGGGCTACGACGTCGTCTATACGGCGAAGGCGCATCGCGACAACGAATCGTTGCTGCGACGGCTTGCCGTGCGTGGGTTCTATGCGCTGATCAATTGGGGCGCGCGGCAGAAAATCCCGGAAGATGCCGGCGACTTTCGTTTGCTGTCGCCGCGCGCTGCGGCGGCGCTGCGGCAACTCCCCGAACGCAATCGCTTTTTCAAGGGCCTGGCAAGCTGGATCGGCTTCCGCCAGATCCGCGTCGACTATGAGCCCGCCGCCCGCGCGCACGGCATCACTACGTTCAGCGCCGGCCGGCTGGTCGGGCTTTCGATCGAAGGCCTGACCTCGTTCTCGGTGGCACCGCTGCGTTTTGCCAGCCTGCTTGGGGTATTGCTGGCTACCGGCGCCTTCCTGTTCGGACTTTCGATTCTCTGGGAAACCCTTGTCGACGGAGAGTCGGTCCCGGGCTATCCCTCGCTGGTGGTCGGCTTGATGACCATCGGCGGCGTGCAACTCATCATGATCGGCATTGTCGGGGAATATATTGGGAAGATTCTTTCCGAGCTGAAGGCGCGCCCGATCTATTTCGTCGCCGAGCACAGCGAGAAACGCACCGAGGCGAAAGCCGACGCCAGCGCCGGCGAAAGGACCGCGGCCGAATGAACGTGGGTAGTGGAGCATAGGATTTGACGTTCGCATCGGGAAATCGCGGCAAATGATAGCGAACGTCAAATCCGCTTCACCACCGCGCCGCATTTGGTTGTGCGCCGATGATTACGGTATCAGTCTCGGTGTCAACCGTGCCATCCGCGACCTGATCGAGCGCGGCCGCCTCAATGCCACATCGGCGATGGTGGTTGGCCCAGCAATCGGCCGTGACGAAGTGAGCGCGCTCAAGGCCGCGGCCGCGAACAGTCCGCGCTGCGCCATCGGCCTCCATGTCACTTTAACGGCACCATTTCGGCCCTTGACGATGCACTTCAGGCCAATCGACGGCGGCATGTTCTTGGCCTTTGCGAAACTGCTGCGCGCCGGGCTGCTGCAAAGGCTCGATCCTGAACTGATCCACACGGAATTGATGGTGCAATTTTCAGCCTTCGCCGAATTGTTCGGCCGCACGCCCGACTTTGTCGATGGTCATCAGCATACGCAACTGTTTCCGGGCGTGCGCGACGCTTTTCTCGCGGCAGTGAGCGAAGCTGCGCCCAACGCATGGGTTCGTCAGTGCGGACGCAACCAACCTTTGATGCGGCGGCTCGACACGCCCAAAGCCTTGTTTCTCGACATCTTGAGCCGGCAATTCCGCCGCCGCGCCTCGCGCGCCAATATCGCATTCAACCCGGGATTCGCCGGCGCCTATGATTTTTCAAGCCAGCCCGAGTTCGGAGCGCTGATGCAACGATTCCTCGATGATCTGCCCGAGGAAGGCGTCATCATGTGTCATCCGGGCGTGGTGGATGATATCCTTGTCAGCCTCGATCCGCTGACGGGCCAGCGTGAACGCGAATACGCCTTTCTCGGCGGCGTGCATTTCCCGCCTCTGCTGGCCGAAAACAACGTTACGTTGGGCTGAAACACCCCTAACGCACGGCGCTTTTACCACCTTGCATTCGATCCTTTGCGGGGATTACGGCGCGGCAGCCGACGTCGGCGACCGGGCGCTTTGTCGCATACCTAAATTTAATTCCCGATAGCACTACTGGCGACACAAAGGGCCCCTACATCTGCCCCGCGCTTCGACGCCAGGGAGAAAATCCATGACACCGCAAGAACGCCAATTGGTTGACGATCTTTTCGACCGCCTTTCAAAGGTCGAGGACGCGCCGCGCGATCCGGATGCCGTTGCTGCGATTGCGCAAGGCTTGCGGGTGGCGCCCAACGCGATTTACCCGCTGGTGCAGACGGTTCTGCTCCAGGATGAAGCGCTGAGAAGGGCCAACGCCCACATCCAGGAACTGGAAGCGGCAAGCGCCCCCCAACAGGATCGTGGCGGCGGGTTCCTGGATACGATGCGCGATACCATCCTCGGGCAAAGTCAGCCGCGCGGCTCGGTGCCGAATGTGCGGCCGCCCGACGTCGGCAGCCGCCCGGTCTGGAACAGCGGTCAGGTGATGCAGCAGGCACAGTCACCAGGACGGTACGATCAGGGTCCCTACGGGCAGCCATATGGCGCACCCCAGGCTCCGATGGGCGGCCCGATGGGCGGCGGTGGCTCGTTTCTGGGAACCGCGGCGGCGGCCGCCGCCGGGATGGTCGGCGGATCGCTGCTGCTCGGCAGCATCCGCTCGATGATGGGGGGAAGCCATCATGGCTTCGGCGATGCCAATGCGATGGGCGAGAGGGCCACGGGAGAAAGTTCGTGGACGGATCAGTCCGGCAGCAGTCTCGCACGCGACGCCGGGATCAACAACATCGGCTCATCCGGCAATCGCGCCGACGACAGTTCGCGCGCCGGACTGTTTGATTCCGCGTCGAACGACGATGATCATGATGACATGGATCTCGATTCGGATGATTTCGGTGGGGACGGAGACAGCGACCTCGCCTGAACGGATTAGCGCGGACACAATGGAAAACGGCCGTCCAATGGACGGCCGTTTTTGATTCGTCCCTTACCCCCGATCAGATGACGACGACCCTGGTGCCGACATTGACACGACCGTAAAGGTCGATGATGTCCTCATTGCGCATCCGGATGCAGCCTGACGACACGTTGGTGCCGATCGTCCACGGTTCGTTGGAACCGTGAATGCGATAGAGCGACGACCCCAGATACATCGCGCGGGCGCCGAGCGGATTTTCTGGGCCGCCTTCCATATGCCGTGGCAGGTCGGGCCGCCGCGTCAGCATTTGCGGAGGCGGCGTCCAATCCGGCCATTCCTTCTTCGCGGAGATCTGCTTGGTGCCCGACCAGGTAAATCCGGGGCGGCCAACACCGATGCCGTAGCGCATCGCCTTGCCGTTGCCCTGCACCAGGTACAGGAACTTGTTGGGCGTATCGACGACGATCGTGCCGGCGCCCTCGTGGCCGGAATAGTCGACAAGCTGCTTCTCGAATTTCGGATCGAAGGCGGGATGCGCGGGTTCGCTAACCTCCTGCTGCCGCATGGCTTGCTGGGGCTCCAGCAGCGGACGCTGCGATGAATATGATGGCTGCTGCTGATAGCGGTCACCTTGATTCTGTCCGTGGCCGAACAGGAATTCGATGAAGCCACCCCCCAAATTGGAGCGCTGGGCCGAAGCCATTCGCATCGGCGCGACCGGCCGCTGGGCGGACTGATCGGCGTAGATCACGGTGGGTTCGGAGACAAACGCGGCCTCGTTTGCAGCGGCCTGGTGTGGAGAGCCGAGAAAGGACGCACCGGCAAGGAGCGCAAGATACATTCTGTTGGACATCGACGTACTCGTACTGTTTTTCGTCGTGGGTGCGCCGGAGCGGCGCTTTGCACGCCACCAGCTAAGATCAGAACCTCATCGGTTTGGTAAACAGAAACGGCATTTCGATTCACCACGTCGTCAAATGCGCGCGGTTTTATCCGGTAGCGTTTATTTTCGATGAACGCACGAGACGCATGGTTAATCGATGGTATGAGCAGTCAACACATGCCCGGTAAAGGGTTCCGGGCGTGAACTCCATGTTAAATCGGGTCTGCTTTAAAGCGCGAAGAGTGAAGTTCGGGGACATATCTCATGCCGGTTCATCGCAAACGCTTTCGTATCGAAGAAGCAATTCATGGCGACATCTCGCTATCGCCGGAGCTTGGCGGCGAGATCGGTCCCTTGCATCACGAGATCATGAACGAGCTGCGCGCCATACGCGCCCAAATGGCCGGCCTTCGCGCTGGCGGGGCAGCCGACGCAGTCAGCGAGACAGTCACGCGCGAAGTCACCGAAGCGCAAGCGCTGCTTGATACCTATCGCGCCCAGATTGAGCAATGCGAGAAACTCAAGATCGAGATTGACCTGATCTATGATGCCATCACCCGCACCAAGCGGGAAATCGCGGTGCTGCACGGCAAGAGTTTCAATGGCGAGGAAATGGCCAAGGTCAACGGCGAGCTCGGTGCCGTGGTCGGAGGCACCGAAGAAGCCACCCAGCAAATCCTGGAAGCCGCAGAATCGATCGACAACGCGGCGACCGCGCTGAGCAGCGTGACTTCGCTGGATCAGCAGAAGCTACTCAGTGAGGAAATCCAGGAGCGCGTCGTTTCCATCTTCGAGGCTTGCAATTTCCAGGATCTGACCGGTCAGCGCATCAAGAAGGTGATGACCACGATGAAGTTCATCGAGCATCACATCACGGTTATGATGGATATCTGGGGTGGGGTCGACGCCATCAAGGCGCACGCCCCCGTCATCAACGACACCCGCGACGGCGACGCCAGGCTTTTGAACGGCCCAAGGAGCGAGGGCGACGTCGGCCACGCATCGCAGGACGACATCGACGCGTTGTTCGACTGAGGACCCTATTCGTTTGCGAGACAAAGCAAAAACGCCGGCTCAAAGCCGGCGTTTTAGTTTGAGACCGTCATTCCGGGGCGATGCGAAGCATCGAACCCGGAATCTCGAGATTCCGGGTCTGGTGCTACGCACCATCCCGGAATGACGAAACTGGAGTTCGGTAAAATTAGGCCCGTGGCGCGCAGCGGACGTAGACCATATTGCCGTAGCGGGTCGCCGCATCCTTGTCGATGAAGCGGGTGATCAGGACGCGGCCGTCAAAGGACACGATCTCACGGTCCTGTTCGGCCCCGGCCGGTCCGGCAGGACCGATATAATTCTTGCCGCTCTGGCTGCCTTTGAGGCGCAATTCCTGGGGCGTTGCCTGATCGGCCAGATGCATGATCACGCCGCCATTGGTGCCTGCTCCGATCACGTAAGGTTGCTTGCACTGCGCCCGCGCCGCAGCTTCGGTCCGCGCGCGGTCATTGGCATTCTGGAACGACGCAAGGCCCCATCGGCCGACAATCTCATCGGCGCGTATCGTTGCCGGCATTTCGGGCGCAGGGGCGGCGGGCTCCGGCGCCGAAGGGGATGACGAAAAGGACGGCAGGCTCATGCTCCCGCACCCACCTAGCAATATCGTCAGCGCCGAGGCGATCCCCAGATTGGCAAACGTCCGCGCGCTACATGAACCGAGCATGGTCTCCCCCAAAGCAAATCCTTTGGCCGCATCCGTCCTGCAGCCAAGCGCAAAACCCCTGCCGGAGCAATGACGTCCAGCAAACTACGCCGGTACCCCGATTTAGTTTCTCGGAAAGCATCCTATATCCGCATCACCAAGGCCTTAACCTCGTTTGCTTGACAGGATCGGCGTCACACCCTATCCCCGTGGCGCGCAATTGGCACTCCGATAGTGCGATTGCCAGGATTCAAGCTAACTGCCCTCGGCGGTGTCGAATACGCCCGTATTCCGATTCCGATGGCAAACCGACCAGCAAACCAGCCCTTCAAAGGAATTGTCATGGCTAAAACCAAATTTCGTCCGCTGCATGACCGCGTCGTGGTCAAGCGTATCGACGCCGAAGAAAAGACCAAGGGCGGCATCATCATTCCCGACAGCGCCAAGGAAAAGCCTTCGCAGGGCGAAATCACGGCGGTAGGTCCGGGCGGCCGTGACGAAAGTGGCAAGCTGATCCCGATCGACCTTAAGGTAGGCGACCGCGTGCTGTTCGGCAAATGGTCGGGCACCGAGGTCAAGCTCGACGGCGAGGAACTCCTGATCATGAAGGAGAGCGACATCATGGGCGTGCTTGTGTAACGCCACGATGTTCGAGCCCTCACCCTGAGGAGGCAGCGAAGCTGCCGTCTCGAAGGGCGCAAACAGGCACTATCCCGTTCACAGACTCATCCTTCGAGACGCGAGCAAGCGCTCGCTCCTCAGGATGAGGATCACATTCAGGAGCATCTCAAATGGCTGCCAAGGACGTCAAATTTTCCGGAGACGCGCGCGAGCGCATGCTGCGCGGCGTCGATATTCTCGCCAATGCAGTGAAAGTAACGCTCGGCCCCAAGGGCCGCAACGTTGTCATTGAAAAGAGCTTCGGCGCACCGCGCATTACCAAGGACGGCGTCACCGTCGCCAAGGAAATCGAACTTGACGACAAGTTCGAGAATATGGGCGCGCAGATGTTGCGCGAAGTCGCCTCCAAGACCAACGACACCGCCGGCGACGGCACCACCACCGCCACCGTGCTTGCGCAGGCGATCGTTCGGGAAGGCGCCAAGGCGGTTGCCGCCGGCATGAACCCGATGGACTTGAAGCGCGGTATCGATTTTGCGGTGGCCGCGGTGGTCAAGGACCTTGTGAAGCGCGCCAAGCCGGTCGCATCTTCCGCCGAGGTCGCCCAGGTCGGCACCATCTCGTCCAATGGCGATACCGCGATCGGCAAGATGATTGCGCAAGCGATGCAGAAGGTCGGCAATGAGGGCGTCATCACCGTCGAGGAGAACAAGTCGCTCGAAACCGAAGTCGACATCGTCGAGGGCATGAAGTTCGACCGCGGTTACCTGTCACCCTATTTCATCACCAACGGCGAGAAGATGATCTCGGAGCTCGAGGACGCCTACGTCTTGCTGCACGAGAAGAAACTGTCGGGCCTGCAGTCGATGCTGCCGGTGCTTGAGGCCGTGGTGCAGTCGGGCAAGCCACTCCTGATCATCGCCGAAGACGTCGAGGGCGAGGCGCTGGCGACGCTGGTCGTCAACCGCCTGCGCGGCGGCCTGAAGGTCGCCGCCGTCAAGGCGCCCGGCTTCGGCGATCGCCGCAAGGCGATGCTGGAAGACATCGCGATCCTGACCGGCGGCCAGTTGATCACGGACGAACTCGGCATGAAGCTGGAAAGCGTCACGGTCAACATGCTCGGCCGCGCGCGCAAGGTGGTGATCGAGAAGGAAAACACCACGATCGTCAATGGCGCCGGCAAGAAAAAGGACATCGAATCCCGCGTCGGCCAGATCAAGGCACAGATCGAGGAGACCACTTCGGACTATGACCGTGAGAAGCTGCAGGAGCGTCTTGCCAAACTCGCGGGCGGTGTCGCGGTGATCCGGGTCGGCGGCGCGACCGAGGTCGAGGTGAAGGAGAAGAAGGATCGCGTCGAAGACGCCCTCAATGCGACCCGCGCGGCGGTGCAGGAGGGCATCGTGCCCGGCGGCGGCGTCGCGCTGTTGCGTGCCAAAAAGGCTGTCGGCCGCATCCACAACGAAAACTCTGACGTGCAGGCGGGCATCAATATCGTGCTCAAGGCATTGGAAGCGCCCGTCCGCCAGATCGCGGAGAACGCCGGGGTGGAGGGTTCGATCGTCGTCGGCAAGATCCTGGAGGAAAAGTCCGAGACCTTCGGCTTCGACGCGCAGACCGAGGAGTATGTCGATATGGTCGCCAAAGGCATCATCGACCCGGCCAAGGTGGTGCGCACCGCGCTGCAGGATGCCGCCTCGGTGGCCGGGCTTCTGGTGACGACCGAGGCCATGGTGGCCGAAATGCCAAAGGAGCCGGCTCAAGCGGCGGCCGGCGGCGGGCATGGCCACGGACATGGCGGAATGGGTTTCTAATCCATCGTCTCATTCGCACCATCAATCGACGAAGGCCGCCTCCGGGCGGCCTTCTTTTTGGCGATCTGTGCAGAGCATTTGCCAGGAAGCCGCTGGTTCCGATTCAACCGCAACCAATATAACTCTACGGTGACGCCCGATTCTATCCTTGCCAAGGAATTGCATATGCGCGCCCCTCTGCTCTGCCTGGTCGGGCTGATCACGGCCTCGACCGGTCTGGCCTATGGCCAGATGAAACTCTCGCCGAAAGCCGCACCTGGTGCGAACGAGATCCGATATTTCGCCGCCATCGATGGAGTGATGGACGGTAATGCCGACGTCATCCTCAAGGAAACCCGGCAAGGCAAGACCGTCACGGCGGCAGTGCTCGACGTCTGCTATCCCCTGGCGAAAGGCTCCGATCGCAAGGATCGCTTCGTCGCCAACCTCGCCGTGAGCGGCCAGACCCTGACCGGCACCACACAGAGCATCGGCGGCAAGTTGCCGGTCACGGTGAAGCTCGTGCGCAAGCCTGCCGGCGACGGCTTCGAATTCAAGGGGCAGATCAGCATCGGCCAAACCGTGATCGAGGTTAACTCGGCCGACAATTCCGACTTGAGTGAAAAGGAATTTTTGGACAATCAGACCACCGACGACGGCATCAATGCAACGCCAAAGGATTTCACGGAAGTGTCTCCGGAATCGATCAGCGTGAAAGTGAAGCTGGATGCGGCTTTCGAATTCCTCAAGAGCCTGAAGGGGCAGGACGTCGAGGTTTCCTTGAGCAGCCTCGCGGTCACCTGCGATGCGCTGCGCGCCGGCGAACAGACGATCAATCTCAGTGCCGATCCGGATCGCGCCGCCACCCTGATCGCAAAATTCAAGTCATCGCCGGGCGTCGTCGCCGCGGGCTGGACCACTGGGGTCCTCGACATGGAGCGCACCATCCGTTTTGCGGCCGCCGACTGGCGCGACGGCGATCGGATCAACAAGGACAAGCTCGCCGCGGCGATTGCCAAGGTTCTGTCCGCGACGCTCTCGGCAAAATCATCGTCGGCCGCATGGAATGCCAGCACCGGAAAGCTGAAATTGACGTTCAAGCGACCAAGCCAGCTATACCCCGCGCTCGATCTCACCGAGACGATCGAGATGACCGCCCTGGTGGCGCCCGAAAAGCCCGGCGCGTCCGACCGGCTGCTGCTGTGGATCAGCACTCCCGCAATCTCAACGGCGGATGAAGCCGTTGGCGCGAAGCTCAATCTGGCCAACGATTCCAGCGGCGACGAGGACGGCGATCAAAAAGACGACAACGGCGCCGTCGATGCGCTGGCCAAGGAATTCAGGGGACAACGGTGGGACGCGGATAAGTCGGTCTGGAAGTAGCCGACCTTACCTGCGCGAGGGGATCGAGCGCTCCGGAACCGAGATTTGCTGCGGTCGCCATCCGGCAGATACCCGTTCGCGTCGGAAACGCATCGGGGACTGGAAAACTTCAGTTGGTATTGATTCGAAATCGCAGCGGCTTGGTTCCGATGAACGACACCAGGTCGCCGCGCCGCTTCCAGGTAGCGGCCTCGCTCAGCGCTGCGACCAACTCATCGTCAGCCTGCGCCCGCGCCGGCGGGCAGCCGCGATCCTGCAGCTGACCGGGTACGAAAATCACGGTATTGCCGGCGACCGAAAACTGGCCCTTGCCGCCCTTGCACCACAGTTCGAACTTCGCCTCGCCGTTGTCGCCGATCTCGAGCGTTGGGATCCGCTTCGATCCGGCTTGAGGTGCCGCGTCCAGCGTCATCTCGAACCCGAACGGAAACCCGTCGTCGGCGCAAGCTGGGCTTGCCGCGAAGGCCGCCACCGCCAGGACCGCCGCGGTTGCGGCCTGCCTTAAAAAGCCCTTCGTTGAAAACATGCAGTTCCTCGAAAACATCTGGAGATGCCGGCGGCCCGCGTCGTTGTAATGGGCTGGTGTGACAATGACCAGATTGGCGGTCACAAAAATCATCGCTTCGCAAAAAATCCCCGCGCCCGGAGGGACGCGGGGATTTTGATCGATGCTTGTTCGAGCCGGTGACTTACTTCAACACCATGAGCGTGAACGGATAGACGTAGGCCTGCAGCATGACAAAGAGGCCGACCAGACACGCCAGCGCGATCGAGTGTTTGAACACGAAGCGCAGGATCGTGCCTTCATGCCCGTACCAATTGGTGGCGGTGGAGGCGACGACGATCGACTGCGCGTCGATCATCTTGCCCATGACGCCGCCGGACGAGTTCGCCGCGCCCATCAGGATCGGCGACAGATTCAACTGTTCAGACGTGATCTTCTGCAGGTTGCCGAACAGAATGTTCGAAGCGGTGTCCGATCCCGTCAACGCCACGCCCAACCAGCCGAGCAGAGTGCCGAAGAAGGGATAGAGCACCCCGGTTGCGGCGAACGCGAGACCGAGCGTCGCATCGACACCCGACAGTCGCGTCAGCGTGCCGATCGCCAGCATCGCCGAAATCGTGATCAGCGAAATCGCGCACAGCTTGATGGTGCTGCCGTATGTCGAGACCATCCTCCCCGGCGAAAAGCCTGCCAGGAAGCCGGAAATGATCGCGGCGATCAGCATGCCCGTTCCGGTGAACGACAAATATGTGAAGCCGAATACCGCCGCTTGCGGCGTCGGCTTTGCCGCCACCGGTGGCACCGTGTTGATCATCTGGTGCAATTCAGGAATCGGATAGTTCCAGATGAAGATCGAGTTTGCCCAACTCTTGAACCAGCCGCTGCCCCAGATCAGCATCACGACGCACACGATGATCCATGGCAGCAGCGAACTCCACAGCTCCGTCTGGCTCAATGGGGTTTTGTCCATCGGCTTGGCCGGTGCCATGGTCGCCATGGATTCATCGTTGCCGCGCAGCGCGGGGGAAAGCCAAAGCTGCTGCGGTTGCCAGACCTTCAGGAACAGAATCAGGCAGCCCATCGAAATCAGCGACGCGCCGATATCGACGATCCAGGGGTTGATGTAGTTCGAGATCACGAATTGCGGGATCGCGAACGACACGCCGGTGACCAGGATGGCCGGCCAGACGTCCTTCATGCCTTTCCAGCCGGCGAATGCCCATACCACCCAGAACGGCACGATCAGCGAGAACACCGGCAACTGACGACCGACCATCGCACCCAGGATATACGGATCGAGACCGGTCACCGAAGCGAGGCCCTGGATCGGGGTACCGAGCGCGCCATATGCGACCGGCGCGGTATTGGCGATCAGCGACAGCCCGGATGCAGCAAGCGGGGAGAAGCCGAGACCGATCAGAACCGCGCCGGTTACGGCGACCGGCGTACCAAAGCCAGAAGCGCCTTCGAAAAACGCACCGAACGAAAACGCGATCAGCAGCAGCTGCAAGCGACGATCCTCGGTGACGCCGCCGACCGCGCGTTTCAATAGCTCGAATTGACCCGTTGCAACCGTGAGCTGGTAGAGAAAAATGACGTTCAGCACGATCCAGCCGATCGGGAAGAAACCCGCGACGACGCCGAGCAGCGTTGCGCGGATCGACATATTGGCCGGCATCGAGAAGATGAATATCGCGATCAAATTGGTCAGGATCACCGCAACGATGGCTGCGATATGCGCCTTGACCTTGCCGCTTGCGATCAACACCAGCAGCGTGACGACGGGTATCGCCGCGGCGATCGTCGACAGCACAGTGTTGTTAAAGGGATTATAGACCTGATTCCACATTACGATTCCTCCCCACGCGCTTATTCGGCGTCCGACCCGCGTGAAAGGTCGGTCCGCCTGGCGCGATTGCCGGGGTGTCTTTAGCAAAATGCGGAATCGGAAGCGAATTTGGCCCTGCCAAACCGCTCACAAACGCGCGACGTATGAAGGCCCCCTGCCCCTCGCCATTATCGGCATGCTAGAGTTGACTCCGAGGCCGGGACAAGCGAACGCAGACCGTGGAAATTACGACTTTAGTCTAGGCACTCTCATTTTCCCCCGCTTTTCAGGCCTTCCAGCCGTCCTCCCGGAGACCGCGATCTGTGAATAACCTCCGCTTGACGCTCGCGACCGTACGGCGGATCGCGGCTCCCTATTTCCGGTCGGAAGACAAATTTGCAGGCCGCCTGCTGCTTGCGTCGGTCATTTTGATCGAACTCACCGTGGTCGGGATCAACGTTCTGCTGAATCAGTGGAACAACCGCTTCTATAACGCGCTACAGGAGAAGAACTGGGACGGCTTCGTCAGGGAAATCGGCGTCTTTTGCATCCTGGCCGCGTGTTTTATCGCGCTTTCGGTCTACCAGCTCTATCTCAACCAGTGGCTTCAGATCCGCTGGCGGCGCTGGCTGACCAGCCGTTATCTGGGTGAATGGCTGCACGGGGCCAACCATTACCGCATGCAGCTCAAGGGCGATGCTGCCGACAATCCAGACCAGCGCATCAGCGATGACGTGAAGCTGTTTGTCGATCAAACACTGACGATCTGCGTCGGGCTTTTGAGCGCAGTCGTGACCTTGGCATCCTTCGTGGTCATCCTGTGGGGCCTGTCGGCTGAATCTCCGTTGACGATTTTCGGGGCCGAGTTCCATGTCCCCGGCTATCTGGTGTGGGGCGCGCTGATCTATGCCATCTTCGGAACCGCGCTCACCCATTGGATCGGCTCACCGCTGGTCGGCCTCAATTTTCAGCAGCAACGCTTTGAGGCCGACTTCCGCTTTAACCTCGTGCGGGTACGCGAGAATTCCGAACAGATCGCGCTGCTGCGAGGCGAGAGCGTCGAAAGGCAGCGACTTACGGAGCGCTTCGGCCGCGTCATCCAAAACTGGTATGGAATCATGACCCGAACCAAGCGGTTGACGGCATTTACCTCGAGCTACGCGCAGGCCGCGGTGGTTTTCCCCTACATTCTGGTGGCGCCGGCTTATTTTGCGGACAAGATCCAGCTTGGCGGCATGATGCAGACCGCATCCGCGTTCGACAGCGTGCAGAGGGCACTTTCATTTTTCGTTACGGTCTATCGATCGCTGGCGGAATGGCGTGCGGTGATCGCGCGCCTCGACGGATTCGAGGACGCGATCGCCAGCGCGGCGGCGCTGCCGACCGACACCGGCTCGATCGACATGGTGCCTTCAATCGGCGGCGACAACATCGAATTGCGCCAGCTCCTGGTCCGGCTGCCCAACGGGTCCCCGCTGGTTTCGGCGGACAGCTTCAGCATTCGCTGCCACGAGCGCATCCTGGTCACCGGACCGTCCGGCGCCGGCAAGTCAACTCTCTTCCGTGCCATCGCCGGCATTTGGCCTTTTGGGGCCGGCGCGATCGCGATCCCGTCCAAGGCCACGCTGATGATGCTGCCCCAGCGGCCGTATTTTCCGGTCGGATCGCTGAAGGCAGCGATCGTCTATCCCGCGGAGCCCAGCGCATACGATTCGGAACGGGTCGGGAATGCTCTCGCCGCGGTGGGCCTGCCTCAGCTCGTATCGCGGCTCGAGGAGGAAGCGCACTGGAATCGAATGCTTTCGCTCGGCGAACAGCAGCGGCTTGGGCTGGCACGCGCGCTTTTGCATGCGCCGGAATTTCTCTTCCTCGATGAAGCGACCGCCTCGCTCGATGAGGCCTCCGAGGCGACGCTTTATGGTCTCCTCGGCAAAAAATTGCCGGCAACGACCGTGGTCTCGATCGGCCATCGGAGCACGCTTAAGGCGTTCCACCTGCGCAACGTCGTGCTGACCCGGGACGGCGATCGATTTGCGCTGCAGGACCAGCCCAACGACGGCAAGCCGCTATAGCCAGCGCAGCGGCCACGGCCGGCGCAAGATCCAGCGGTGCCAGACATAGGCGAACGCCGTGAGCGATACCGCGCCCGCAAGCACCGGCGCGAGCAGGAATGACCAGGGAAGACCGCCGGAGACCACCAAGAGCGGATTGATCCCCGCTGGCGGATGGAACGTGCCGGTCAGATACATCGCGAGCACGGCCAATCCGACCGCCGCCGCTGCCGCCCAGGCGTGCGGTCCGGCCAGCCGCAACACCACGAATCCGACCAGGGTCGCCACGAGATGTCCGCCAATCAAGGCGCGCGGTTGGGCCGGTTCGACCTCCGGCGATCCGATGACCAGCACGATGGAGGTGGCGAAGGGGATGAGCACCAGCGGATAGTGGGATACCAGCGAGGACCACTCCATGCCACCAATCGCGAAGGCCACGCCAAGGCCTGCCGCGACCGCCCGCAGAATATTGGGAAGTCCGATGCGGTGGCGCGCCCTCCTCACTACCCCTTGCCGATCCAGACGCATTGGTCCCCCAAAAACAAAGAGCGACAGATTGCTCTGCCGCTCTTCTACAGCCTCAGGAGAAAAAAGTTACTTCAGATTGGTCATCGCGGTCAGGTCGGCGTCATTTGATCGTGAAGGGTATGATGAGGTCGCTGGCAAACGTCCATTGCGAGCCCTTGGTTCCTCCGCCGAATGGCGTGGTGTTGTTCAAGGACGTGTCGTAGCGAATCTCAGGCCTGATAACGAGGCCTTCGATCTGCTTCGGTACGGGAGGCTTGATGGCAAGTCCGAGGGTCAGCGCACCGTAGGTCGTCGGTCCACCACTAATCGCTACGCCAAATGGATTGCCATGTTCAACCCTCACAAAATCCAGATTGCCGGGAAAAGAGGCAACGAAGAAGCCGTTATTGTCGCGCCAGATCTCTCCGCGTCCAGTGATCTTGAGCCAATCGTTGATCGCATAGGTGGCGTATTGGGCCACACCGCCGCCCGTCGCGTTAAACCCATCATCACGAATATAGTTAGCGTCGGTCGTCAGGGTGAGCTTGTCGGTTGCCTTCCAGACGACGGTAACGTCATTGAGATAACGTAGGGCGGTATTGGGATTGACGCCCGCAAGCACGACAGACGACACATTCGGATTTTCAGGGCCGATATGGGTGGTTGCCAGAACGGTCAGCGCGCCACCCAATAAATTCAAACCGAAACCACCGTGGAACGCTGCGGCTGTGTTGTTATCGCCACAATTAAAGCAGTTGAAGTGATTGCCGAAGGTGGTGTTCACACCCGTGTCTACGCCTGCATAAATATCCAACACCGGGTTCACATGCGTGGTCGTCAGCAGGCCCGTGTGCTTGAACGGTATGCCGAAGTTGAAAATGTAGGAGTGCGTGTAAAGCGCATTGTCAGGCGCATTGATGACCTCTGCGCCTTCAAGGGTGACGTACTGACCGACCTTTACGTCAACACCGCCGGACGTAAGCCATGGCAGGTGGAACAGCGCGTGCGCTTCGACGATGTCGAACTGGTTGCGGTCGCTGATTGACTGATCGAACTCACCCAGGAAGTGCGTATAGCGAGCGTCCGAACCGTACATCGCCTGGAACTTGAAGCCAAAATCGTATCCGGTGGCTTTCGGATCGAGGGGGCGCTGGACCGTCAGCGACGCCTGGTTCAAAAACGCTGAATTGGGCTTATCCGTAAAGAGCTGGCCGAAATTCGTGACGGCGGGATTATTCGCGTTGCCCGAAGCACCGACTTCCACAAGGCCGGTTATCGTCAATGTATCCCACCAGGAGGGCATGGGCGGCGCTTTTTTGGCCTTCAGCGGCATATCCGCGGCGTATGCCGAACCCGCCATTGCCAATACGGCAGCGGCCAAAACCAACTTTTTCATCGAGAGCCCCCAAAGGTCATTCCGGATCAGCGTCCGATCGACGGGACGCCAGCCGAATTGCGTTAATCAAGAGGGTAACTTGGTACAGAGCGTTGATAGTACGAAGCAGAAAATGTCATCATGTGCATATTTTTTATGCGTTTCCGGGCACTCCATGAAATGTTCTCCGCAGCTGTTGTAATCTGACAACAGCTTTTTGCGGATGGCCCCCCAGATCGGTGGATAACTCCGGGGCTTGATCACGGTCCGGCTGCTTCAAAGCAAGCAAGGGCCGCAGCGGACGACCACTGCGGCCCTTGCATGAGACCCGAATTTGCCGGGTGCGCCGTTCTAGTTGTTGTCCTCACCGCTGGAGGGCGAATGCCCCCATGACGGTGCAGGGCTTGGAGCAGCCGGACTGGGCGTGGCCCAACTCGATGCCGTGGGTGCAGGCGCGGGAGCCGGCGCAGCCGCGGGCGCCGCGGCGGGTTTAGGCGCAGCCTTCCTCGCCGGTCGCTTCTTGGCACTGGCCTTCTTGGCCGCCTTTTTCGGGGCGGCCGCCTTCTTGGCGGATTTCTTGGCGGATTTCTTCGCCGCCTTCTTGGCGGATTTCTTCGAAGCCTTCCTTCCGGATTTCTTCTTCGCCGTCAGAACCCTTTTCTTGGTTTTACTCTTCTTGCCACTCTTCTTCTTTTTGCCTTTAGCCATCGTGATGATCCTCCTGTTGCCGCCGATCAATGTTTATCGAGCGTTTCAAGTCGTCCGCCTCGAGCGCGAGGCCCATCGATCAGTTCAATCCTGGCCGCGGACCGCCTGTCGCCCAATCGAGAAGCTCAATCGTGTGCACCACAGGAACTGACGTACCACCGGCAATCTGCACCATGCAGCCAATATTGCCCGCAGCGATCATGTCCGGCTTGACCATCGCAATATTGGCGACCTTTCGATCGCGCAATTTGTTCGCAATGTCAGGCTGGAGAATGTTG